>JAPLKJ010000032.1 GCA_026388125.1 Elusimicrobiota bacterium
GCAGCAGTCCACGCCGGCCGCTATGGCCGCGCCCGCCGCGGCGGCCGCGTTGTAATAGTTGTGCTCCCCGGCGTGCGGCAGGTCCGCTTCCAGTATCCAGCCGTCGTACTCCAGCTTAAGGTGCTTCGCCTCCAGGATGCGCACGTCGGCTTCCGGGCTCCTGCCGAAAGTTATTTTCCTGAAGTTCCTGCCGTTGAGGCGCGAGAGGTAGGGGTCGTCGTAATTATAGACCAGCACCCCGCCCGGGGCCAGGCAGTCCGCTATTTCCGTCTTGGTCTCGAACACCGTTTCCAGGTCCCCGAAATACTGCAGGTGCGACGGCCCGACGTTGGTTATGATGCCGCAGGTGGGGCGCGCCACTTCGGCTATCTCCTTTATGTCGCCGCGGCGCGAGGCGCCCAGCTCGAAAACGCCGAACTTGTGCTGCGGGCCCAGCTCCAGCAGCGACAGCGGCAGCCCGAACTGGTTGTTCAGGTTGCCGGCATTGGAGCAGGTCTCCCCGGCGGCGGAAAAAATGCTCCTGAGCATTTCTTTGGCGGTGCTTTTGCCGTTGGAGCCTGTTATGGCCGTGAGCGGTATATTGAAACGCTGCCTGTGCCAGGCGGCCAGGTCCTGCAGGGCCCTGAGCGTATCCTCCACCGCCACCGCCTCGGGCGGCAGGCAGTCCTGGCGCGCCAGCGCGTCCTTCCTGGCCAGGCAGCCGCTGACGCAGGGCAGCGCGTCGGGCAGGAAATCATGGGCGTCGTAAGTGGCGCCCTTCAGCGCCCAGAAAAAATCCCCGGCTTTCAGCTTCCGGGTGTCCGTCACGAAAGTATTGAAATGCGCCGCCGGTTTCCCCCTGAGTATTTTCCCTTTTACCGCTTCGGCCAGCTGGCCGAGATTGATCTGAAGGTTCATGCCCCCGTCCTCCTGTCCCCTTTCCCCAGTTTTTCCTTAATGGCCTGCGCCGCGGCCTCCGTATCGCTGAAGTGAATGGTGCGGTCTCCAAGGATCTGATATGTTTCGTGGCCTTTGCCGGCGATCAGTATGATATCGCCTTTGCCGGCCAGGGCCACGGCTTTCGCTATGGCGGCCCCGCGGTCCGGTATTACCTCGTAGTTCGCGAATTCGCCGGCTATGCCCTTTTCGATGTCGGCGAAGATTTGCGCCGGGGGCTCGCTGCGGGGGTTGTCGCTGGTGACTATGGCCAGCTCGCTGAGGCCGCAGGCGGCTTTTCCCATCGGGGCGCGCTTGGTGCGGTCCCTGTCGCCGCCGCAGCCGAAAACGGTTATGAGGCGCCTGTGCGGCAGCAGGCCGAGGTTGGAGAGCACACTCTCCAGCGCGGCGTCGGTGTGGGCGTAGTCGACGAAAACGGCGAACTCCTGCCCCAGGTCGACACGCTCCAGGCGCCCCGGGACGTTGGCCAGCGCCTGCGCGCCGTCCACGGCCGCCCGCAGGCTTATCCCGCCCGCCACGGCCGCGGCTATGGCCGCCAGCGCGTTGTAGACGTTGTGGCGGCCCAGCAGGTTAAGCTTCACGGGCAGGGCTTTCCCGCCGGCTTTAAGCGTGAAGCGGGTGGCGGTCTCAAGTATCTCCAGGCCGTCGGCCCTGAAGTCCGCGGCGTTCTCTATGGCGAAGGTCAGGGTCTTTACCCTGCCTTTCAGGCGTTTTATCAGCCACTCCGCGCGTTCGTCGTCGGCGTTGATAACGGCGCATTTCCCGTTCTTGGGCGAGCGCTCCAGCAGGTCGAAAAGGCGGGCTTTGGCCTGGAAGTAGGCTTCCCTGTCCTTGTGAAAATCAAGGTGGTCTCGCTGAAGGTTCGTGAATACCGCGCAGTCGAAGTCCACGTCGTCCGCGCGGCCCAGGGCCAGCGCGTGGGAGGAGACCTCCAGCACCGCGGTAAGGGCGTCGGCCGCCACCATTTTCGCCAGCAGTTCCTGCAGGGTATGGGCCAGCGGCGTGGTGTTGGCGGCCGGCGCCAGCACGCGGCCGTCCACGCGGTAATCTATGGTGCCTATCACGCCGGGCCGTGAGCCGGCCAGCCGCAGTATGTTCTCGAGCACGTAGGCGGCGGTGGTCTTTCCCTTGGTGCCGGTTATGCCGAAAACTTTGAGCCGGGCGGAGGGATGGCCGTAAAAGTTGGCGGCCGCCCTGGAGAGCGTGTGAGGAAGATCGGCGGTCCTGATGAAAGCCGCGCCGGGGAAGGCGGCGCGCAGCTCCGGGGGAACTTCGGCGCCGGAGATCACTGCGGCGGCTCCTTTTTCAAGGGCCTGGCGGATGAACAGCCCGCCGTCGGTCCTGGCGCCGGGCAGCGCGAAGAAAAGCGCGCCGGGCCCGGCCAGCCTGGAATCGTTTATCACGGAGGCGATCTCGATCTCCCCCGCCCCTTCCGGCGCCGCGGCGCCGGCCCCCTCAAGCAAGATTTTCAGCCGCATCGTGCATATATAATAGAAAATTAAGGCCGGCAACTAAATACCGCCGCCCGGAAAACGGCGGGGCTCAGTCGGAAACTGGAATGAGCGCCGGAGGGGTCTTCGGCTTTTCGGCAACGGGGGCGTCGGCCTTAAGGCCTTTGAGAGTTATTATCCTGGCGGCTATCTCGCGGAAAACGGGCGCGGCCGACTCGCCGCCGTAGGTCATTTTCCTGGGGTTGTCCATCACCACCAGGATGGTGTAGCGCGGTTCCTCGAAAGGGAAGAAACCGCAGAAGGAGGCGACGTTCCTGCCGGTCAGGTATTTGCCCGTTTTGGGGTCGATCTTCTTCGAAGTGCCGGTCGTGCCGGCTATGGTGTAGCCCGCTATGCCCGCGTTCTTGCCCGTCCCCTTTTCTACCACCGCGCGCAGTATATCCTTCACGCGCCTGGAAGTCTGGCGGGAGATCACCTGGCGCACCAGCGAGGGTTCGTTCCTGAAAACCTCGCTGCCGTCGAATTCCGCCACGCGGTCGACGAGGCGCGGCTCGTAGAGCGCTCCGCCGTTGGCGATGGCCGAATAGGCGGTTATCACCTGTACCGGCGTGGCGGCCATGCCGTGGCCGTAAGAGCCGACCGCCAGGTCCAGCTGCGTGTACCGCTCGAGCGGCCGCAGGATGCCGGCGGATTCGCCGTAGAAACCCAGCCCGGCCTTGGAGCCGAACCCGAAGGATTTGGCGTAGAGGTAAAAATCATTTATGCCCAGCTTCAGCCCGATCTTGGCCGTGCCTATGTTGGAGGAGCGCTCTATCACGCCGGACAGCGACAGCGTCTGCTCCGGCTCGTGGTCGTGCAGCGTCACTTTATTGTTGAACTTCCACGCCCCGTTCTCGCAGAAAAAAGTGTCCTTTTCGCTCACGACGTTCTTTTCGAACGCCGCCGCGAGCGTCACGGCCTTGAAGGTGGACCCGGGCTCGTACACCCACTCCACAGGCTGTATCTTGCTCATGTCCTCGGGCCAGGTGGCCAGGGCCAGCAGGCGGCCGGTGGAAGGCTCCTGCACCAGCGCCATGCCCAGTTCCGCCCCGGCTTTCTCAACCATGTTCTTCACGGCTTCCTGCGCGAAGAACTGCACGTCGCGGTCCAGCGTCAGGTAAAGGTCGCGCGGCCGCGCTTCTTTCTCGAACTTGTCCTGGAAGATAACGCGGCCGGAGGCGTCCCGGATTATTTCCCGGCGCGAGGTCTTGCCGCTGAGCACCTTGTCGTAAAGCAGCTCCGCGCCGGTAAGCCCCTTGTCGGAGCCCACGAGCCCGATCACGCTGCGTGCCAGGTCGCCCGACGGATAATAGCGGTTCTGCCGGGGCTCGAGCGTGAGGCCTTTTATTTTCAGGGCCGTGACCGCGTCGAACGCGGCGCGGTCCAGGTTCTTTTTGACGGGGACGAAATTCTTGGCCTTCCGGAATTTCGCTCTGAATTCCGGCGGCAGTTTGAGCGCGCGCATCAGCGCCGCCAGGTCCTGTTCCGGGTTCTCAAGGTCGCGCTTGAAAAGCTGGGCGTCCCAGGTAACTATGGATTCTGCGAGGAGGGCGCCGCCCAGGCTGAAGATACGCCCGCGCGGGCCTATTTCCGATACGGTGCGGCTGAACGACTTCGCCGCCATGCCCGCCAGGTTCTCATGGCGCACCGTCTGCAGCCAGAAAAGGCGGCCGGCAATAAAGACGGCGGGCAGTCCCGCTAAGAAAGCGCAGACCGTTATCCTTGATTTTAATGTTTTGGCTGTCATGGGCCGGGATGCCGGCTAGCCGGCCCGGTTGCGGGTTACCAGGTAAGCTTCGCCAGCCATTCTCTGGCGGGGTTCTTCTTGCCGGGCGCTCCGTCCAGCAGCACCACGGCGCCCGGTTCCGGGTAGACCATGCCGAGCTTCAGGGCTTCCACCTCCAGCTTTTCCGGCGAAAGGGCCGTCTGGATCTCCTTTTTCAGGTAGGTGTTGGAGCTTTCCAGGTCCTTTATGTCGCGGCGTATCTTTTCAATGGTGTAGCCGAGCTTCACCGCCTGCACGTTTTCCAGGGCGAACAGGAAAAATACCGCGCAGACGGCGCCCAGCGCCGCGAGATTCATGTTGCGTGTTTTTTTAAGCATAGCAGCGGCCTTTACTATAGAAGTTTATTCCATGCAGAACATTTCAATGCGGCGTATCCCGTGTTTTTCCCACAGGTAGAAGATCTTGGTGGGAGACATCGCGTCTTTGAGCCCGTTGAGCTTCGTCCGGGCGGTGCGCCCAGAGATCATCTTGTTCAGTCTTACTCCGGCCTTAAGGATGTTTACGGGATACATAATGCCTCCTTGCTCGCGCTTACAGTTTTTCTATCACGCGCAGTTTTGCGCTGCGGGCCCTTTTGTTCTCGATGATCTCCGCTTCCGCGGGTTTTACGGGTTTTCGCGTCACCGGCTTCCATCCGCCCATGCTGGCCATCAGGCGGAAAGTCTCTTTCACGATGCGGTCCTCCAGGGAGTGGAAGGTTATTATCCCCATCCGCGCCCCGGGCTTGAGCAGCGGCATCATTTTCTGTATGCCGCGGGTCAGGTTGTCGAATTCGTAATTCACCGCCACCCTCAGCGCCAGGAACGTTTTTGTGGCCGGGTGGGTCTTTTCCCCCCGCGCCGGCGCCACGCGGGCTATCAGCGCGCCCAGCTCGGCGGTGGTCTCGAGCGCGTGCTCCCTGCGCGCGTCGAGTATCGCCCGGGTGATGCGCCGGGAATGCCGTTCGCCGCAGATGCGTATCAGGTGCTCGATCTGCTCGTAAGGCCACTGGTTGATTATCGTGTAGGCGGTCAGCGGGTTGTCCGGGTTGATGCGCATGTCCAGCGGGCCGTCGTTCATGATGCTGAAGCCGCGCGAGGCCTTGTCGAAGTGCAGCGAGGAAATTCCCAGGTCGAACAGCGCGCCGGCCACCGAGCGGATGCCTTCCCGCGCCGTTATTTCGTCGATGTTGGCGAAGTTCCCCTGCACGATCTTCACTCTGTCGCCGAAAGGAGCGAGAGCGCGGGCGGCCACCCCGGCCATTTCTGGGTCCCAGTCGATGCCCAGCACGCTGGCTTCCGCTGGCAGGGCGTTGAGCAGGCGCGCGGTGTGCCCGCCCATGCCCAGCGTGGCGTCCACGTAGGTCCCCCTTTTCGCGGTTATCAGCAGGCTGACGGTCTCTTCCGCCAGAACCGGGACATGAGTGTATTCGCTCATATGTCGATTATCTTGCTGAACTTCGCGAACGAGGGTTCCATTACGTCTTTTTTGTATTTTGCCCAGAGCTGCGCATCCCATATCTCCGCCTTATTGCCGACGCCCCGTATCACGATGTCTTTCTTAAGCGAGGCGTAAACTTTTTGATTTTGAGGTACCAGTATCCTGCCCTGCTTGTCCAGCTGGGCGTCCGCCGCGTTGCCGAAGAAGGAGCGTTTGAAAGCCCGCTCGTCTTCCTTGTTCTCCGATTTGAAGATCTCCATGTTGTTGGCGATCAGCTCTTCCCACTTGGACGGCAGGAAAACAAAAAGACACTGGTCCAGCCCCGTGCTGAGCATCAGGTGGTCTTTCTTCTCCGCGGCCAGGGCCTCGCGAAAACGCGCAGGTATAAAAACCCGGCTTTTCGGGTCCATTGCGCAGTTATATTCTCCGTAAAGTGAGCTCATGATCTTTTCAACATTCTAAAACATTATTAGCCACTATCCAACACTGTCCACCACTTTGCACCACCGGTTAGTAAGTATACAGTATGGCTCCCCCCTTTTGTCAATACCATGACAAAAAAGTCCTTGTTTTATAGATATATTTTATTGAAAACAGCGCGGCCGAAAAATAGCCGACTTGAGATTAGTCAAGGCGGCTACTATAAGGAAAGGATATATATACGGCGGGTGAAACCAGAATATAGCGCGCGGCCGCGCGGCCGCGGTCAGCGGTTCACGTCGGAGATCTTGCCCGTTTTCAGGTCGTAGCGCCAGGCGTACTCCAGCGAGGACAGCTTGTTGTAGGGCATGCCGTAAGCGCGGTACAGCGCCTGGGCCGCGGGCGTTCCGTCCCGCAGGCCTTTGCAGAAAATATAGAACGACTCGCCGGTCTTCATCGTCATCAGGAAGCGGGCCAGGCTGTAGGATTGCGCGTACCACAGGCGCACGTTGTCCTCGTCCGCGCCCTGCAGGTTCTCAATGCGCACCAGGTCGTCGAGCTTGAAGCCGCTGCCCGTCTCGAGCAGCTTGAGGTTCTGCTTCAGCCAGCTCGGGGCGGAGTTGCCGCGTTCGGCCTGCACGTAGGTTGCTATGCCTTCGCTGAGCCACAAGGGGCTGGGGTTGGACGCCGGGAAGAAGCTGTCGAAATAGATGTGGGTCAGCTCGTGCGCGAGGATGCCGAAAGCTTCGTCGCTTTTATAAAGATAGATCTTGCGCTCGCTCGACGACGCCGCGCCCCCCGACCATTCCGGGCGGCCGGTCATTCGGCGGAAGGTCGCCTGGTTCTTCGTGAAGAAAATATAGACCTTCTTCTCGCGGCTCCACGGCGAGAAAGCTATCAGGTCCAGCATGATGTTCCCGTGCAGCGCCTCCACTGTGTCGACGAGCTCGTCGGAGACCTGCGGGGCTTCTTCGTAGACCACGAAATGCCTTGTCACCTTCGCGGCGAAGCCCTCCGGGGCCGCGGGGTAGGCTTCCTCGGCGCCGTCCGGAGCCCCGGCGCCGGCGGCTTTGTCCCCGCCGGAATGCTCCGGCATCCTCCCGGGGTAGGCGATGTCCTTTATCTCGGGGCCGGCTATGGGCCTTAGCATGGAGCCGCCGGGCTGGGGCACGGCCGCCGTCTGCGGAGCCGGGCCGGGCGGAACATAGGGCGTTTCGGGTAGATACGTTCTTTTCAACTCCACCGGCGGGCTGTCCGGCTTGCCGGTGAACGGGTTCTCCGCTACATGGAAGCGTTTAAGGCCGGACATGTCCGAATCGATGTACTGGTACATGAAGAGTCCCCATAACCCCAGTACCAGGCACCAGAAGACCACCCTTAGTTTGGCTAATATGTCCATTTAGAACGGGATCCCTTCCGCGCTCGACCTTTATTTGCCCAGCTTCCTGAATACTACTATAAAGCGATCCTCCTGCTCTCCCGGCAGGCGGTAGCTGAACTTCTCCGCCAGCCCGGTGCGGGCCTTGTGCATGACCTTCTCGAGCTCAGGGCGCGGCGCCGCCAGTTGGGCGGCGCTCTGCCAGGCCAGGAACACGCCGCCCTGCGTCAGCATATTTAAGCATTGGGGCAGTATGTTTTCAAGCTGTCCCATGGCGCGTTCGAGCACCGCGGCGTAGCGGGGGCTCTTCGGCCCTTCTCCCACCCGGCGCTGGAACACGGCCGCGTTGGAGATCTTCATGGCTGCGGCGGCGCGGCCCAGGAAAGCGCAGCGCTTGCCGTTGGAATCCAGCAGCTCGAACCTGAAGTCCTCCAGCGCGGCGGCCAGCGGCATGCCGGGGAAGCCGGCGCCGGTGCCGGAGTCGGCTACCAGCGCGCCGGGCTTCACCAGCCGGCGCAGCAGCGGCGCGGCCGCCAGAGAATCGGCGATATGGCGCTGCCAGATCAGCGGTTCGTCCTTTTGCGAGATCAGGTTCATCACGGCGTTGTTCGTTATGAGTTCGGCGGCGAAAATTTCAAGCCTTTCGGCCTGCGGCCCTGAAAGCTCCACTCCCCAGGCGGCCAGCGCGTTCTTCAGTTCATCGTTCATTCCTGCTTCCTTTCTCTATCAGCACCCACAGCAGCTGCACTTCGCCCGGAGTTACTCCCGGCACGCGGGCCGCCTGGGCGAGGGTGAGCGGCCGGTTGGCTTCGAGCTTCTGCCTGGCCTCGTTGGACAGGGCTTTGATATGAGCGTACCTGAAATCCGCGGGTATTTCAAGGTGCTCGAATTTTTTAAGGCGCTCGGCGTCAGCCTGGTTGCGCTTTATATAGGAGGCGTAGCTTTTTTCCACGGCGGCGGTGGCGCGCGCTTTCGCGAGCGTCCAGGGCCCATCTTCCGGCAGGACGGCTTTGGTCTTTCCTTTCTCCGCCAGCTCCGCCGCCGCCGCGCGGTAGCGCTCGAAGACCGGGGCCAGCGCCGGACTCAGCAGCCCGAGCCTGAACCCGTGCCCGGCCAGGCGCAGGTCGGCGTTGTCCTGGCGCAGCATCAGCCGGTATTCCGCGCGCGACGTGAAAATGCGGTACGGTTCGTCCACGCCTTTGGACACCAGGTCGTCTATCATCACGCCTATGTAGGCCTCGTCTCGGCGCAGGATGAAGGGAGCTGCCCCCCGCACTTTCAGCGCCGCGTTCACGCCGGCCACCAGGCCCTGGGCCGCGGCCTCCTCGTAGCCGGTGGTGCCGTTCACCTGGCCGGCCAGGAACAGGCCGCCCACGGCGCGCGACTGCAGCGTGTAATCCAGGGCGCGGGGGTCGCAGTAATCGTACTCGATGGCGTAGCCCGCGCGCATGAGCTCGGCTTTCTCCAGGCCGGCCACGGAGCGCACAATATCTATCTGCGTGGCTTCCGGCAGGCTGGTGGAGAGGCCGTTGACGTAATATTCCTCGGTGTCGAAGCCCTCCGGCTCCAGGAAAAGGTGATGCGCACCGTGGTGCGGGAATTTTACGATCTTGTCCTCTATGGAAGGGCAGTAGCGGGGCCCGGTAGAGCTTATTTTCCCGCTGTACAGCGGCGAGCCGCCGAGGCCGGCGGAAATTACGGCGGCGGTCCTTGAATTGGTGCGCGTGATCCAGCAGGGCAGCAGCCGGCGGGTTATCGCGGGCGTGAAGTGCGACAGCGGCAGGGCCGGACTGTCGGGGGCCTGAGGTTCGCATTTCGAAAAATCTATGCCGCGCGCGTGCAGGCGCATGGGGGTGCCTGTTTTGAGGCGGCCCAGCCTGAGCCCCAGGCCTTCGAGGCTTTTCGACAGCAGGGAGCTGGGCGGATGGTTGTAGCGCCCGCCGGGGAAAGAGCGCAGCCCTATGTGGATGAGCCCGCGCAGAAAGGTGCCGGCCGTGAGGATGACGGCCGCCGCCCGGTAGCGCGTGCCGCGCGCGGTCAGCACGCCGCTCACCTTCCCCCCGCGCGTAAGCAGCTCGGCCGCCTCGTCCTGCACCAGCAGCAGCCCGCCCTGGCGCTCGAGAGCGTGCTTCATGGCGAACTGGTAAAGTTTCTTGTCGCACTGCGCCCGCGGCGAGTGCACCGCCGGCCCCCTGGAAATATTGAGCATGTGGCAGCTGA
>JAPLKJ010000263.1 GCA_026388125.1 Elusimicrobiota bacterium
GGGCTTCAGCCAGAACCTGGAGCGCTACCTGGTTGAGCTGCGGCGGCTGCTGGCCGCGCAGGCGCTGCCGCAGGAGACCGGGCGGGAGCTGGAGAAACTGACGGGCGGAAGCATCCCTGAGGCGCTGAAATTCGTGCTGGAAAGCTCGCGCAAAATGGACGGGCTTATCTCTTCCCTGCTTAAAGTGTCGCGCATAGGCCGGGTGGAAATGAAGCCAGAAACGGTGGAGATGAACGCCCTGATAAAGAACATAATGGATTCTCTGTTCTACCATCTGGAGGATGCCGGCGGGAAGGTGAACTGCGGCAGCCTGCCGCCGTGCAGGGCGGACCTGGCGGCCGTGGGGCAGATCTTCACCAACCTGCTGGACAACGCCGTGAAATACAGGCGGAAGGACCGCCCCTTGGTGGTGAACGTCACAGGCGAAGTTAAAGGGGGGATGGCGGTCTATACGGTGGCCGACAACGGCGCCGGCATACCGGCCGCCGACCTGGAAAAGGTCTGGAGCTTGTTTTACCAGGGGAGGGCGGCCAGGACGTCCGGGAAGAAAGGGGAAGGCATCGGCCTGCACATGGTGAAGCTTATGGCCGAAAAGAACGGCGGCGGCATCAGTGTGGAATCCAAAGAGGGGGAAGGTTCTGTGTTCTGCGTGGAACTGCCCTCTTTGCGGGAGGAAACGCTGTGAGCGATAGACCTTCAGTAAACGGTTCTAACCCTGTCGATGTTGAGGATGACAGGTACAAGACGCTGTTTTTGGGTGCGATAGAGGGAGTGCTGGTGGCCGATCTGCAGACCAAGCGCTTCCTGTACGGTAATCCGGCGATTTGCAGGATGCTGGGATGCACGGAAGAAGAGTTACTGCGGCTATCCGTGATGGATATTCATCCCAAAGGGGAAGTAGCCGCCGTGCTGGCCGAATTGGAGGCTCAGGCGCGGGGGGAAAAGACAACCGTAGAGGTTCCGTGCCTGCGCAAGAACGGAACCGTGTTTTACGCTTCCGTCTCGACGTCCAAAATAACCGTAGACGGACGCGAGTGCGCTTTAGGCTTCTTCTCGGACATAACCGAGCGCAAGCGGGCGGAAGAGGCGCTGCGGGCCAGCGAAGGCGCTATCCGCGCCAAGCTGGCGGCTATCCTGTCTCCGGAAGGAGGCATGGAAACGCTGGAGCTGGCCGATATCTTCGACGTGCCCGCGCTTCAGCGGATAATGGACGAATTCTATAAACTGACCAATATCGGCATCGGCATTATCGATATTAAGGGGAAAGTCCTGGTAGCCACAGGCTGGCAGGATATCTGCACAAAGTTCCATCGCGTTAATCCTGAAACAGCCAGGCATTGTGTGGAAAGCGATACTATTCTTGCGGAAGGCGTTGAGCCGGGGACATGCAGGACATACCGGTGCAAGAACAATCTGCGGGATATCGTTACCCCCATTATGGTCGGAGGTAAACATGTCGGCAATCTTTTCCTGGGCCAGTTCCTCTTTGAGGATGAGGCGCGTGATCTCGGATTATTCCGGGAACAGGCCCGGCGCTATGGCTTTGACGAGAAAGAATATATAGCCGCGTACGAGCGTATGCCGCGTTTTAGCAGGGAACAGGTAGACGTGGTAATGCGCTTCTACCGGGAGTTCTCTGACATTATCTCCAGTATGAGTTACGGGAAAATAAAGCTGGCCCGTGCGCTTGAGCAAAGCAAGCAGGCCGAGGAAGGGCGCCGGTCCCATCTCCGGTTCATTGAAAACCTGGACCGGGTCAACCAGGCCATACAGGAAGCGAATGATCTTGAGAAGATGATGCGCAATGTGCTCAATGAGGTATTTAAGATCTTTGATTGCGACCGCGTCTGGCTCTTCTATCCGTGCGACCCGGATTCTCCGTCGTTCAGGGTTCCCATGGAAATTGCCAAGCCTGAATATCCGGGCGCCAAGATATTCAATGTGGACATACCGATGCCCCCGGACATGGCTCAGAACTTGCGGGAGGCCATGGGCTCCGCTAACCCCGTGACTTATACCGCCGGGACGGAAAAACCCGTTAACAAGATGACCGCCGAGCAATTTGGCGTCAAGTCCCAGATGATGGTCGCTCTTTATCCGAAGGTGGGGATGCCGTGGGTGTTCGGAATGCATCAGTGCGCTTACCCCCGCGTTTGGACACACGAAGAAATGAGACTTATGCAGGAGATAGGCAGACGCCTGGCCGACTCCCTGACCGTTCTGCTGGCTCATCGTGATCTGCAGGAAAGCGAGCGGGGCATGAAAGAAGCCCAGCATTTAGCGCAGGTCGGTAATTGGAATTGGGCCGCAGCGACCGATACCATTACCTGGTCCGAAGAATATTACCGCCTTTACGGTTTCGATCCGGCACAGCGCCCGCCGGGATACGAGGAGCATTTGAAAGTGTACACGCCCGAAAGCGCGGCGCGGCTGGACGCGGCGGTAAAAAGGAACATGCAGACCGGAGAAACGTACGAACTTGACCTGGAGTTCGTCCGCAAAGACGGTCAACGCCGCTGGATCACGGCCCGCAGTGAAACTGTGCGCGATGACAAGGGCGGGATCATAGGGCTGCGCGGGACCGCGCAGGACATAACGGAGCGCAGACGTGCGGAACTGGAAAAGGAAAGGCTCAATCGCGACCTTATTGAGAAGAAGAAGGAGCTGGAGAACTTCCTCTATATCACCACGCACGACCTGCGCAGCCCGCTGGTGAACATCCAGGGCTTCAGCCAGAACCTGGAGCGCTACCTGGTTGAGCTGCGGCGGCTGCTGGCCGCGCTGGCGCTGCCGCCGGGGCCCGGGCGGGAGCTGGAGAAGCTGACTTCGCGCAGCATCCCGGAGGCTCTGAGCTATGTGCTTGAAAGTTCGCGCAAGATGGACGGGCTTATTTCCTCCCTCCTTAAAGTGTCGCGCATAGGCCGCGTGGAAATGAAGCCTGAAACGGTGGGGATGAACGCCCTGATAAAGAACATAATGGATTCCCTGTTCTACAATCTAGGGGATGCCGGCGGGAAGGTAAGCTGCGGCAGCCTGCCGCCGTGCAGGGCGGACCTGGCGGCAGTGAGCCAGATCTTCTCCAACCTGCTGGACAACGCCGTGAAATACAGACAGAAGGACCGCCCCCTGGTGGTGAACGTCACCGGAGAAGTTAAAGGGGACATGGCGTTCTACACGGTAGCCGACAACGGCTCCGGCATACCGGCGGCCGACCTGGAAAAGGTCTGGAGCGTGTTTTACCAGGGGGGCGCGGCCGGGACGTCCGGAAAGAAAGGGGAAGGCATCGGCCTTCATATGGTGAAGCTGATAGCAGAAAAGAACGGCGGCGGCATCACCGTGGACTCCAAAGAGGGCGAAGGCACGGTGTTCAGCGTGCGGCTGCCGGCGGCGGGGGAGGGCGCATGAGCAGCGTGAAACTGCGGGACCGCGATCATCTTGTCGACGGTAAATACGGCATCGCCGACCTGGTGGACCTGGACCGGCTGCGCGGCATCTTCGAGAAATTCACCAAGGCCACCGGGTTCACCATCGGTTTCCTCGACCATCCCGGTCTTAACATCCTTGCCGCCACCGGCTGGCGGGATATCTGCACCAAATTCCACAGGGGCTGTCCGGCCTCCGCGGAGATCTGCACCAAAAGCAACAGGCACCTGCTGGACGCGCTCAGCGAGCCCGGCCAGATAGTGGTGGAGGCCTGCGAGAACGGGCTGGTGGACTGCGCCACGCCCATCATCATCAAGGGCAGACATATCGCCAGCCTGGCCACCGGGCCGCTGCTGCGGGAGCCGCCGGACCCGGAACTCTTCAAACGGCAGGCCGGCCTGTACGGCTTCGACGAGCGGGCGTACCTGGCCGCTCTCGCCGAGATCCCGGTGGTCTCGCGGGAGACCCTGCGCGACGTGACGCTGTTCCTGGGCGAGATGGCCTACGTGATCTCGGAGATGGGATACACGAATCTCGTGATCAAGGAGGAGTCCGGGAAGCTGGCCAGGGAGATAGTGGAGCGCAAGCTGGCCGAGCTGGAAACAGAAAAGCTCAACGTCGAGCTGACCGTGAAGAACCGGGAGATGGAGAATTTTCTTTATGTCGCCACGCACGACCTGCGCAGCCCGCTGGTGAACATACAGGGGTTCAGCAACAATCTTGCGGCTTACTTCGGCGAACTGCGGACCATGCTGGCGGCGGCGCCGCTGCCGCCGGAGGCCAGGCAGGCGCTGGACAGGCTGACCGGGGAGCGCATCCCGGCGGCGCTGAAGTTCATAATCGGCAGTTCGCGCTCCATGGACGCGCTTATCACCGCGCTGCTCAAGGTGTCGCGCATAGGCCGCGTGGAAATGAAGCCGGAAGCGCTGGAGATGAACGGCCTGCTGAAGACCATACTGGATTCCCTGCACTGCCAGTTTACGGACGCGGGCGGGAAGATAATCTGCGGGAACCTGCCGCGCTGCAAGGCTGACCCGGTGGCGGCGAGCCAGATCTTCACCAACCTGCTGGACAACGCCATAAAGTACAGGCACAAGGACCGCGCCCTCGCGGTGAGCATAGCCGGCAAGGTCAAGGGCGGCATGGCCGTTTACACGGTGTCGGACAACGGCTCCGGCATACCGGAGGCCGATTTGGCTAAGATCTGGAGCGTTTTTTGCCGGCCCGAAGCGGCGCCGGAGAGGAAAGGCGAAGGCATAGGCCTGCATACGGTGAAGCACCTTGCCGAAAAGAACGGCGGCGGCGTCACGGTTGAGTCCAAAGAGGGGGAAGGAACTGTGTTCTGCGTGCGGCTGCCGGCCGTGGAGGAGGAGAAAAATGGGAACCAATGACAACGGCGTAACCATACTGATGGCCGAGGACGACGACGGTCACGCCACGCTGGTGCGCGAGCGGTTCGAGAGCGTGGGAGTTAACAATCCCGTGATCCGTTTCAAGGACGGGACGGAAACCTGGAATTTCCTTTCAGGGTCCGGCGCCGGCCTGGAAGCAGGGAGCAGCTACCTGCTGCTGCTGGATATACGCATGCCCGGACTGGACGGCATAGAGGTGCTGCGGCGCGTCAAGAACGATCCGCGGCTGAAGAACATGCCGGTGATAATGCTCACCACCACCGACGATCCCAAGGAGATAGCCACCTGTTATGAGCTGGGCTGCAACAATTACCTGATCAAACCGGTGGAATTCGAGAAATTCGCCGAGGTTATAAAGAGGCTCGGACTGTTCCTGATGATAGTTAAGGTCAGCAAGCTCAAGGCGGGCTAGTTGATTTCCGGCGGCCTGGCGTCAGGTCAGCAGACTATAAGCTGCGTGGAGAAGGCTGTTTCGTTGAGGACCAGGTTCAGGGCGGAGCCGGAGGCCTCGCCGAAAACATAGTTCGATTCCTGTATCGCCGCGGTCCAGCGGGCGAACTCCTCCCTGGGCCAGGCCCACACTTCCACTTTCTCGCCTTTCGAGATCTCTTTCTGTATCACCTTGCGCATCCGGAGGCCCTCCTCCGCGCTTTCTTTCAGTATGACCAGCCGGCCGCCGCGCAGGCGCCTGGCCACCTTGGTAAGCTTGTTCACGGCCACGTTGCCGCATTCTATCCATACGGCGATGCCGCCCTCCCCGTCGGGCACCACCAGGTCGGGGAAAAAGCCGATGTCCGCCACCAGCGGGTCGGACGGTCCCGTTTCCAGCGCTGGTTCCCGGTCGAAAAAAAGTATGGCCGCGGTCAGCCGCAGCGCCACGTGCTCGGGAGTTTCCTCTTCCTTGGCCGCCAGCAGGATGCGCCGGGAGCCGCCGTTTATGTTAAGTTCGCTTCTGACGTTCATTTTAGTCTTCCGGCTCCTCCGGCGCCTCCGTCTCTTCCGGAGCTATCGCCGCGCGCGCGGCCGCTTCCCTGAACAGCCGCATCCGGCAGGCGGCGCAGTCGAACTCCAGGCGGAAGCGCGAGCCCTCCGCGTCTTCAAGGTACAGCGGTTCCACCGGCTTGCCCTTCTTGCACAGCCCGAGCCTGCGGCGCAGGCAGAAGCGCGTGACCATCAGCGGGCGCCCGGTCAGGTCGGCCCCGGCTTCCGCCGCTTTGCCTGTTTCCGTAACGCCGTGGCGCTTATAAAAGCCCGCGGCGCGCGAATTCAGCACGTTGGCCGTGTAGTCCAGCTTCGTCTCCGGGTAGGGAAAGGCGTTGGGGGAAAGCTTTAGTTCCTCGCGGGCCGGCGCGGCCGCGCCGGCGTTCTCCAGCGCCGTCAGCGCGTCGCGGCGCAGGTCGTTGAGCGCGGACACCGGGATGAAGTAGGGCGTTGAAAGTTTTACGTCCAGCGCCTCCAGGTAGAAAGCCGTTTCACCCAGCTTCGAAAGCTGCTTTTTAATGGTGTCCAGCGCCTGCCCGGGTTTTTTGGCGGCTTCTTTCTTGTAGGGCAGGTTTTTCGTTACGGCTATCCCGCGCTCGTCCGAGGCCTTCAGGGCGAAGCCGTCGGCCGTCTCCAGGAATTCCAGCTTTACGGCGAACCGGCGCACCGCGCCGTCGCGCTCGACGCTCTTTAGAAATTCCCTGTCCAGGTTGCGGAACACGGAGCTGCCGTTCTCCAGGCCTTTGAGGTTGTCGGCCCGCACGCGCCCGTCCTTCACGCCGTTGACCAGCGAGCCGGTCAGCGTGCCGGTCTTGTCGAAGAACGCTATGCCGTCCCCGGGGTGGAGCTTCTCGGCGTTGTGTATCTTAAAGGACCCTTCCTTCACGTCGAAAACACGGCCCAGCGGCTCGCCCAGGAACTTCGGGGTGTCCGGTGAGGCCACGTCCACGGGGTTGCCGTCCAGGAAGTATTCGGTATAGCCCCGGTTGAAGGTCTTGGCGGGATCGGGCGTGAACGCGGTGAAACTTTTTCCCGCGGACGCGCGCGCGTAGCCTTTTTTCTCGATCAGTTTGTCCAGCTCCCGGCGGTACAGGGAAACTACGTTGCGCACATAGGCCCGGTCCTTAAGCCGGCCTTCTATCTTGAAGGAGGTTATCCCGGCCGCCGCCAGGTGGCCGAGCCGGCGCGAAAGGTTAAGGTCCTTGAGCGACAGCTGGTGCTTGTTCGCCTCGATGGTCTCGCCGGCGGCGTCCGACAGCCGGTAGGGCTTGCGGCAGGGCTGGGCGCAGTCGCCGCGGTTGCCGCTCCGGCCGCCCAGCTCCTGGCTCAGGTAGCACTGGCCGCTGTAGGCTACGCACAGCGCCCCGTGCACGAAAAATTCAAGCTCAACGGTGGTTTTGGCCCGTATGGCCTTTATTTCCTCGAGCGTTAGCTCGCGTGCCAGTATCACCCGCTTGAAGCCGACCTTCTCCAGGAACAGCACTTTTTCCGGCGTGGTATTGTGTGTCTGGGTGCTGGCTATCAGCGGGATCGGGGGCAGGTTCGTCTCGAGCAGGCCCATGTCCTGGATGATGACCCCGTCGGCGCCGGCTTCCCAGAGGCTGGTTATAAGCTTCTGGGCGCGCGGCAGCTCTTCATCGGTCAGTACGGTGTTGACCGCGGCATAGACCTTTGCCCGGTACTTGTGGGCGTGGGCGGCCAATCTGCCTATGTCGGTCACGGTGTTGGCGGCGCCGGCGCGCGCGCCGAAATGTTCGGCGCCTATGTAGACGGCGTCCGCGCCGCAGTTCACGGCGTCAATGCCGGTATCCAGGTCTCTGGCCGGGGCCAGCAGTTCAAGTTTTTTCATAAAGATAGTCATCCGCCGGGCCGAGCCTTACAGGGACCTCACGGAGCTGGTGTCGGCGGCGCGGGACTGAGCGAAGTCGGCTTCGATGCGGTAATACTTGTAGGTCAGGCTGGCCACGCGGGCGATGAATTTTTTCGCGCTCGAATAATCCGGCACTTCCGAGGTCAGCACCACGATAACGTAATCGCCGCGCGGGGAGAACACTATGCCGGCGTCGTGGCAGGCCTTCCTGAGCAGGCCGGTCTTGTGGCCTATCTCCCAGCCCAGCGGCAGGCCTTTGCGCAGGCGGCTGCGGCTTTTGTTGTGCTTCAGCACGTCCAGCATGAACTCGCTGGACTCCCGGCTTATCAGCTCCCCGGCGTAGATCTTCTCCAGCATCTCCGCCATTTCCCGCGCGGTGGTGTAGTTCTCGTGCGCTATGCGGCCGGAGGCGAGGCTCATTCCTTCCATGGAAATATTGGTGTGCACCAGCCCCAGTTTTCTGAAAGCCTCGTCCAGGTAGGGCATGCCTACGTAATCTATCAGCATCCTGGTGGCGGTATTGTCGCTTTCGGTGATCATCTTGTAGATGAGCTCCATCACCGAGAGCGACGTGCCGTCGCG
>JAPLKJ010000277.1 GCA_026388125.1 Elusimicrobiota bacterium
CCGGCGCGGAGCTGGCGGCCGCCGTCTACCGGGAAATAGAGGCGGATTCCTCGCGCAAGTTCGCGGGGCTGGCGCGCGAGGTGGGCGCGATGCTGGCCCGGGTGCTGCCGGCCTCCGACCTGCAGATAGGCAGCCTGGCGCTGGAGAGCGTGACGCTCAAGGACGCCGGCGGCGCCATGCGCGCGCTGGACCAGCTTTCCTCCGGCACCCGCGACTGCTTCATGCTGGCGGCCCGGCTTACCCTCGCCGCCGCCGCCCGCGCGGCCGCGCCGGGCCTGCTGCTGCTCGACGACCCCTTCTCCGAGCTGGACGAGGGGCGCCGGGCGGCCGCGCTGGACCTGCTTAAATATTTCCGGCAGAAGACCGGCTGGCAGCTGATAATTTTCACCAAGGACAGGGCGCTGCTTGCCGCGGAGCGCAAAGACCCGCAGGCGGTCTGCTGCTCGCTGGAGGACCGGTAGCGTACGGCGCGAGGAGATCCATGGAAATAGAACTGAGCGAAAAACTTAAATGCTTCAAGCCTTTCCTTTTCGAGGAACTTTACCGCAGGGAAAAAGCGGAAAGGGCGAAGGGGAAGAAGATCATAAGCCTGGCGGTGGGCGACCCCGATATCCCTACTCACAGCGGGATAGTGGACTGCGCGGTGAACGAAACGCGCAACGCCGTCAACCACCGCTACCCCAATACCAAGGGCAACGAGAACCTGCGCAAGGCCGCGGCCGAATGGCATAAAAAACGGCATGGCCAGGTGTTCGACCATAATAAGGAGATCTCGGTGCTGGTGGGCTCCAAGGAAGGCATAGCGCACCTGCCGCTGGTGGTGCTGAACGAGGGGGATTACTGCCTTATCCCGGACCCCACCTATCCCACCTACAGGACCGGCGTTATCCTTTCAGGGGGGCGCATGCACGACGTGCCGCTGGAAGAGAAGAACGATTTCCTGCCCGACCTGGGGAAGATCCCGCAGAAGATAGTGGACAGGACGAAACTGTTCTTCATTAATTATCCCAACAACCCCACCGGGGCCGGCGTGACCACGGCTTTCTTCAAGGAGCTGGTGCGGTGGGCCAGGAAGAACGAAATAATAATAGCGCAGGACGCCGCTTACTGCGAGCTCTATTTCGGCAAGCCCACGCCCAGCATTTTTTCGGCGCCCGGGGCCCGGGACGTGGCGGTGGAGTTCTATTCGGCCTCCAAGACCTACTGCATGGCGGGCTGGCGCGCCGGCTGGGTGGTGGGCAACAGCAAGCTGGTGTGCGCGCTCAACCAGCTTAAAGAGAACATCGATTCCGGCCAGTTCAACGCCGTGCAGAACGCCGTGGCTTACGCCCTCAGGAACCACGATAAAATAGTGCCCGGCATAAGGGAACGGTTCAGGCTCAGGGCGGCGGCCTTCAGCCGCGGCCTTAAAGAATGCGGCTGGCGCTTCGCCGAACCCGAAGGCAGCTGCTTCATCTGGGCCAAACCCCCGGTGAAGACCGGGTCCCTCGACGCCGTCTGCCTGATGCTGGAGCGCATTTCGCTCCTGGCGGCGCCCGGTTCCGGCTTCGGCAGATACGGCGAGGGCTATGTAAGGTTCTCGCTCACGGAGCCCGAGCCGGTGCTGGCCGACGCGATAAAAAGAATAAAGGCGCTGGACTGGAACAAGCGCTGAGCTCCCGCGGGAAAAGGAAATATCATGAACCCTTTGCTGTCCGGCGCGGCTTTGCCCAGGTACGACGAGATACGGCCGGAACACGTGGCGGAGGCCGTAGCGAAAATGGCCGAAGAGGTTGAAAAAGGGCTGGCCGTCATCGAGGCCGAGCCCAGGCCGCCTACGTGGGCCACGCTGGTGGAAGAGCTGAACACGCTGGAAGAGTGGTTCACCCGGGTCTGGTCGCCCGTAGCCCACCTTAACGCGGTGCGCAATTCCCCGGCCCTCCGGGAAGCCTTCCAGGCAGCTCAGCCGCGGATGGTGGCCCTGGGCCTGAAGGTAGAGCAGTCCGCGGCTTTGTACGCGAAGCTGCTGGCGGTAAAGAACGGCCCAGAATGGGGGAAACTGGACCTCGGCCAGCGGCGGTCCGTCGAGCAGCGCATCCTTTCGGCCGAGCTGTCCGGCATAGCGCTGGCCGGAGAAAAAAAGGAACGCTTCAACAAGATAGCGGAAGAGCTCTCGCAGCTTTCTACGAAATACAACAATAACGTGCTGGACGCCACCAAAGAATTCAGGCTGACCCTGACCGCGCCGGCCGATGTGAAAGGGCTGACAGATTCCATAAAGGAAATGCTGGCGCATTCCTATGCCCGGCAGAACCCGCCCGCGCGGCCCGACCCGGCCAACGGGCCCTGGCTGCTTACCCTTGACGCGCCGGTGTACGTGGCTTTCATGCAGTTCGGCCGCTCGGGCGCGCTGCGCGAGGATCTTTACCGGGCTTTCATCTCCCGGGCCTCCTCAGGCGGCAGGGACAACACCCCGCTGATGGAGGAAATACTCAGGCTGCGCCGGGAAAAGGCCGCGCTGCTCGGCTACGGGAATTTCGCGGCGGTTTCGCTGGCCACTAAGATGGCTAAAAGCGCAGGCGAGGTCACGGAACTGCTGGAGCAGCTGCGGCAGGCTTCGCTGGCTCCGGCCAAAAAGGAGCTGAAGGAAGTAACCGCCTTCGCCAACGCCGCCGGCCACGCCGGAGGGCTGAACCAGTGGGACGTGTCCTACTGGGCCAAGCGGCTGGAGGAGAAGAAATTCGGCTACACCGACGACGAGCTGCGGCCGTACTTCTCGCTGGAGAAGGTGCTGCGGGGCATGTTCGCCGTAACGCATAAATTGTTCGGCGTCACCATAGAGCCGGCCGACGGCGAGGCCAGGACCTGGAACCCGGACGTGCGGTTCTTCAAGGTCTTCGACGGGGCGAAAGAACATATCGCCTCGTTCTTCCTGGACGCGTATTCGCGCCCCGAGAACAAGCGCGGAGGCGCCTGGATGAACACCGTGGTCGGCCGCAGGGTTTCGCCGGCCGGGCTAAGGATCCCCGTGGCCACCCTGACCTGCAATTTCACGCCGCCGGTGGGTGAGAAGCCCTCCCTGCTGTCGTTCGACGAGACCAATACGATGTTCCACGAGTTCGGGCACGGCCTGCAGCATATGCTTACCGCCGTAGGCTACCCCGATGTGGCCGGCACCAGCGGCGTAGAGTGGGACGCCATCGAGCTGGCCAGCCAGTTCATGGAGAACTGGTGCTATCATAAAGCCACGCTGCTCGCTCTGGCCAAGCACTATAAGACCGGCGAGACGCTGCCAGAGAAAACTTTCGAAAAAATAAAGGCCGCGCGTTCCTACCGGGCGGGCATGATAATGCTGCGGCAGCTGGGCTTTGCGCTGACCGACATGGCGCTGCACACCGCGGGAAAGCCGGATATCAAGGCCATAGAAAAAGAGGTGGCCGAAAAGACCGCAGTGATACCGCCGCTGGCGGAGGACCGGTTCCTGTGCTCTTTCTCCCATATTTTCGCCGGCGCTTACGCCGCGGGCTATTACAGCTACAAATGGGCGGAAGTGCTGAGCGCCGACGCTTTCGAAGCTTTCGAGGAGGCCGGCCTGGAGGACCCCGAGGCGCTGGCGCGGACGGGGATCCGGTTCAGGGATACGGTGCTGGCGCTGGGCGGCAGCGTACACCCGGCCGAGGTTTTTAAGGCTTTCAGGGGGCGCTCCCCCAGCCCCAAAGCGCTGCTGCGTCACAGCGGCCTGCTGGGGGATAATTAGCGGCGCCCGCGTTCAAGTATACAGGAAAGGTCTGACAACTAAATGAAGAATCTGATCCTGCTTCCGGCGCTGACGGTCTTAATATCCGCCGGCAGCGCCCTGGCGCAATCCCCGAAGCGTTCCACCGGCGCGAAAAGTCCCGTTCTGGACATCGAGCCGGGCTCGTTCGGCATGGCCCGCGGGCTCAGAGGGTTTACCGTTAAGAGGACGGACGGGCCCGGGGTCGTTTATACCGACGCCACGATGTATCCCTTCATGTATATACCAACGGTCAAGGCCGGGGTGGCGTTCGATAAGCCTTCGATGCGCCTTGACCTTACCGGCGGCTTCGGCCTGATGACCGCCGGAGGAATGCTTGGTTATACCCTGGTGAGCGACGCGGCTTTCAGGTTCAAGACTGGCCGCCTGACCACTCTCGGGCCTCATGCAGGCGTTATCTACATAGCTCCCTCCTGGGTCGGGAAAGCTACAAAGCCAGAGGACCTTTCCATATCGCCGGGTGCGGGATTGGTCGCAGGTGTCTCTTTTACTTTCGGCAGGAAGATCTCGCTGGTGGCCTCGCTGGACGACCTCATAATGAAGTCTTTGAAAGTTACCCCCGGGCATAATGTCGCCGCGCCGGCCGCGCTGGACCTTTCAGGCTGGCTGTTCCAGTTGGGGATACTTTTAAAATTCGGCGCCGCGGGATAGCAGCCCGCCGGTATTCGTAATAACGATTAAAAAGGGGACAGGCTACTTTTTTAAAGTAGCCTGTCCCCTTTCTCTTCCCTTTTTCTTTTTTTAACGTTACTTCGCTTCCAGCACTATCCAGTTCTCCGAAAATTGCGCCAGCGCTTCTTTGAACGCTTTGTACTTCGCGTAGTCCGCAACCGGTATTTCCGTTCCTTCGCGCCTCAATTCCTCGGAAAAAGACAGAATGTTCCCGTTGACTTTATAGCCGGCCGAGTATTTCTGGCCGGCCGCGTCCAGCGCGATGTCTTTCGGCGTGTAATAGACGGCATAGCCTTCCGGCAGGGTAATGGCCGTTCTTCCGGCGCTGCGCGAGCGCGCGTACCAGAAAAGCGGCAGTTCCCGCTCGGTCTGGCCGGTGTCGGTGGCCGAGTAGCTCAGCCCCGGCAATTTAAGGATCATGTACTTGCCGGCCTTCATGGCGTAGTTCTTTATGCCGACGGACATGGAATAATCTATGTCCTTTGAAAGGTCCGGGAGATTCTCAAGCGTGTACTTCTCAAGGACGGCCTGCGGGTGCAGGTTGTGGGCGTACTGCTCCATGGCTTTGTCCAGGTCGTCCTTTTTATAGTCCTTCATTCTCCGCCAGGCGGCCTGCGGGTTGCCGGCAAAGCGGGCGGCGATGGTCCCTTTTAAATTGCCGTCCTTGTCCAGCGCGAAGGTTTTGGTTTCCTCCGTGCTTTCAAGGGCGGTGTCCAGAAGGGGATTGGTGAAAAGCAGCGGTTTGTCCGCCGCGCCGAGCAGCCTTATGCCCCTGGCTTCCTGGAGATGCTCCGGGAGTTCGTTGAAGCGATAGATA
>JAPLKJ010000283.1 GCA_026388125.1 Elusimicrobiota bacterium
TCGGCCACCGCCGCCACGAACTGCGCGTAGGAGTCGTCTATCATGCCCTGCAGGACCTTGCGCTCCTCGGGGGTCATGTCGCGCATGGGCGAGCCGATGTCCTTGAACTTGCCGGATTTTATGGCCTCGTTCTTCATGCCCACTTTCTTCATCAGGCCTTCGAAATTGCTCACGCTGAAAATAACGCCTATGGAGCCGGTGATGGTGCCGGGCTGCGCGATGATGGTATCGCAGGCGGCCGCCACATAGTAGCCGCCGCTGGCCGACACCTCGCCGAAGCGCGCGATGAAAGGTTTCTTCGTCTCGCGCTTGGCGCGCAGTATCGCCGAGTAGATCTCCTGCACCGCGCCCACGGAGCCGCCCGGGGTATTAATGTCCAGCAGTATGGCCTTCACCTCTTTTTTCTCGGACATGGCCCGGATGCGCTTGGCTATCTGCTGGCTGCCGTGCTCCCAGGACCTGGAAGAGGAGCCCTGCGAGATCACGCCGTAGAGCGGGATCACGGCCACGGCGTCCTTCTTGCTCTGCACCAGGCCGGTAAATTTAGAAATATCCATCTCGCCGGGTTTCACCTTGCGGGCGGCGTCGGCCTTAGAGATCACGGCCGCGGCCGCGAACAGGGACAGCGCGTAAAGGGCGGCCACCACCTTCAGCCAGAGCCGGGTATTCAGACATACCGCCGGCGGGACGGGTACCGGGGCCGCCTCAGGTTTGGGCGCCTGCCCCGGCTGCTGTTCAGGAACCGGGTTGCTGCTGGTGTTCTCTTCCATTGTGTCCCTCCGTAATATCCTAGCCCGCTTAAACAACGCGCAAAAACCTATGCCATAAACAACTATATGGAATTCTACAATAAAAACAGGGAAACGCTACCGGCCGCGCCGCGCAGCGCGGGAATTCGCGCCGGGAACAACTGTATAATATGGGCATGAAGAAAAAAATACTGATCACCGCTTTCGAACCTTTTGCAGGCCGCAAGGCCAATCCCGCGCTGGAAGTGATGAAACTGCTCAGGCCCGGCGCGTTCCCGGGCTGCGCGCTGCATAAAGCGAAACTCCCGGTGAGCGGCAAAGCCGTAGGGCGCAGGCTAGCGGCGCTGACCGCGGCCGTCAGGCCGGACATGATCGTCTCCCTGGGGCTTGCCGCCGGGGAAACCTCGGTGCGCGTGGAAAGGTTCGCGCTGAACATACAGGACTACGGCATAAAGGACAACTCGGGTTACCGGCCGGAAGGAAAAAAGATCAAGGCCGGCGGCCCGGCCGCTTATTTCGTGAATTCCGACCCGCTGAAGACGGCGGCCGCCGTGCGCGGGGCCGGCGTACCGGCCTATGTGAGCAACCACGCCGGAGCTTACGTCTGCAACCACCTTATGTACGAGGCCATGCACGCCATAACCGCCGGCGGGCATAAAGCCCGGTTCGCTTTCATCCACCTGCCGCTCGCCACTGAAATGGCGGTACTGGAAAAACCAGGCCGGCAGGTCCCTCCGTCGCTGCCGCTGGCCCTGCTGGTAAAGGCCGCGGAGGCCGCGGTAAAAGCGGTGAGCGGGAAATAAATTCCTATTTCAGGAGAGCCGCGTACAGGTCCAGGTCGCCAGGCGAAAAACAGCAGAAAATAATTTCACCTTTATAGCCGGTCCCCTGCACGAATTCGCGCGCCGTTCTAACTGCTATCTCCGCGGCTTCCCTGGCGGGATAGCCGTAAACTCCGGTACTGATGCACGGGAAAGCAATGGACTTAAAGCCTTTTTCCAGCGCTATCTCCAGCGAGCTGCGGTAGCAGCCGCTTAAAAGCTCCGCCTCGCCTCGCCCGCCGCCGTGCCAGACCGGCCCGACGGCATGTATCACGTGTTTAGCGGGCAGTTCATAGCCGCCGGTAAGCCTGGCCTCGCCGGTCCTGCAGCCGCCCAGCCCGCGGCATTCCGCCAGCAGCCCCGGCCCGGCCGCCCTGTGTATGGCGCCGTCCACGCCGCCGCCGCCCAACAGCCTTGTATTGGCCGCGTTCACTATGGCGTCAACTGCCAGCGCCGTGATATCCGCTATAACGGCTTTCATCTGTTTTCAGTCGGAGGCCGGTTTCGGCGCCGCGCCGAGGCCGGTCTTTTTGCCGGTCTTCCCGTCCATGTACTTGAAAATGGCCTTATCGTATTCCTGCAGGTCGCCGCTCTCGCGCAGGTCCTCGTCTTCCGTGATGTCCTTCTTTACTTTATCGCGCCAGTCCTTTTTTATTTTCGCGGCGCCGGCGTTTATTATCTCGCCGGATTCCACCCCCACCAGGCGGGCGTTAACCTCTATCTGGCGGCCGGGCAGGTCGGCCAGCGTGCCCAGGATTATCCAATCGGCGCCCAGCATTTTCCCGATGCTTTTCACGGAATCGGCATCTATAGCTCCGGAGCGCTGCAGCTTCAGTTCGCCGAACACTTTCTCTATCTCCTTGCGCTCCGTGACCCTGAACTTCCTGAGCTTCACCAGTTCGGTGGTGACCCTTTCGGAAACGATGTTCCCGTCCCTCGACACCCGCTCGTCAATGTAGTTGAAATTGGTGACGGCGATCTTTTTATCCGCGCCTTCGCAGTTCTTCAGAAGTTCGCCGACCAGGGCTTTATAGACATTGGAACCGGCGCCGTCCTTGGCGCCGGCGAAACCGGGGGCGAGCAGCAGCAGCAGAGCCATTATCGTTTTCATTTGAACCGCTCCCTGACAGAGTTTTCCGAAAAGGATAGTATAGTAAAATCCCGCGGGCCTTCAGTTATCCCGGCCGCGCGCCGCGTTCTTTCGCTGGACCAGCTCCTTGAGCAGCTGCGGCAGCGCGCGGCGCAGCAGCAGCGTCAGCGTATACCCGGCCGAACCGGCCAGCGCGAACATATCGTCGAACTGGCCCGGGATGTTCAGGGGCAGCATCTCGTAAAGGAAGACCACGGCTGGGAACAGCAGCCAGCGTTTGTCCGTGGCGCAGCGTTTCGCCGCCGCCATGCAGACGCCCAGCAGCAATGCCGCCCCCATAAAGGCGGGCGCCGAGAACAGGCCGGCCCCGAAGCTGAGCGGGACCAGCGCCGCCGACCACAGCACCGAGAAGACCAGCGGCAGCGCGGCGTCCGCGTAGCTGTAGGTTTTAATGACGAACAGGCTGACCAGCGCGGCGACAAAGAACACGGTAAAGACCACCGCGCCGGCCAGCACGCCCGTGCGCAGGTCTTTGGCCGCCCAGCCTATAATAAAGGTAAGCGCCGTGAAAGGGAAGGACAGCGTCCCTATGGCCAGCGTCCGCCACATAATTTCTCCTGCCCTAAAAGCGAGAGCCCCCGTAGGCGGGGGCTCTTCACTCGGCACACAGGCCGGACTCGCTTGGGAGGGGCCGGGGGACCTTAGGCGCTCAAAACGCGCCGGGGGGCCGGACCATCCGCCCGGGAACCGCGCCGCACAACGCTGGCCGCGGGAACCGGGAGCCCCGGGGGAACCGCCCCGCCTAGAG
This sequence comes from Elusimicrobiota bacterium, assembly GCA_026388125.1. Classification (GTDB taxonomy): domain Bacteria; phylum Elusimicrobiota; class Elusimicrobia; order Elusimicrobiales; family UBA9959; genus UBA9959. Next base: position 3,469 of record JAPLKJ010000283.1, read on the forward strand.
CGGGCTGCGGACCGGGGAACCGCGCCGGGGCCGGGGCAGATCCCCGAAGCCCAACCACACTTCGCCGCACCGCACCGAGACCAGCTCGACCGCACACTACACTGCCGGCGCACACTAAAGAGATCAGTACTGCATATCGAGTATAACAGAGGGAATTTGACTTGTCAAGGCCCAGACACAAAACAAATAAAACCAGCCTGCCGCACCGTCGCGGCCGCCGCTCCGCCCCCGGGTTGCGCGCGCGGCTTGGCTAAGGTTATAATAATACCTGTCGCGGCAGCACGCCGCGCGCATATGACCAGCGCTAAAATAAACGATCTGTTCGCCGAAGAGGAAAAGTCGGGCGAGCAGAAAGTCAACATCATCCGTTTGGCCGCTATCGCGGTTTTTTTCGCGGACGAGCTGGTAAATTACCATCTCCTGGGCGCCGTGGAACCGGGCATACACAGGCGCACCCTCTGGACGCTGGCGGTCTGGGAGGTCTTCGCTTTCGCCGCCTGGTTCCGGGTGAACCTCAGGGCGGCTTACGCGCGGTGGATGAAATACGTTTCCACCGGCGTGGATGTGCTTTTCCTGACCTTCATAATAATAGCGCTGGAGGCCAACAGCGGCCCGCTGATCTCCCTCTATTACCTCCTGATAGCGCAGTCGGCGCTGCGCTACAGCAGGCGGGCCATATTTACCGTCACGGGGCTTTCGGCGGCGGGCTACGCGGCGGTATGGTGGTGCTCGTTCGGGAACCCGAACATACGGCCGGTCTCCACCTACGCGGCCGGCATACATATACTGGCCATGCTGGTGATGGGCATGATAGTGGGCTACGTGGTAAGGAAGATGCGCGGGCTGGTGTGTAAATTCGCGGACAGCCTGGTACGCAGGGAACTGGCCGAGAACGCGCTGCTGCGCTACGTTTCGCACCAGGTGGCGCGGCAGATACTGGACTCGCCCGACGGCGGCGCCATAATGCAGGCGGGCCGGCGCACACACGTGGCCATCCTTTTCTCGGATATACGCGGCTTCACCCCGATGTCGGAGGCCATGGAACCTGAGAAGCTGCTTAAGCTGCTCAACGCCTACTTCCGCCGCATGGTGGACATCGTGTTCAAGCACAACGGCACGCTGGATAAATTCGTGGGCGACGCGCTGATAGTGGTCTTCAACGACCCCTTCGACCAGCCCGACGCGGAAAAGCGCGCGGTGACCTGCGCCGCCGAGATGCAGGAGGAAATAGCGCGCTTCAACGCCGGGCAGGCCGCCGCGGGAGAAAAGACCCTGGGCGTGGGCATAGGCGTGCACTGCGGCACCGTGATAGCCGGCAACGTAGGCTCCGAATCCCGCATGGATTACACGGTAATGGGCGGCACGGTGAATTTCACTTCCCGGCTGCAGGGCAAAGCCCCCGCCGGCGCGGTCTACGTTTCCTCGGCGGTCCAGGAGAAGACCCGGGCGGACTTCGCCTACCGCAGCCTGGGCAAAATGGAATTCAAAGGCTGCGCCGGTCCCGCCGAAGTCCACCAGCTGGTAAATTAATAACGTAAGCAGACTGCTTTTTCTTCACCGGAAAAAGCAGCCCCTTTTTCTCATCCGCCCATACTGCTCATTTCTATATGCCCGGCGGAGGCGGAGTCTCTTTTGTAATCGGCTTTCACCGCGAATATCTTTTTAATATACCCGGTCAGGGCGACGTCTTCAGCCCCGCCGCGCAGCAGTTCGCGCAGGTCGTGCGTGGCCGGCGAGAACAGGCAGGGATAGACCTTGCCCGTGCAGTCCATGCGCACGCGGTTGCAGCTTCCGCAGAAATAGTCGCTGCGGCCGCTTATGAAGCCTATCTTCCCCCTGGCGCCGGCCAGCGAATAGGTCCGGGCCGGGCCGCTGCCCGCGGCCGCCGGGACCTGCGTCAGCGGGCCCAGGGCTTGCTCGATCCTTTTCATGGTTTCGGCTGTAGTGAACAATGCGTCCTTAAGCCTGTCTGACCGTTTATTGGTCGGAAAGAACTCTATAAAACGCACCTCCAGCGGGCGGTCCACGGACAGCCTGGCGAAGTCGGCCGCCTCGCCGTCGTTTATTCCTTTCATCAGGACCACGTTCATTTTTACACCGGCAAAACCGGCGGAGAGGGCCTTTGTTATTGCGCCCTGCACTTTATCCAGCCCGTCCGAACCGGTGATCTCCCTGAAAGTTGCAGGCGTCAGGCTGTCCAGGCTGATGTTCACGCTGTCGAGGCCGGCTGCGCGCAGGCCGCCTGCCAGTTCGCCCAGCAGCAGGCCGTTGGTGGTCAGCGCCAGTTCCTGCAGGCCGGGGATGGCCCGCACCATGCGCACCAGTTCCAGGATGTTCTTCTTCAGCAGCGGCTCGCCGCCGGTAAGGCGTATCTTCTTCACGCCGGCCCGCACGAAGGCCGCGGCGGCGCGGGTCAGCTCCTCGTGGCGCAGCAGGTCGCCGTGCGGCAGGAAGCCCTGTTTTTCCAGCGGCGTACAGTAGACGCAGTTAAGGTTGCATCTGTCGGTCAGGGAGATCCTTAAATATTCTACCGCCATGAAATGAACTTGGCCTTTCCGTTCTTTTTCACGGCCCCGCCTTCTTTTATCATCGTGAAGCCGTCGGCCGCGGCCAGGGCAAGGATGTCGGCGGAACCGTTGCTGGGAACCCCGGCCAGCGAATACCCGGTTTTCGCGCGCACCGTAGACAGCACCAGGGCACGGCGCGGTGTCCGGGGCTCGAAAGCGGCGGAGCAGGTGCCGGCCAGGAATTGCGGCGCGCAGTCGGCGCGGGCGCCCATCTTGCGTATGACCGGCCGTATATAGGCCAGGTAAGCCATGAAATTGGCCACCGGGTTGCCGGGTATGCCGAAAACCAGGGTCCGGCCTTTCACGCCGAAGAACATAGGCTTGCCGGGCCGCACCCGCACCTTGTGGAACACGGCCTTCACGCCCAGGCTTTTCAGCACCGCAGGCACCAGATCGTAGTCCCCCATGGACACCCCGCCGGAAATAAGCACGATGTCGGCCTTGAGGGCCTTCGCTATGGCGGCCTTCAGTTTTTGCGCGTCGTCCCGGACTATCACCGGCGCGGCAATGATCCCGTCGGTCTTAAGCATGGCCGCAAGCATAGGTCCGTTGCTGTTGTAGATCCGGTTCCTGCCCAGTTTCGTGCCGGGCGGCACTATTTCCCCGCCGGTATTTATCAGCGCCACCGCCGGCAGCGCCCCGGCCTTAACGTGGCTGCGGCCCACGGCGGCCAGCGCGGCTATGTGGGAAACGGCTATCACAGTGCCGCGCGGCAGCACCTTCTGCCCTTTCTTTATATCCTCGCCGCGCAAGGCTATATTCGCGCCTTTTTTTATGCCGTCCTCGAATTTCACCGCCCCGTCCCGTTCGGAAGTGTATTCCACCATCACCACCGCGTCCGCGCCGGCGGGCACCGGCGCGCCGGTCATTATCTTCACGCAGTCGCCGGGCCCCGTTCTGCCCTTAAAATCCTCACCGGCCTGTATGATCCCGGTGCAGCGCAGCTCGCGGCCGTTGGCCAGGCCGGCGGCGCGCACGGCGTAGCCGTCCACGGCCGACTTATCGAACGGCGGCATCTCTATGCCGGAGCGGACGTCTTCCAGCAGCACGCGCCCCACCGCGTCTTCGAGGCGTATCGTCGCCGGCGGCAGTACGGAAGTGTTCTTCAGAACGGCAGCGACGGCTTCTTCGAAACTTATCATATGGCCCTCTTTATCAAATGCAGCGCTGTAGCTTTGAACGAGGCGTATACCCGCGCTTCCGGTTTTAGCCCCAACCCGTCCACCAGTTGTTTAGTGACCGCGGCCTGCAGGGTAAAGCCGCAATCCAACTCCACTTTATACTCAAGGCCCCACGGCGCCACCGCTACCACCTTCGCCTTGAAATTATTGCGCCGTCCGCCGGCGTCCGCGCCCAAAGATACGGATACGGCTTCCGGCCGTATGCAGACGAACACATCGTCCCCGGGCGCGCAATCCGACACCGCCTGCAGCGTCAGGCCGCCGGCCTCCACCGCGCAAAGGTTATCCTGCTGTGAAACTACTCTGCCAGGCAGTATGGTCTCCACGCCCACGAAATCGGCTACCTCGGCCGAAACCGGCCGGGAGAAAACATCCTGCGGTTCGCCTTGCTGAAGGATTTTGCCGTTAACCAGCACGGCTAGGGTATCGCACAGCGTCAGTGCGCCGTTTTGGTCCTGCGTCACAAAAACAACGGCCGCTCCGGTGGCCTTTATAACTTTGCGCAGGTCTCGGACTACGGAATCTTTCACGCGCTCGTCCAGACTGGAGAAAGGCTCGTCCAGCAGCACCAGCTTCGGGCGCGTCACGAAAGCGCGGGCCAGCGCCGCGCGGTGGCTCTCGCCCTGCGAAAGCGTGCGGGCGTTGCGGGCCTTCAGATGTGTAATTTTAAAGAGTTCCAGCGCCTCGTCCACCGCCGCGGGATCCTTTCCCCCCCGCAGCTTCAGCGGCAGCGCCACATTGTCATAGACAGTATCGCTGGTCAGGTAAGGCTGCGAGAACACCACCGCCATGGCCCGGCGCAGGAACATTTTATTGGCCGTGGCCAGCGCGTCGCGCCCCATTATCTCCAGCCTTCCGGAGACGGGCTCCCGGAGCAGCGCCATGGCGTTGAGCAGCGTGGTCTTGCCGGCCCCGTTGGGCCCGATGATGGCGAACACTTCGCCCTCGCGGATGTTCAGCGCGTCCACGGCCAGGCTGAAGCCGGTGTCGAAGCCCAGGCGCAGATTGGAAAGCTTTATCATAGCGGCCCCGCCTTCTTTTGCTGTATGAGCGTGAGCGTAAGGTTAACCGCGAAACTTAAAGTCAAAAGTATCAGGCCAAGGGCTATTGCGATGTCAAAATTCCCCATATTGGTTTCCATCACGGTGGCGGTGGTCAGCATCCGGGTCTGGTGGCGGATATTGCCGCCCACTATCATCACCGCCCCCACCTCGGCCACCAGGCGGCCGAAGCCGGCTATCACCGCCGCCAGTACGGTCAGGCGTATTTCCTTAAGGCAGACCCTGATGGCCTGCCAGTCGCTGGCGCCCAGCGTAAGCACCTGCTGGTAGAATTTGGGGTCCACGCTCTGCATGGCCGACACGGACAGCGCGGTGATGATGGGCAGCGCTATGATGAACTGCACCAGTATCATGCCCGCCGGGGCGTACAGCCAGTTAAGGAAACCCAGCGGGCCGCTGCGGGCGAGGAAAAGCATTACCACCAGGCCGGCCACCACCGGGGGCAGGCCCATGCCGGTGTTGACCAGCGCTATCAGGAACTTCTTAAGCGGGAATTTCTTTACGGCTATCCAGCTGCCCAGCGGCACCCCCGTCAGCACGGCCGCCGCCGTGGCCAGTACGGATACGGCCAGCGACAGCCGCGCTATGGCGAAGATCTCGGCGTTGCCGGAAAAGATCAGATGCAGGGCTTGCTGGAAGCCCTCCGCGATGAAGCCCATTGAACCCCTTTACGCTTATTTTACGGCGTAGTCGTAGAAGAACAGCTGCTGACCGTATTTCTCCAGGCCGAACTTCTCTATCATTTCTTTGGCCGGAACGGAGAGCACGTAATCGAAGAAAGCCTGCGCGCCGGCGGCGTTAACTTTGGGGAACTTGGCGGGGTTCGCCAGTATCAGGCTGTAGCGGTTTATGAGGTTCTCGCCGCCTTCGCAGACTATGACCAGCCCGAGGGTCTTCCGCATCGAAAGATAGGTGGCCCGGTCGGCCAGCACATAGGCTTTCTTTTCGTCGGCCATGGTCAGCGTGGCGGCCATGCCCTGGCCGGCCTCGATGTATTTGTCTTTGGCCGGTTTTACTTTCGCCTCATCCCAGAGCTTCAGCTCTTTTTTATTGGTGCCCGACTGGTCGGCGCGGGAAACGAACACCGCTTTCGCGGCCGCTATCCTTTTAAAAGCGTCGGCTGCTTTTTTCTCGCCCTTCACCTTGGCGGGATCGGCGGCGGGGCCGAGGATCACGAAATCGTTATGCATGAACGTGGTGCGGTCGGTGCCGAAGCCTTCTGCCACGAATTGCGCCTCGTCTTCGGGGCTGTGCACGAACAGGATGTCGGCCTCGCCGGTGCGGCCCAGCTGCAGGGCCTGGCCGGAACCCACTGCTATGGCCTGCAGTTTGTATTTGCCGTCCTTCTGGAAAGCGTCGGTCAGCACGTCCAGCAGGCCGGTATCCTGCACGCTGGTGGTGGTAGCCAGGCGCACTAAGCTCTGCGTAGCGGGCTTGTTCTGACAGCCGAAAACCAGCAGCGCGGCCAGTGCCGCGGGAACAACCATTTTCAGATGTTTCATCAGGGGAACCTCTTTAAAAATATTTCACGACCATACGTTTATGATATCAAATGGCGCGCCGCCGGCAAAAACCCGGCGGCCGCCGTATTTTTCAGTCGCCGAAATGTATCTCCGCTATCGCCCTTATCGCGCGGTCCGAGAAGAAGTCGGGGGCGGGGAACAGGCTGAACAGGCCGCCGTCCGCGTCAGGGGCCGACTTCACCAGCAGGAACTCCTGCTGGTCGTTGCGGTTGAAGAGCTCCGAGTAGGAGACCGCCGAGCGGTAGCCGTCCTTCGCCGCCACGCAGAACAGGCCGGCACGCAGGTTGGCGCGGTTGAACGGGTAATACGGCTTCAGCGCGTCTTTCAGCGTCACGCCGGTGAAAGGCGAGGTGCTGTGTATGCCTTTGCCGCGGCCGTAAAAGATAGTGTTGAAAGTATTGGTGTTCAGCCCGGCGGGGTAGTCAGCCAGCTCTCCCACTTTCTCCACTCCGGAGAATAGTTTTACGACCGGCGAATACATGGGCGACATACCTTTTTCCACAGGGAAGGACCGGGGATACGACCTGACGGTGATCTTAACGGGGCTGGAAATGTTCCTTTCAGTAACCAGATCGTTGGCCGCCACCAGCCGCGGCGCCTCCGGCAGCGCCCAGAGGTCCTTGGTCTTGGAAGGCACTATGCGCGAAACTTCGGTGGCCACGATTATTTTGTGCAGGTTCACCGGGTAGTAGAGCTCGCCCCAGCTGAAAACTACTTTCTCGCCGCTTTTGTTCTCCACTTCCACATAAAGGTCTATTATGGGCGGGAACTCGCCTTTGTTCTTCTTGTCCAGCGCGCTGAGGTTCAGGATGTCGAACAGCGAATACCCGTCGTAGCGGTAGGCGCCGGTGAATTTGTCCTTGCCCTCGGCGTCCAGCAGGGTCTCCTTTACGATAACGTAACGCCTGGCGAGCTTCGAGAGGTCCACCGGCCCCGGGTTGGAGATCTCGCCTGCTATTTCCAGCACCGGCAGGCCCAGCGCCCTGGTATCGGTGTTGTCGTAGAAGTCGTTGGTGGCGTCCGTAGTATCCACGGCAGCGGCCGTCGCCCCCGCCAGCAGCTCAGCGCCCAGCAGCAGCGCCGCGCCGAACATCAATAGTTTTTTCATACAGCTCCTTTTTTCAGGCCCGCTCCAGCTGCGTGGCCTTTATGTTCTTCAGGTACCCCACCAGGTGGCGGTGCCGCTCGAGCCCCGCCCTTTTCACTTTCTGGTACACGTAGAAATTATCCTCCAGCAGCTTCAGCTGCGGGAACACGTTCACCAGCGTTTTTGCCTTCAATTCTTTCAGCACACAGTAGCGCGGCACGAAACCCACGCCCAGCCCCTCCATAGCGGCGTTTATTATGGCGCGTATATGGTTGAGCTCCGTGATGTTCTTCAGCTGCGGCCGTTCAGCCTGCGGCAGGGCGTTGAGGAAGTTCCCCCACCACTGCCCGGCTTTGTCCATGGACAGTATGCCGCAGCCGGTCAGGTCGGCGGGGCGCCGTATCCTGAATTCCCGCACGAATTCAGGCGCAGCTATCACGGCGTATTCCTCGCGGAACAGCTGCGTTTTCTCCAGCCCCTCGGCTTTGTGGCTTTTACAGTCTATGATAAGGTCGAGTTCGTCGTTCAGCAGCGGCTTGAGCAGCTCGTGGCGGAACTGGAAATCCACGTGCACGCCGGGATTGCTTTTTATGAAGCCCTTCAGATATTTCACCAGCAGCGTGGTGCCGAACTCCACCGTGGCGCCCAGCCTGATGGTGCCGGCGTTCTTGTTCTTTACCACCCCTCGCCGCTCCTCGGCTTTTTCCAGCTCATAGAACACGGCCTCGCAGGTTTTATAAAGGATGGCGCCGGTCTCGGTCAGCGCCAGCTTGCTGCCGGCGCGCACGAACAATTCGTCCTTTACGCCCCGGGCCAGCTTCGCCACGGCGTGGCTGACCGCGGACTGGGTGAGGTACAGCCGCCGGGACGCCTCGGTGTAGCTGAGCGTTTGCGCCACGGCGAAGAAAGCTTTAAGCTGGTAAAGGTCGAGCGCCATATTGAATTTTATTCATAACTGCCATGAATACTATGAATTATACTAATATGCCGCGAATTGTTACCATAAACTCAGCGGACAACTTTCACAGGAGGACAACATGAACACGATTTTCCAGATCCCCAAACCGGTCAACGAGCCGCTGCTGGATTACGCCCCCGGCCGGCCAGAGCGCGCCGAACTGAAAGCAAAACTGGAGGAACTCAGGGGCCAGGTGATAGACATCCCTCTTATGATAGGCGGCAGGGAGATACGCACCGGCCGCACGGTGGACATAGTTATCCCGCACGAGAAGACGAAAGTGATAGGCCGCTATCACAAAGCCGGGCCGAAAGAGGTAGCGCTGGCCGTGCAGGCCGCCGCGGCCGCGCGGGAAACCTGGAGCCGCATGCCCTGGCACGCCCGGGCCGCTGTTTTCCTGAAAGCCGGCGAACTGCTGGCCACCACCTGGCGCTCTACCCTCAACGCCGCCACCATGCTGGGGCAGTCCAAGAACCCCTACCAGGCCGAGATCGACGCCGCCTGCGAACTGGTGGACTTCTACCGCTTCAACACTTATTACGCCGAGCGCATCTACGACCAGCAGCCCTTCTCCCCGTCCGGCAGTTGGAACTACGTCAACTACCGGCCGCTGGAAGGCTTCGTGTTCGCCGTGACGCCGTTCAACTTCACCTCCATAGCAGGCAACCTGCCCACAGCCCCGGCCATCATGGGCAACACTGTTATCTGGAAGCCCGCCTCCACGGCGGTCTATTCGGGATATTTCCTTATGAAACTGTGGCAGGCGGCCGGCCTGCCGGACGGCGCCATCAACATGCTGCCCGGCGCCGGCGGGGAGGTGGGCGACCCGGTGATAGACAGCCGGGACCTGATGGGGCTGCACTACACCGGCTCCACGGCCGTTTTCAACGGCATGTGGGCCGCTATTACGGGGAACTTCAGTAAATACCGCGGCTACCCGCGCGTGGTGGGCGAGACCGGCGGCAAGGACTTCATCTTCGCGCACGAGAGCTGCGACCCCGAAGCGCTGAAATGCGCCATCGTGCGCGGCGCCTACGAATACCAGGGACAGAAGTGCTCCGCCGCCAGCCGCGCCTACATCCCCCGCTCGGTGTGGAACGCCATTAAAGACGACCTGGTAACGCAGATAAAAGGCATAAAGATGGGCCCCGCCGAGGACTTCACCAACTTCGTCAACGCCGTTATCGACAAGAACTCTTTCGACAACATAAAGAACTGCATCAATTTCGCGAAAGCGGCGCCCGACGCCAAGGTGCTGGCCGGCGGGGTCTGCGACGATACGGAAGGCTATTACGTGCAGCCCACGCTGATAGAGACCATCAGCCCGCATTTCAAGACCATGCAGGAGGAGATCTTCGGGCCGGTGATGACCGTCTACGTCTACGACGGCGGCAAGTTCGAGGAAACGCTCCGGCTGTGCGACGCCACCTCGCCCTACGCGCTGACCGGCGCCATCTTCGCGCAGGACCGCGCGGCGGTGCTGAAGGCCGAGACCATGCTGGAGAACGCGGCCGGCAACTTCTACATCAACGACAAGCCCACCGGGGCGGTAGTAGGGCAGCAGCCTTTCGGCGGCACGCGGGCCTCCGGCACCAACGACAAGGCCGGCTCGCTGATCAACATGATGCGCTGGACCTCCCCGCGCGCGGTAAAGGAGAACTTCACCCCCCCGCACGACTACAGGTATCCCTTTATGAGGGAAGAATAGGAAAAGGGGACAGCTACTTTTTCCATGCGATCTGGCGCCGGGGCGGCGCGGGGGCCGGGCTGTCAAAACGCGCTCGGCCACACCGTGGCCTCGCTCATCATTCGGCCTCGGCGCTGCGCAAGCCTCGGCCTCACGAAGGTTTTGCCGGCCCGGCCCCCGCGCCGCCCCGGGAACCCAAGTCTAAAAAGTAGCCTGTCCCCTTTTCCTCCGTCGGAGGAACTTTAACTTACCCGCAAAAAAAGGTACCCTATACACTAGCACCATGAACGAGATCCTCAGGCGGAGAACCTTCGCCATAATTTCCCATCCCGACGCCGGCAAGACCACGCTCACGGAGAAGATGCTGCTTTACGGCGGCGCGCTGCACCTGGCCGGCACCGTTACGGCCCGCAAGAACCAGCGCGCCACGGCCTCCGACTGGATGGAGCTGGAAAAGAAGCGCGGCATCTCCATCAGCTCCACGGTGCTGCAGTTCTATTACGCCGGCTACCGCATAAACCTGCTGGACACCCCCGGCCACAAGGATTTCTCGGAGGACACCTACCGCGTGCTCACCGCCGTGGACGCCGCCATCATGGTGATAGACGCCGGCAAAGGCATAGAGGCCCAGACCCTCAAGCTGTTCGAGGTCTGCCGCCGCCGCCACATCCCCATCTTCACTTTCATGAATAAGATGGACCGGCCCTCGCGCGAGCCGCTGGAGCTGATAGACGAGCTGGAGAAAGTGCTGGGCCTCAAGCCCTTCCCTGTGAACTGGCCCATGGGCAACGGCCCGGATTTCCGCGGCGTCTACGACCGCCTTACCGGCCAGGCCCATATGTTCGAGCGCACCCCCGGCGGCGCCTACAAAGCCCCGGTGGAGGTAGCCGGCATCAACGACCACCGCATCAAAGAAAAGATGGACGCGGTAAGCTACAGGAATTTCATAGAGGAAGTGGGTATGCTGGACGGCGCCGGCACGGAGTATTCGATGGACGAGGTGCTGGCCGGCGAGACCACGCCGGTGTTCTTCGGCAGCGCGGTGAACAATTTCGGCATACAGCTGATGCTCGACGGCTTCGTGGAGCACTCGGCGCCGCCCGGCCCGCGGGACGCCACCATCGGCGCTATAACCCCGGACCTGCCGGCCTTCTCGGGTTTTATTTTCAAGATACAGGGCAACATGAACCCGCGCCACCGCGACAAGGTTGCTTTCGTGCGCGTCTGCTCGGGGAAATTCACGCGCGACATGGCCGCCCACCATTCCCGCACCGGCAAAAAGATCCGCCTTTCCAACTCCAACAAGCTGTTCGGCCAGGAGCGCGAAACAGTGGACGAGGCCTGGCCCGGGGATATAGTGGGCCTGGTGGGCCACCAGGAGTTCGCCATCGGCGACACGCTCACCGAGAACCCCGCCATAATCTTTAATGAGATCCCGCGCTTTCCGCCGGAATGTTTTACCTACCTCTACAACCCCGTCCCCTCCAAGTTCAAGCCGTTCAGGATGGGCCTGGAGCAGCTGATCCTGGAAGGGGTGGTGCAGCAGTTCACGGTCAAGGACGGCCCATCCTCGTCGGTGCTGCTGGCCGCGGTGGGGCCGCTGCAATTTGAAGTGACGCAGTACCGGCTGGAAGCCGAATACGGGGTGGAGTCGCGCCTGGAAGCGTGCGCCTGGAAACACATGCGCTGGCTGGACAAGACCGGGGCGGACGCGCTGGCCGCGGGCGATATACACCTCGGCGACAACATCAGGCTCGGCGCTGACGCGGCGGGCAACCCCGTGATCTTTTTCCCCAGCCCCTGGGCGCTGAAGTATTTCAGCGACACCAACAAAAAAATAAGCCTCTACGAACTCCCCCCCGCTGTGAACTAACCTTTCTTTACCGGCTGGTAATCTTTCAGCGGGTCGACCGGCTGCGCGTACGGGCCGTTCCAGGCCCGGTCGAAAATATCCTCAAGAATGCCCGCCCCGGCGGCGCCGTTTATGACTACTCCCGCGCCGCGGCTGGTAAGGAAATAGCCGGGCCCCCAGTTGGAAGTGGTGACGAAGCCCGCCTCGCCGTCTACCACCAGGTACTTCAGGTGTTCCACGCGCGCGAAGGGGATGAAGCCCGAGCTGTGCTGCGGCAGCGACGAGATCTTTATCGCGATATTATCGGTTTTGGACAGCGCCTTGATGTCCCGGTCGGCCTTGCCGCCCATGCTCCAATCCGCGAAGATCAGCTCCACCGCCACTCCGCGGGCCGCCGCTATCCGGAGCGCTTCGTCCAGTTCCGCCCAGCGCTTCGAGCCGTACTCGGACAGAGCGTAATTCATGACCTGGCCGTGCAGGGTTTTTTTAGCCGCTTTTATCAGCCGCGTCATAGCGTCTATTTCCGTGTCAAAACCGTTGGGAATAAGCCCCACCGGGCTGAACGCCAGGCTGTAGGTTACCGTGGAGCCGTTCATCCCGGCCTCTTCCGGCTTAGCGGCGGTAACCGCGTTCTTCGCTTTTTTATCTAAAAGTTTTTTGGCGTTCTTGCCGCCGGCCAGGGCCCAGTCGGCCTCGAAAACGCGGTTAAAATCAGCGGCGGCGCGCGCGCTCTTTATGCGCAAGCCCGCCTCGTGGATATGCTTCAGCGAACGCCAGTCGAAATTCTGGCTGCCCACGTACACCTCCCGCCCGTCCAGGGTAAAGAACTTGGAGTGCTGCACGCCGCCTCCGCCGCCGTTCTTTTTCTTGAAGTCGATTACGCGCGCGTCCACTCCGGCGGCGCGCAGCGGCGGCAGGGACCTGCCGCTTTCCTTTATCATCGCCAAATCCACGATCAGGCGCACCTTTACGTTCCGTTTGACCGCGGCCTTAACGGCCTCCAGCACCGGTTCCAGCGCTTCCCCGGCCTGGTCAGCTATGTAGAACTGCTCTATGTCCAGCGTTTTCGCGGCCGAATTTATCATCTCCAGCCAGACGGCCTGCGGCCGGGCGGTAAAAGAAGAGCCGTAAACGGTCTCGTCGGGAACGCTTTCGACCAGCTGCAGTTCCGCCGCCATGAGCGGCCCCGCCAGGAACATCGCCGCCAAGAATATTTTTTTCATATTTTCCCCTGTTCTCCCCGCGGTCACACCGGCAGCACTTCATTTTTCGCCGCGCGGCCGAAATTGAATTTAGCGAACTCGCCGATGAGCATGCCCGAGACTATCAGCAGCCCGCCCAGCGCTTTCACCATTATAAACTCTTCGCCGCCCCAGGTCCAGGCGAAAATAGCCGCGAACACCGGCTCCAGCGTAAATATTATCCCCACCTTGAAAGGCTCCGATTCCTTCTGCGCCAGCATCTGTATGTAAAAGGCCGTAAGCGTGGGGAATACCGCCAGGAACAGTATAACGCCCCAGCCGTTAACGCTCGCCACCGCCAGCGGATAACCTTTGAACAACGCAATGGCGAAGGCGATCAGCGAAACGCACCAGAACTGGTGGAAGGCCAGCATAACGGTATCGGCGTTCCTTTTCACGTACTTGTCGGTAAAGATCAGGTGCGCCGAGTAGGCCGCGGCGGCTATAAGTGTAAGAGCGTCTCCGGTATTGCCGCCCTTCACGCCGCCGGTAAGCAGCCACAGCCCGCAGACCGCCAGCGCGGCGGAAACCAGCTCCAGCCGGTTGGGCCGCTGGCCGCGCAGCGCGAACATGAAGACCGGGATGAAGATTATGAACAGGCCGGTGATGAAGCCGGAGTTGGAGGCGGAGGTGTAGACTAAGCCCACGGTCTGGGTAAGATAGAGCAGCGCGAGAAAAACGGACAGCACCATGCCGTCCTTAAGGTGGGCCGTGAACTTCGGCCGCCGCAGCGCCCAGGGCAGCAGGAGGGCCGCCGAAACCGCGAAGCGGATGCCCACCATCACCACCGGGTGCACGGCGTCCAGCGCGCCTTTGGTTACTATGAAAGTGGAGCCCCAGATAACGGCACAATAGACCAGGCCGAGATCGGACCAGAGCTTTTTTCCGCGGGCCGTTTTTCCCATGTTGTTCAAGGAACGGGAACGAAGAAAGTCCCGGGCCGTTCCCGCTGCAGCTGAAACGGGCGGGACAAGACCGTGGGACAGACGCCGGACCTGTTTATTTTTTTACCGCCGCCAGTATCTGCGCGGTCACGGTCTCGAGCGGCTGCGCCCCATTTATCTCGAAGAAATCCGTATTACCGCGGTAATATGAGATGAGCTGCTCCGTCTGGTCCCTGTAGACCATGAGGCGTTTTCTTACCGCGTCGGGCTTATCGTCGTCGCGCACCTTCAGTTTTCCGCCGCAGGTGTCGCAGAGCCCCTCCAGGAACGGCACTTTTGTTACCCGGTTGAAAATAGCCCCGCAATCGCCGCAGACCCGCCGTTCAGCCGCGCGTTTTGCGGCGTCGGCCTCGGAAATTTTAAGCAGTATCACGGCGTCGAGCGCGGAGGAACTTCGTGGCCCAGCGGGGTTTTTTTCGCCACCTCGTTCCAGAAAATATCGCCGAACGAAACATGGACCAGCCCCAGTTTCCCGGCCACCGCCCGGGCCTGGGTCCCTTTTCCCGAGCCTGGATAACCTAAAAGAACGATATTCATAACAAAGCTCCTGTATTTCCTTAATTTACCGCTGCCGAACTGAAATTTTAATATTTTCCGCCGGAACTCGCCACCAAGTCGTTAATTCCAGGCCTGTGAGTCCGCGCTTGTTTCCTGCCAGGAGTCTTTAGTAAGGACTACGTTGAGCGTAGGCACTTTCAACTGCGAGTTATACATCACCATGGTATTGCCTGACCCCGAAACGTTGCCCACCACCCACATGGAGCCATAGATGTCCGAGTCGCCGGTGCGGATGAAGTCACCGGCCACATAGACAAAGCCGTAAACGCCGAGGTCGGCGCCCAGGCCCGAAGTGCCGCAAGGCATACGCCAGAGCTCCCCGGAAGTTATCCGGCTCGGGCTTCCCGAGCAGGAGGCAGAGGCGTTAGAACCGAAAGTGTAAGTCGCGTTATTTTTGCGCAGACCTGCGTCGCCGGGGTATTGGTTGACGGCGGAGGTGTCGTATTTCTGGTATTCTTTCCAGGCGTTGGGCGGCATTTTAACCGTACCGCCGGAGTAGTAATAGTCGCCGCCGTCGATGGAGAGATCCCCCTTCACCACAATAGTTCCCTTCAGGCCGTTGCGCCCGACCCAATTGGCGTTAACGTCCCAGAACCAGGTGTAATCCTTGTCCCGCAGCGTGGGCTGCTCATATAGGCTGTTCACCACGCAGTTCGTGCAGCCGGTGCCGCCATAAGCGCAGGTGACCGCTCCGCCATAGACGGTGGAGCTGCAGCATTGCAGGGGGGAACAGGCGCAGACGGTACCGTTGTCGTAACAACCGTTGCCGGTGCATGTTTTTTCTGTACATACACAACTGGTGCCGTCTGCGAGGCACCCGGTGCCGGTGCATACTTTACTGGACCCGCTCCCCGAACAGGTGCAACTGGTGTGAGTGGCGCAAGTGCTGCCGTGGCAGTGCTTGGCGGCGCAGGTGCAGGGACCGTCGGTCGTGGAGGCTGTACAATCCTTGCCTACGCAGGCGTACGGGGTAGCGTTCTGGCAGTTGAGCGTACCGGTCTGGGCCGCTGAAGAGCGCATAGTGGTAAAGTCAAATACAGGCAATTCCGGCACATTATAGTTGGACCACCACTCCAGGCTGTCGGTGTTGGGGGGATTGGTGCCGTTGGTATCGAACGGGAGCACTGTTCCCATCGACAGCTTGCGCGGATAACCGTTCACGGTCGCGCCGCCGGTAACCGTTATATCCCCGATCGCCATGACCGGCCCCCAGTGCACAACGCTGGCTTCGCCGGCGGTCAGCGTGCCCCCGGAGACTATGGCCCCGGGCACGCTGGTATTGGTATAAACAGCCTTGATCGCGCGCGTTTCCTGGTTAAGGGTATCGCGCCCCTCACCGTAAATGGTTATCTGGCTATCGCCAGGCCCGGAAGTGATCTTTATGCGGTAGTTGCCGCCGGTGATATCCCTGTAAGTGGCGTCGAAATTATAGCCGGTAAGCGGGGTGCCCAGCGACACCTGGTTGAAGGTGCTGGTGGAACTCTTGACTTTCCAGTAGCCGCGGTCCACGGCCGCCTCCGCCAGGCTGAAAGCTATGCTGGATTTCTGGTCCTTTACCGAGAGTTTAGTGTCGTTCTGCACCCATTTTACCATTACCGGCACTATTATCATCAGCATAAGGAGCGCCAGCAATACCGCGACCAGCAGAAAGCCTTTTCTATTCTTCATAAATTAATTCATCACCCGGACCTTTTCCGACGCCATATGCAGCGCCTTTGTCCGGCCTTCGTAAATACTTTTCTGCAGGGTAATGGAAACCGAAATTATGCTCATATCGTCGGAACGCGGAAAAGTGAACTCGAGGTATTGCAGATTGCGGCTGAGCACGCGCTTGTTCACGCCGAAAAGCTGGTACAGCGTGGTCCCTTCCTGCTGGAACACCAGCGTTTGGGAGACCAGCGTGGTGGTGCTCCCTTCTTTAGTGAACGTGATCTTGGAATAGAACGGCTGGCTGTCATTGGCGTGGCTTATGGTAATGCTGTCGCTATGCGCCTGGCGGAGCGCCCGCGTAAGCACGTACATTATCCCGCGCGCCTCCTGCTGCAGTTCAAGCTTGGTGCGCACCATAATGAACTGGCGGTTGGCCTGCAGTAAAATAGGCGCGGCCACGCCGAACAGAATGGACGTTATAGCCACCACCATTATCAGCTCCATCAGCGTAACGCCCCTGCGGCGCCGGCGCGTCACCATGAAAAATTCACCCCCGTATAGGTCTGGCCCGCCGTAACCGGCACGCTCAGCGCGCTGCCGGTGTAGATCACGGTACCTGTGCTGCCGGCCACCGGGTAATAGGCGTATACTTTGTAAGCGGGGCTGGTGCGCACTTCGGCCAGATAAGTGCCGTTCTCCATGCTGGAAACCATATAGAACGGCGGCCCGTTAAGCGTATCAGAGCTGATGTCCGGCGGCCCGGCGGAGGTGAGCGTTGTGGTGGTAACCACTATAAGCACGCCGCTCTTTATGGGCTGCCCGGCGAAACTTAACGTGCCGGAGATGGCGCCCATAGCGCCGGAAATAGTGAAACTGGAAGAAAAGACAGCGCCGCCGGCGGCGGTTATAGTAGCGGTAGAGACCAAAGGGGAGGAGGTTTCACGCGTTCCCAATGACGGCTGCACGGTGTAATACCCCGTGGACAGCACAACGGAAACAAAGCGCCCGTCCGAACCTGTTACCTGCACGTCGCGCGCCACGTTGTTGTAGTCCAGGATGGCCATAGATACCCCGGGCAGGCCGTTGGTCCCGTCCCTGGTCACGAAACCCTTTATTCTGCCGCCCTGGTAAAGCACAAAATCCACCCCGCCCTGCACCTCTCCGGCATCGAGCCTTATAGAGACCGAGGAAGCGGTAACATAAGAAGTGTTGGTGGGCGAGGCATTTGCGATCACATCAATGCTGCCGAAGTTCGGCAGCAGACGGTAGCGGCCGTTGGTATCCGTTTGGGCGCTGACGCCGCCGCCGCTGACCCATATGGAGCTGAGAGGGGAGCCGAAGGCGTTAACGATGCTGCCGGTAATAAGCCCGTAGGTAACGGGCTGCTGGAGCAACGTGGAGGTGCTGGCAAAAGTGTAGATAGAACCGGCGGCGGCTATGGGCACCGTGGCCTGCATCAGGCTGTAAACGCCGCTGGTGATGGCCACCGTCCAGTAGCCGGTGGCGACATTCGCCAGTGAGAAGTAGGCGGAAGGCGGGCTGCCGGAAAGGGACGCTTCGGCCGAGTCTGAAAGGCCGTCGGAACAGGTAACCACTGCGCCGGCCGCCGGCGTGCCGGCGATCACCAGCCGTTCACTGGTAAGGGAATTATGCGGCGGCGTGCTTATCGAAAGTGAATAACCATAAAAATCCAGGCTGTTATTATTGGAATCGTAAGCCGGGCCGTAAGTCCAGTTCACGCCGGCCGTATCGCCCGTGCTTGTGATACGGGCGTATAGCTCGTTGCGGGAAAGGCCCCCGGTTATCGGGGAGGAACCCTCGTAGAATGGCGCGGAATGCCCCGTGTTGCTCCAGCCCACACGGTCAAGCGCCGCTCCATTGGATACTTGATAAAGTTCGATGGCGCCGAACCCCTTATTGCCGACATCGTCCACCGGGATTATATTGCTCTGCGTCAGGAAATCCGGGAAGTCGGAAGGCGAATTGGTGCTGGCCCAGACAGCATCCGCCTGGACGGATCTCCCGGCGGCAACGATGGTGCCGGTGTTAGCGAAAAGATAATAGCCGCCGCTGGGGACCGTGGGATTGAGGTATTTTATAAAGATGGTCTTCTTCGGCAAAGAGGAGTCGCTCTGGAATTTAAGGCCGATATCCCCGTTCATATTCCAGTCATCCTGTGTGGGATTAAAAACCTCCACATATTCCTGGTCGTAACCGGCGGCAGTGACGGTGCTGCCGACTATCTGGCTGATAACAAGATGATCGGTCAGCCAGGGATAGCCCCTGACCGTGCCGACGCCTATCCTCTTCAGGCTGAAATTATTGGTCTGCGCGGCGCCGGCCGCTATTACCACGTTCGTCAGCGCGGAATAATAGCCGGTTGCGGAAGCCATAAGAGTGTAGGTTCCCGGGGTGCAGGTTATTCCGTACTTGCCCAGGGAGTCGGTGGTATCGCTGCAGCCGGCAGCCTCTACCAGGCCGACCAGCGCCCCCCTGATGGCCGCCGCCGCGGTGGTAAGAACAGTGCCGTTAAAGGAGGCGTTGGCCAGGACCGTATCCGGATTCGCCATGATGCTGCGCAGCACGACCTTGCGCTTGCCGCCGGCGCCATAGCCCCAGACCACGGTTACGGTGAGGCGCTTCATCCCGGTATCCGGAGTGTTCGGGGGCATGTCGACCACCACCCCTTCGTTCTCCCGGATAACCTGCACATAGGTGTAACGCGTATAGGTAACGCCGCCTTCCATTATCATCTCCGGCGGAAAATAGCCGGTATCGTAATCTATGGACTCCGGGGCGAAATCAATATCGTTATGCGCGGGGTCGGAAGTGGTGATCACCTGGTAATATGATTCCTGCTTAATGATCTGCATCTTCTCCTGCGCCAGGTTGGACGCGAGCGTTTTATTCTTGGAGAGCTGCACGGCTTTTTGTATGAACGAAAAAGACTGCACCAGGCCGACGATGCCGATGGTAAGGATGGCCAGCGCTATCATCAGCTCCACCAGCGTAACTCCGGCGCGCCGGCGCGCGGAGCGCCGGGCGGGGACGGGTAATTCCCGGTCAGGATAGTGAGCCGGGAGCGGCATTTAAAGTTTCCTTTTCCTCACGGGTAAGAGCCGGCGTCCTCTTCCGCGGCCGGAGCTTCCTTGCCTGTCGGCGTTGCGCCGGCGGGCTCGCTGGGGGCTTCCCCGGCGGCAGGGGCCGGCTGGGCCGCGGGAGCGGGGCGGGGGCCTTTTTTGCGCGGCAAGCGCTTCTTCCTGCCCGGCTTGGCGGGCGCGGCGGCCGCGGCGG
>JAPLKJ010000070.1 GCA_026388125.1 Elusimicrobiota bacterium
GAATATTTGGTGCCCAGCTTGAAGGTCTGGCCCACTTCTATGCCCCGCTTGAAGACCAGCGGCTTGGCGCACTTCGGGCAGAGGTCGCCGGCGGCGGCCGCGTGGAGGTCGGCGAAAGCGTCAGGAGCGTAGTCGCGGCCCAGGTTTATGCCGGTGGCGTGAGTGTCGTTCCTGTTGGCGCCGGAAACGCCGTTGAAAACGTTCTTCAACGCGTGGTCGGCTATAACTTTAGAGAGCGGCTTCGTGCCGGTGCCGGGGACGTACCTGTTCTTTATATCCACCGGGCCGGCGAAACCGGCGGGGCAGCCCGCGATAGCCTCGTAGATATGCTGGGGAGCTTTTTCCAGTTCCTTGGCGCCGAGAAAACGGCGCAGTTTATTTTCATTAAGTTCATGGTCGCCGCGCACCAGCGCCAGCACCGGCTCTCCGTCCGCCAGGAAGAACAGGGTCTTGATGAATTGTTTCGGGTTCATCTTAAGGAACCCGGCTACGTCCTCAACGGTATAGCTGCCTGGTGTAGGAACCTCCCGCACCGGTTCCAGCCTGGCGGGGTCGGCCCGGCGGGCCGGAGCTTCGGACACTTCGGCCTTCTCGGTATTGGCGGCGTAGCCGCAGGCGCAGAGGGCTATCTCGGCCTCGCCGGTATCGGCTATCACCATGAACTCGTGGGAATGATTCCCGCCTATCGGGCCGCTGTCGGCCTCCACGGCCTTGAAGTCCAGGCCGCAGCGGGCGAAGATCCTTTCGTAGGCGCCGTAAAGTATGCCGTACCATTTCTGCGCGTCCTCGTCGGAGGCGTGGAAGGAGTAGGCGTCCTTCATCAGGAACTCGCGGGAGCGCATCACGCCGAAGCGGGGGCGGATCTCGTCGCGGAACTTCAGGCCGAACTGGTATAGAAGTAGAGGCAGCTGCCGCCAGGAGCCGACGTCCCTGCGCACCATGTTGGTTATCACTTCCTCGGCCGTCGGGGCGAAGCAGAACTCGGACTCCTTGCGGTCGGCGAGGCGCAGCAGTTCCTTGCCGTAAACCTGCCAGCGGCCCGTCTCCATCCAGAGTTCCCTGGGCTGTATCTTCTGCAGCACGCGCAGGCCCAGCGGCAGCCATTCATAGATGCCGCTGGCGAGCTTGCGTATCATGCCGGCCCGGAACATCAGTTTCACGGACACATTGTCCGCGTCCTGCGGCGCCTCGCGCAGCGTGGGGAGAAAATATCTGCAGAGTTTCATCTGGACCTGCCTTACCGGGCCCGCCGGCCCCTATCTGGAATTGCGTATCTTGCGTATAACTTCGTTGACCCACTCGGATTCTTTCACTACCCGGATCTGCTTGCCTTTCTCTATCCAGACGCCGCGGCCTTTGCCGCCGGCCACGCCGAAGTCGGCGGAGCGGGCCTCGCCGGGGCCGTTGACCACGCAGCCCATCACGGCAATCTTGAGGCCCTCGGCCTCCTTGCGCAGGTTGCCGTCGGAATAGATCCGTTCCTCGAGCTCGTGGATTACCTTCCCCACGTTCACCTGGCAGCGGCCGCAGGTGGGGCAGGACACCAGGTCGGGCCCGTAGCGGCGCAGGCCCAGGCATTTGAGTATCTCGTAGGCGGCGCGCACCTGCATGGCGGGGTCTTCGGTAAGCGAAACGCGCACGGTATCGCCTATGCCGCGCCCCAGCAGCGAGCCGATGCCCAGCGCGGACTTCACCGTGCCGGCCAGGAAGCTGCCCGCCTCGGTCACGCCGAGATGGAGGGGAATGTCCGACTTGGCGGCGAAAAGGGTATTGGCCAGCACGGTGCGCTCGATGTCGTCGGCCTTCAGGGAAACCACTATGGCGCGGAAGTCCAGCCGCTCCAGCGCCCGCACTTCGTCCAGGGCCTCGCGCACCATCCGCCGCGCCCATTCGCCCGGCGTCCAGCGCGGGTGGGGCGTCTCTTTCAGCGCTTTGAGCGAACCGGCGTTCACGCCTATGCGTATCGCTACGCCCGCCGACCTGCAGGCGCCGACGACCTCTTTAACTTTGTCACGCTCGCCGATGTTCCCCGGGTTTATGCGCACCTTGTCCACGCCCTGGCGCACGGCTTCCACCGCCAGGCGCCAGTCGAAATGGATGTCCGCCACCAGCGGGATGGAAATGGCGCGCTTGATGCGGCCCAGGTTCAGCGCGGCTTCCATATCGGGCACGGCCACGCGGATCAGCTCGCAGCCGGCCGCTTCAAGGCGGCGTATCTGGTCGACCGTATTTTTCAGGTCACGGGTGTCGGTATTGCACATCGACTGCACGGAAATGCGGCTGCCCCCGCCGATGGGAACGCTGCCGGCTTTAACAAGGCGGGTTTTACGGGGTTTGCCCGGACGGAAATCTTCCTTCATGCCTATTTGTCCCCTGCGGCAGGAACGGCCTGCGCGGCCGCCGCGGCCTTCTTCGCGTCATGGGAGGTCTTTATGCGCATAAGGTCGCTGTAGGTGGCGAACAGCAGGATGGTCATCAGCAGCCCGATGCCGGCGCCGTTGACGTATTTCATTATTACCGGAGTTATGCGGCGCCTGAATACGCCTTCGAACACAAAAAGCACCGCCCAGCCGCCGTCCAGCAGCGGGATAGGCAGCAGGTTGAAGAAGCCGACCGCCACCGAGATCAGTCCGATCAGGAAGATCAGGTCGGCCAGCCCGGTGTGGGCGGCCTTGCTGACGATGTTCACTATGCCTATGGGCCCGGCCAGGTCGGGCTTCTGGCGCTTGGTGATATTAGCGGACAGCGTTTTAACGGTAAAAGCGGTCCAGTACCAGCACTGGTGCAGGCCCATGGCCAGGCCTTTGAACGCCGGGACGCTCTTGTAATATACTTTCCGGGCCACGCCTATCGCTCCCTGCGAGGCGTCGCCGGGGGCGGGGCGCGGCACAAGCTTCACCGCGGTCTCCGCCGTGCCGCGGCGGTAAACTACGGTGATCTCCCGGCCGAGGCTCGAGCGGATGGCCGACGCCATAACGTCCCAGGAGGCGGCCTCCGTACCGGCCACTTTAAGGATGCGGTCCCCGTTCTTCAGGCCGGCGGCTTCTGCGGGGGAACCGGCGGTGATCTCGTCCAGCACGGGTTCGTCGGAGGGGGTAGGCTCTCCTACGGCCAGGATAACTCCGGAGAAAAGAGCGAACGCGAGCAGGTAGTTCATCGCGGGCCCGGCCAGCACCACGCCAAGCCTGACGTACCAGGGCTTGGCGAAATACATATCAGGGGCCAGCCCGATCCCGGCCGACACTCCGGCGGCGGTCCCGCCCGCGCGCTCCGGCACGGCGGAAGCCCCGGGGCCCTCCGCCGGCTTTTCCTGCCCGTCGGTATCTTCCTCGAGATCCTCGCCGGCCGGTTTCACGTAGCCGCCGAGAGGGATCAGCCTTACGGAATAATGCGTATCGCCCCGGGTAAAGCCCAGCAGCTCCTTGCCGAAACCGAAGGAGAACGCGTCGACCCTTATGCCGACGAGCTTGCATACTATGAAGTGGCCGAACTCGTGCAGGAAAATAACCAGCCCGAAAGTGAACAGTACGGCTATTATAGATATGATCATTATTACCTCTTCTTGACGTATTCCGAGATGCCGGAAGCCTTCTGGCGCGCCCAGCTGTCAGCCTCCACCGCGCCGGCCAGCGTAAGCTTCGAGACCGGGCCGCACGCGGCGAGCACGCGCTCCACCACGCGGGGGATATCGGTGAATTTAAGAGCTCCGTCGAGGAACAGCTGCACCGCCACTTCGTTGGCCGCGTTGAGGGCCGCGGGGTAAAGCCCGCCCTTGCGGGCCGCGTAGAACGCCAGCTCCAGGCAGGGGAACCGGTGAAAATCCGGCTTGAAGAAATCCAGCCGCGACAGCTTGATGAGGTCCAGCGGCTTCACCAGCGAGCGGACCCGACGCGGCCAGGTCAGCGCGTACTGTATGGGCAGCTTCATGTCGGGCAGCGACAACTGGGCGAGCACGGAGCCGTCCCTGAATTCTACGCCCGAATGGATCACCGACTGCGGGTGTATCAGCACCTGTATCTTCGAAATGGGCAGGGAGAACAGATTCTGTATCTCTATGGCCTCCAGCCCTTTGTTCATCAGGGTGGCGGAATCCACCGAGATCTTGGGGCCCATGTTCCAGCGCGGATGCTTCAGCGCCTGGGCGGGGGTAACGGCGGCCAGCGACTTCCTGACGGAGTAAAAAGGGCCGCCGGAAGCGGTAAGGAAAACGCGGGACACGGCCGCGTCGTATTCCCCGGGCTTCACGCCGGCCAGGCACTGGAAAATAGCGGAGGGCTCGGAGTCCACCGGGATCAGCGCGGCCTGCCAGCGCCGGGCCTCCTGCATCAGCAGGGAGCCGGCCATGATCATCGGCTCCTTGTTGGCCAGGGCGATGTGCTTGGAGGCGCGGATAGCGGCCAGCAGCGGGGCCAGTCCCACCGCCCCCGTCACCGCGCTGAGCACTATGTCCGCTTCGGCCAGGGAGGCCATTTCCGCCAGGCCTTCAACGCCGGGCGGCAGCAGCCGCACCCCGCGGGGGACGTCGGCGCTGAACTCTTTCCAGGCGGCGTAATCAAAAACTGCTACGCAGCGGGGCCGGAAGTCCCGGACCTGGCGGCGCAGCGCGCCGAGGTTGGAATTGGCGGTAAGGCCCAGGACCCGCCAGCCGGGCCCCAGTTTCTTTATTGCCAGCAGCGCGTTGGCGCCTATGGAGCCCGTAGAGCCCAGTATGACTACGTTTTTCATTATCTGGTGAACACCGCGTAATAATAGATTACCGGGGCGAGAAAGATATAGGAGTCGAAGCGGTCGAGGATGCCGCCGTGGCCCGGCAGCAGGTTCGAAGAATCCTTGGCGCCCACCGCGCGCTTGAGCATGGACTCCGCGATGTCGGAAAGCTGGCCGAAGACGCCTATAAGCACGCCGGCGCCGGCCGCGGAATAGGGGGAGATCAGGCCGCCTGAAAGCTTCGCTATGCCCAGGGCGGTGGCTATGGCCGCGATGAACCCGGCCGCGGCCCCTTCCCAGGTCTTTTTAGGGCTGATGGAGGACAGTTGCCGCCGGCCCAGGGATTTGCCGAAAAAGTAAGCCGCCGTATCCATCACCCACACCGTGATGATAAGCAGGAAGGTGAGCGCCATGCCGTCGGGCCGCAGGCCGCGTATGGCTATCAGGTGGAACATGCACCAGGAGATCATGAAGATGCCCAGCAGCGTAAGCCCGATGCGCTCCAGGTATTTCTGCGCGGAGAACAGTTCAGAGGACATCACTCCGATGACCGTCAGCGCGATGAAGAAGCCGGTGAAATTATCCCCGCCGGCCTGCGCCGCGGAATAATGGTCGAAATAAAGGGCGGCCGGCAGCAGCAGGCCGAACAGGAACAGAGAGGGGACCTGTACGGGCTTGGAGCCCATTTTCATCAGCGTGGCGTATTCGTACAGAGAGAGGAAGATTATGGCGAATACGAAAACCGCGTAGGCCGGGCCGCCGGCCCGGATAAGCAGCACTACCGCGGGGATGCCGAACAACGCCGTCATGACTCTGGGTAATAGCATCAGGTTCCTTTCCTCCGTTCTCTTTCCTGGTAGGCGCTCAGCGCCTTCAGCAGTTCTTTCTCCCTGAAATCCGGCCAGAGCGTGTCAGTGAAGTAGAACTCGGAGTAGGCCGTCTGCCAGAGCAGAAAATTGGAAATGCGCATCTCCCCCGAGGTGCGTATCAGCAGGTCGGGGTCGGGCAGCGGCGCGGTCTGCAGCAGCCCTGAGAAAGTCTTCTCGTCGAGGTTCTTAAGCCCGGCGGCCAGCGCCCGGTTGGCGGCGTCGAGTATCTCCTGGCGGCCGCCGTAATTAAGGGCGATATTGAGCGTCATGCCGGTATTGCCCGCCAGGCGCGCCTCGGCGGCTCGCAGCGCCAGGCGGGCGGGCTTCGGCAGTTCGTCGACGCGGCCGCTGTACATGAGGCGTATGCCTTCCCTGTCCAGTTCGTCCGCGTACGCGGTGATGGTCCTTTTCAGCAGGAACATCAGCGCGGCCACTTCCAGTTTCGAACGCCGCCAGTTCTCGGTGGAGAAAGCGTAAATGGTCAGGGCCTTTATGCCGGCGCGGCTGGCGGCGCGCACCACCGCGTGAACGGACTCCACGCCGGCGCGGTGCCCGGCCACCGCGGGCAGGCCGCGCTTTTTAGCCCAGCGCCGGTTGCCGTCCATGATCACGGCCACATGGGCCGGCAGGCGGGCGGGATCGAGTGTATTGGTGTTTTGCGCGACAGACATTATTTAAGATATACGTGCCCGGCTCGGCGCGGAGCCGGAGCTCCGCGCCCTGCGCCGGTGGCCGGGAGCCTCAGACCGTAAGCAGCTCTTTTTCTTTCGCGGCTACGACATCGTCCACGTTCTTGACGTAGGCGTCGGTGTGCTTCTGCACTTCTATCTCGTAGCGTTCGAGGTCGTCCTCGGTCACCTCGCCGGCTTTCTGCGCCTTTTTGATCTTCTCAAGCACCTCGCGGCGGATATTGCGCATCTGCACGCGGGAGTCCTCGCCCATGTTGTGCACTATCTTGACCATCTTCTTGCGCTGGTCCTCGGTCATAGGGGGAAGGTTTATGCGTATCACCCCGCCGTTGCGGGAGGGGGAGGAGCCGAAATCCATCTTGTTAAGCTCCGCCTCTATGGCGTCGAGCGCGCCGGCGTCCCAGGCCCTGACCTCGAGGGTGCGGGGCTCGGGGACGGAAACGGAGGCCACCTGCTTGAGCGGCACCCTGGCGCCGTAATACTCCACCTGTATGGAGTCCAGCAGCTGCGGGTTGGCCCGGCCGGTACGCAGCGAAGTGAGCTCCCTTTTAAATTTATCGACTTTCTCCAGCATTTCCATCTCCGCGCCGGAAATGATATCGGCAATGGATGATTCGGCCATAAAAGATCCTCCTGTCCGCGCAGCGGGCTTACGACCCCGCCGGACATTGATAATTATATTATATTTCGAGTGAAGGATTGGACGCCCCGGCCGGGGCGCTTACCGCTTTTCGGCCGCCACGGCGTCTTCCACCAGCCCGCAGATTATATGGGCGGCCAGGATATGCATTTCCTGTACGCGCGGCGTATCCGCCCCGGGCGCCAGGAAAGCCAGGTCGCAGTACTCCAGGATAGCCCCGCCGTTACTGCCCGTGAAGCCGACGGTAAGCATGCCGGCCGCCCGGGCCTGCTTCACGGCGGCCAGCACGTTGGGGCTGGAGCCGGAGGTGGAGATGGCGAGCAGCGCGTCGCCGCGCCGCCCCAGGGCCTCCACCTGGCGAGAAAAAATACTGTCGAAGCCGTAGTCGTTGCCCACGCAGGTAAGCACGGAGGTGTCGGTGGAAAGGGCCACCGCGGCTATGGCGCGGCGCTCTTTCTTGAAGCGGCCCACGAATTCGCCCGCTATGTGCTGGCTGTCGGCGGCGGAGCCGCCGTTGCCGCAGATCAGGATCTTTCCGCCGGCCAGCGCCGTGGCGGACAGCGCGGCGGCGATGGCTTTTATAGCTGAAGTATCCGCGGCCAGGGCGGCCGCGGCCTGCTGATGCATCCGGATAGCGAGAGAGATCTTATCTTCCATGGGTCACTCGTGGCGTATGAGGGTGCCGGTCTTCGCGCCGGCCATCGCCTTGCGGATGTTGCCCGCCGTATGCAGGTTGAAGACCAGTATCGGGATGCTGTTCTCCATGCAGAGCGTCAGCGCGCTGGCGTCCATGAACTTCAGGCCTTTGCTGATGGCGGACATATAGGTGATGTCCTTTATCAGCTTCGCCTTCGGGTCTTTCTTGGGGTCGCCGGTGTAAACGCCGTCCACCTGGGTGGCCTTGAAGATCACGTCCGCGTTTATTTCGGCAGCGCGCAGCGCAGCCGCGGTATCGGTGGTGAAGTAGGGGTTGCCGCTGCCGCCGGCAAAGATCACCACGCGGCCCTTTTCAAGATGGCGCATGGCGCGGCGCCGTATGAAAGGCTCCGCCAGGCGGGAGATCTCGATGGCGGTCTGCACGCGGGTGGAGACGCCCTCGTGCTCCAGCGCCGACTGCAGCGCCATGGCGTTGATGATGGTGGCGAGCATCCCCATGTTGTCGGAGGTCACGCGGTCTATCATGCCGTTGCCGTCGCGCGCGCCGCGCCAGATATTGCCGCCGCCGATAACTATGGCGAGCTGCGTGCCGCGCAGCCGGCCCTTGGCGATCTCTTTGGCGATGTAGGTGAGGGAGGCGGGGTTGATGGAACGGCCGTCTCCGGCGCTGCCCAGCGCTTCGCCCGAGAGTTTAAGAAGGACGCGCTTGTACATGTTTGCCCCTTTAGTACCCCAAAAGCCCGGGGCGGGGGGAGGCGGCGCACAGCGCCGCTCCCCGTTCCCGGTTCGTTCGTTCACTCAATGCCGACGAGATAGCAATGGAACCGCTTTACGGTTACGTTGCCGCCCAGCTTCGCGGAAAGGTTCTTTACGACCTGCGCTATCGTCACTTTGGAGTCGCGTATGGAAGCCTGCTCGAGCAGGCAGGATTCCTGGAAATACTTATTAACGCGGCCTTCCAGCATCTTCTCTATGGCTTCGGGCGGTTTGGCCTTGTAGGGCTTGCCGAACTCGGCGGCCTTGGCCTTGGCGTCCTCTTCGTCCTTGACCATCTTGGCGCGGTAGATCTCGCGCTCCTTGGCCACCACGTCGGCGTCAACTTCTTCGCGGCGCAGGAATTTGGGGGACATGGCCACGCTCTGCATGGCCAGCTCCTTGGCCAGGGCTTCCAACTCGGGCCTGGCGGCGGCGAGGTTCCCGTCGAAGCCTATTTCCACGAGGGCGCCTTTGCGGTTGTCGGAGTGCACGTAGTAGTTGGCGGCGGAATCGGTACCGGTGCTGTACACCACGCCGCGGCGTATCTGCATGTTCTCGCCCATCGTGATGGCGATGGCCTGCAGGCGCTCTTTGGCCGCCGCGCTCTCGGCCGGGTTGGCCAGCGCCGCGTCGGCAAGCATATCCTGCGCCAGAGTCCCGGCGAAATTGATAACGGCCGGGTTCTTGGCCACGAAATCCGTCTCACAGTTTATCTCGATGAAAGAGCAGGTCTTGCCGTCGGCGGAGGTCTTGGCCACCACAACGCCTTCCTTCATGGTGCGCCCGGCGCGCTTGGCGAGCCCGGCCAGGCCTTTCTTGCGGAGGAGTTCCACCGCCTTGGCCAGGTCTCCGGCGGATTCGTTGAGGGCGCTTTTGCAGTCCATTATGCCCGCGCCTGTCTGGGCTCTGAGGTCTCTCACCTGTTCGCTGGTTATTGCCATGTTCGTTCTCCTTAAGGTCTGATAGGGGGTATTGAAAAGGGGGCGCCGCGTTTAAGCCGCGCCCCCCGTACTGCGGAAAAGTCAGTTACTCTTCGGTCCTGACGGTTTCGGGAGCGGCCTGCTCGGCGGTTTCGGTCTCCGGAGCGGGTTCTTCCATGGACTGCCCGCCGGCCTCGGCGAGCTGCTGCTCGCTGGCGGACAGAGCCTCGGCTTCCTGGGTCTGCTGGTGGGCGGCGGCCTTCTCGGCTTCCGCTTCGGCGCGTCCGTCGATGATGGCGTCGGCCATGGCGGCGCAGAAAAGCCGTATGGAACGGGCCGCGTCGTCGTTGCCCGGCACGGGCCAGTCAAGCATGTCGGGGTCGCAGTTGGTGTCGCAGACGCCGACCACCGGGATGCCCAGTTTGCGGGCTTCGCGCAGGGCGTTGCCTTCCATTATCGGGTCCACGATGAACACGATGTCGGGCAGCGAGCGCAGGCCGCGTATGCCGCTGAGCAGTTTTACCAGGCGGGCCTTCTCTTTGGAAAGGCGGGAAACTTCTTTCTTGGACATTACCTTGAAAAGACCGTCGGTCTCGAATTTCTCGAGCTCCTCGAGGCGCTTCAGGGACTTGCGGAGGGTTTCAAAGTTGGTCAGGGTGCCGCCCAGCCACTTCTCGTACACGCAGGAGACGTCGGAGCGCAGCGCTTCTTCGCGGATGATCTCCTTGGCCTGTTTCTTGGTGCCGACAAAGAGGAAGGTCTTTCCCTGCTTCGCGCAGTCCTTCATGAAAGTGTAGGCTTTCTTTATTTCTTTAACGGTTTTCTGCAGGTCCAGGATATGTATCCCGTTCCTTTCGCCGAATATATAGCGGGACATCTTGGGGTTCCACCTGTGGGTCTGGTGGCCGAAGTGAACTCCGGCTTCGAGCATGCTTTTCATTGACACGTTTAACATTTTCTTCCTCTCTTTTATTTACTTTCCGGTTCTTTTCCCGCCCTCCAGGGGCAGGATTTCATCCTGTAACGATAATATCATATAAAGCCGGCCGGATTCAACCGGCCCATGGTTTGATTTTACATGAGCCGATGCGGCACTTTGTGTACGCCGTGTCAAATTTTCTATACTTACGATAAGATTTAAGAAAAAATGAAAATAGCTATCGCGCAGATCAACCCCCGGGTAGGAGACATCGCCGGCAACGCCCGCCTGGCGGAAGCTTTCGCGCGCCGGGCCGAAGCCGCCGGCGCCGACCTGGTGGTTTTCCCGGAGCTGGCGCTGACCGGCTATCCGCCGCTGGACCTGCTGGAGCGGAAAGAGTTCATCGCTGAGAACCTGCGCGCGCTTGACCGGCTGGCCGCCCTTAAGCTGAAACCGGCGCTGGTGGTAGGCTTCGCCGACAGGAATCCCGCGAAAAAAGGCAAGGCGCTGCTCAACTCTGTGGCGCTGCTGCACTCCGGCCGCGTAGCCGCTAAAAGGGCCAAATCTCTGCTGCCCACCTATGATATTTTCGACGAGGCCCGCTACTTCGAACCGGCCTCGGAGAACAAGCCGGTGCGCTTCGCCGGGGTCACGCTGGGCCTGACCGTCTGCGAGGACATCTGGGCCGGCACCGCCCTGCTGCCCAGCCGCCTGCTTTACCGGAACAACCCGGTCAGGACGCTGTGCGCGGCCAGGGCCTCCGTCGTTATAAACATCTCGGCCTCGCCTTTCTACAAGGGCAAAAGCGCCAAGCGCCTGCGCATCCTTTCGGGGCTGGCGCGCAGGATGAACGCCTTCATAATTTACGCGAACCAGACCGGCGCCAACGACGAACTGATCTTCGACGGCAACAGCTTCGCGCTGGCGCCTTCGGGCAAAGTGCTGGCGCGGGCTAAAAGTTTCGGGGAAGACCTGCTGCTGATAGATACCGAAGCCGCCTCCGTTCCCGCGGCCCCCGCAATGGACGCCGACGGCGAGATCTGCGCGGCCCTTACCCTCGGGATAAGGGATTACTTCGGGAAGATGGGGTTCAGGAAAGCCGTGCTGGGCCTGAGCGGCGGCATAGACTCGGCGGTGGTGGCGGCGCTGGCCGCCCGCGCGCTGGGCCCGGAGAACGTCACCGGCGTGCTGATGCCGTCGGAGTATACCTCGGCGCGCAGCTGCGGCGACGCGCGGCATATCGCCCGCAACCTCGGCATCAGGACCATGACGGTGCCGATAAAGAACATTTACCGCGCCTTCCTTAAAGAGCTCAACGCCGGGGCCCCGGGCGGGGAAGTTTCCCTGACAATGCAGAACCTCCAGTCCCGCTCCCGGGGCAGCATACTGATGGCGCTGGCCAACGCCAACAACTGGCTGGCGCTCACCACCGGCAACAAGTCGGAGATAGCCGTAGGCTACTGCACGCTTTACGGCGACACCGCCGGGGCCATCGCGCCCATAGCCGACCTGCTGAAGACCGAGGTTTACAGGCTGGCGCAATACCTGAACCGGGAAGGGGAAGTTATCCCGCGCGCCGTCATACGGCGGCCGCCCACGGCCGAGCTGAAGCCCGGGCAGAAGGACCAGGACGATCTGCCGCCTTACAAGGTGCTCGACGAAGTGATACGCCTTTACATGGAAGAGAACCGCTCCGCGGCGGAGATAGTGCGCCGGGGCTTCAAAGAAGAACTGGTGCGCTCCATACTGCGCCGCGTGGAAGCCAACGAATACAAGCGCAAGCAGCTCCCCATCGGGCTGAAGGTGACGGAAAAATCGTTCGGCTACGGCCGCAAGATGCCCATAGTAAAAGCGCCCGCCGGATATAATGTTTAAAAGATCCCTCCTTATATGTTTCGCCCTGCTGTTCGCCTGCGCCCCGGGCGCCTTCAGCCAGCAGCCCCGGAAGAAGCGGCTGGCGAAGCCGACGCCTCAAGCCAAGGAAGAAATAACAAAAATAGAGCCGAAGACCAGGGAAGACATTCTTAAGACCCTGGAGCGGCCTACCACCACCTACCGGGAGGGGGTCCTGGCGAGGATGCTGAACACCATTACGATAAATACCGTCAACGGCCCCATAATCCCGTTCCCGGTGGTGGATTCGAGCAAGGACCTGGGCCCCAGCTTCGGCTTCATGCCGGTGCTTGCGATACGGGGCAAAGGCACGGGGACGCTGAAATCCGTGATCGTCCCGTCCATCACCTATAACGAGAACCTGCGGACCACGCTCACCTACAGGCATTATATTTTCCCGGACGACAAACGGTACTTCATTCTGCGCGCCTCTAAATCGGAACGCGTGGAGCGGGAATTGATGGTCTATTACTATACCCCGCAGCTTTTTTCCTCCGACATCCGGCTCAGCGTGGAGGCGAAGCACTGGATAACCGGTAAGCCCTCTTTCTACGGGTACGGAATAAATTCGAAAAGGGGGAACAAGGCCAATTACGCGCTGCAGATGACGGGGGAAGAGGTGATACTGGACCTGCCGCTGATAAATCACCTGTTCATAAACTTCAACCATACCTATTTCGACAAGCGCATAGATAACGGGCCGGTGGACAACGGGCAGGTGAAGGACCTTTTCCCGGCGGACTACGCGAAGGCGGTGGAGATGCGCACGTTCCACACCAACCGCTTCTCGCTGGTCTACGACGATACGGACCACCCGTTCCTGCCGAAGATAGGCACCTATGCCAGCGCGTCCGCCCTGTATTCGAACAAGAAGCTGGGCTCCGATTACGAATACCGCACCTACGCCTTCCAGGTGAAGAACTACTACAATTATAAGGAAGAGGGCCGCTACGTGACGGCGGTGCATTACCTGCTGCAGTTCCAGCGCGGGGATGCGCTGCCTTTTTACGCCATGCCGCAGCTGGGGGAAAGCACCGGGCTCAGGATGGCGGGCGACGGCCGCTTCACGGACCGCGGCAAGTTCGTGTTCACCATCGAGGAGCGCATTACGCTGTCCCGCACGCCTTTCATGAAATTCGTCAGCGAAACGGAGATAGCCCCTTTCCTGGATGTGGGCACCGTATTCGCCAAGCCCACCGCTTTCCGCGCGCGCAACCTTAAATACGCGCCCGGCATCTCGGCCCGCCTGGTGATCCGCCCGCAGCTGGTAGCCACCGTGGACCTGGCCTACGGCTCCGAAGGCACCAACGCCATAATAAGAATAGGCTATCCTTTCTGACAAAGCGGGCTGTCCTGGGCAAAAGAAGAACGCCGCCCGTAAGGGCGGCGCTTTTCTTCAGGCCGTGAACCTTTACTGCAGCTGGGACAGGTCGGCCAGCGACCCGAAGATGTTCACCAGGGACTTTATCAGGTTCAGGCGGTTGTCGCGCAGTTTTGGGTCCTCGGCCATCACCATAACTTTTTCGAAGAAGCTGTCCAGGCTCCCTTTCACGGAAAGCAGCTCGCGCAGGCCGGCGGCGTAATCCCTGTTGTCCAGATGGACTTTTAGCCTGCCCGACAGCCTTTGAATATCACTGTACAGGGCCTTTTCCTCGTCCTGCGAAAAAACGGCCGCGTCGGGAGCCCCGCTGAGCGGCGCCTTGGCCTGGCGCAGGATATTCTTCGCCCGCTTGAAGGCCGCGGCGACAGCGGCGAAGTCGGGGTCGGCCCGCAGCGCGTTGAGGCCCAGTATGCGGGCGCGGCAGTTCTGCAGGTCCCCGCCGGAGAGGAAAAAGCCCCTGGCCGCTTTTATCTCGTCGAAGCGGCAGCCCGCGTACGAGAAGACCGCCTCGGCGCGCTGCCAGAGGACATCCATCAGCGCCTCGCCGGCTCCCGGCCGCGAAGGAGGGGGGAGCAGGGAAAAAGCTTCGGCGACGGCCGCTTTAAGGTCCAGCGGCAACTTGTACTCGAGCACGATGCGCACCGCGCCCAGCGCCTGGCGCCGCAGCGCGTGCGGGTCCTCGCTGCCGGTAGGCATCAGCCCCAGCGAAAAATCGCAGGCCAGCGTATCCAGTTTGCCGGCCAGGGAAACCAGGGCGCCCTCCAGAGAGGAGGGCAGCGGCGACTTCGCCGACAGCGGCAGGTAGAACTCGCCCGCGGCGCGTGCGGCTTTTTCGCCCAGGCCCGCGTTCTTCGCGTAATAATAGCCCATAACTCCCTGCAGCTCGGTGAACTCGCGCACCACGCTGCTGGTCAGGTCGGCGTAGACGCAGCCGGCCGCGGAGGAAACCTCTTCCTTATTAAGGGCGGACCCGCAGTTATCGCACAGCCAGGCGGCGAGTTTCTCCACCCTGACGGTCTTAGCGGCCATGGTCCCGAGCTTTTCCTGGAAGGTGATGGCGCCGAGCTTGTTCCTGAAGTCCGCCAGCGGCACGGCAAGGTCGCGGGTATAGAAAAAAACCGCGTCGCGCAGGCGCGCCTCGAGCACGTTGCGGAACCCCTCCTCGACGTTGCGCTGGCCTTTGGAAACGCCGTCCCGCACGCCCACGAAATACGGCTGCAGCTTCCCGGCCTGGTCGGTCACGGTAAAGAACTTCAGCTGTTTTTTCATTACCAGCTGCACCAGCTCAGGCGGCAGCTTCAGGAAATCCTGCGAATAGCCGGCCACCACGCAGACCGGGTACTCCGCCAGGTAAAGGTTCTCTTCGAGCAGCTCTTCGTCCTCCCGCACTTCCAGCCGCATGCGCTTTGAAAGGCGCGCGAGCTCCCGGCGCATGGCGTCCAGACGCTGCGCGTCCTGCACTATGACGCTGACGTGCTCCAGCGCCTTGAAATATTTCTCCGCGGAGGCCACTTTCACCTGGCGCGAGCCCTTGGCGCTGAGGCCGACGGTGATGCGCCCCGACTTTATCCCGGCGATCTCAAAGGTAACGGGCTTGTCCCCGTACAGGGCGAGCACGCTGCGGATGGGGCGCGCGAAGCGGAACCGGGTGGCCTCCCACACCATGTTCTTCGGGAACTGGAGCCGGGCAATGACCCTGGGGAAGATCTCGGCAAGAGCTTTTACCGAGGCGCGGCCCGGGACCTTCGCCGCGAACACCAGCACCTCGCCTTTATTGGGAACGGTCTCCACGCCCAGCTTGTCCGGCGTGGTGCCGCGCGCGCGCGCGAACCCGGCGGCCTGGGGGGTAAAGTTCCCGCCGGCGTCCTTGAGCAGGCGCGCCGCCGGGCCGTAAGCCTTCTCAACGCGCTCCTCGGTCCTGGCCGGCACCCCGGAGAGATGAAGCACCAGGCGCTTGTAAGTGCCGTAAGCCGCCATGGCCTCGTAAGGCAGGCCGGCTTCCGCCAGCAGTTCGGCCGCGTATCTCTTAAGCTGCTCTTCGGCGGAGAGCACGAACCGCGCAGGGATGTTCTCTATGCGCACTTCGAGCAGGACGTCTCTCTTAAGCATTTGCGGGCTCCTTGCGCCCTGCCGGCCCGCTGGCGGCCACGTAGCCCGAGGCGCAGACCTTCGCCATATCGCGGATGCGCTTTATCAGCACGGCGCGCTCGGTCACCGAAATGGCGCCGCGCGCGTCCAGCAGGTTGAAATTATGAGAGCACTTCAGCACCAGGTCGAAGGCCGGCAGGTAATAGCCTTTGCCGGCCACGCGGAACGTTTCTTTTTCCCAGCGGTCGAAATTCGAGCGGAGGTTCTCCACGTCCGCCTCCTCGAAATTATAATGGGAGAACTGGGCCTCCTGCCCGGCGTGGACGGCCCCGTAGGTCAGGCGGTCGTTCCAGTTTATATCGAAGATGTTCTTTTTCTTCTGCACGAACATGGCCAGGCGTTCCAGCCCGTAGGTGATCTCGACGCTGACGGGGTCGAGCTCGTAAGAGGCCATCTGCTGGAAATAGGTGAACTGCGTGATCTCCAGGCCGTCCAGCCAGACCTCCCAGCCCACGCCCGAGGCGCCGAGGGTGGGGGATTCCCAGTCGTCCTCTATCCAGCGGATGTCGTGCTCGGACTGGTCTATGCCCACGGCCCGCAGCGAATCCAGGTAGAGCTGCTGTACGTTGCCTGGCGGCGGCTTCAGCACCACCTGGTACTGGTAGTACTTGCCCAGGCGGTTGGGGTTCTCGCCGAAGCGCCCGTCGCCGGGCCGGCGGCACGGCTCGACGTAGGCCGCCTTCGAGGGTTTCGAGGTGAGGGAGCCGAAGAACGTGGCCGGGTTGAAAGTGCCCGCGCCTTTCTCGAGGTCGTAAGGCTGGATCAGCGCGCAGCCCTGGCGCGCCCAGTACTGGCCCAGTTTTATTATGATGTCCTGGAAATTCACGTTAGCCTCCGGCTGCCGCGGCTGCGCGGCGGCCTTTATACTTTGAATATTATACCTTTCTACCGCGGCGCAGAGGGGGGAGGGGCGGCGAGCACGAAGGGCAGGGTGCGCAGCTCTATGCCCATCTGCCCGCTGAAAAACCGGCCGAGCAGGCCGTCCACGAAAACGCAGGCTTCGGGGTGTGCGGGCAGCGCGCGCACGGCGGCCCAGTCCCCGTCGTGAAGGACATCCCACAGCGCGGCGTCAGGCCCGGCCGCGGTCTCGCGGAAGCCGAACCCGTCGAGCACGCGCGCGAAAGGGCGTATTTCTCCGGGGCCGGCTGCTGCGCCGGCGTAAGGCGGTTGACGATCTCGCAGTAATGCAGACCCAGGCAGAGCCTGTCCAGGTCACCGCGCAGGCCGGCGAACACGCTCAGCGAGCGGCCGCCCGTGCAGACCGGGAAATTGGAGCCTTTCTTAAGATAGAAGCGGAAGTCGCTCCAGGAGAGCGGCTCGCTGAGCGCCCGCAGCTTGCCGCGCGCCAGCCGCACGCTCTTGAAATTGACCTCCAGCTTGCCGCCCGCTTCGGTAAAAACCGTCACGATGCGGTCGTTTTCACGCAGCTGGCGCCGGTTGAGGACAATGCCGTGATCGCAGAAGATCATATGGAAGTCGGTATATTCTACCAAACATCCCGGCCGCCTTTTGCAATTCCCCGCGCTTATTTATATAATAATAACCATCATGCTACCAACATACAGACCAAACGTACGCAAACGCAAGAAGCACATCGGCTTCCGCGCCAAGATGAAAACCGCCGGAGGCAGGAAAACGCTGGCCCGCAGACGCAGCAAAGGCCGCTGGCAGCTCATCCCCGGAATGAAGTCATAAACGGCGCGGGCCTCACGGCCGGCATCGTCAGTTTCATTCACGGACAAAACAGTGAAAAAGTTCGCTTTTTCAAGAGCCGAGCGCCTGCGCCTTAAGAAGGATTTTGAGGCGGTATTTGCCGCGGCGAAAAAAACCGTTACCAGGGACCTGGTAATGTGGCACTCCGGCGGCGGCTCGGAAAAAAAGATCGGCCTTATGGTCTCTAAAAAGACCGGCGGCGCTGTACAACGAAACAGGTTAAAAAGGCTTCTAAGGGAAGCTTTCAGGCTGTCGAAAGACGAGTTAAAGGAAAACGCGCACTTTATTATCTATCCGAAAGCGGGCTGCGCCGTCGGGAACCTGGCACAGGCCCGCGCGGCGCTGGACAACGTCTGGCGAAGAGCGCGGCTTAAATAATGACGGTAACAAAGACCGTTTTTAAAAATCTTCAAACACTGGCGCTTAACACGCTGCGCTCGGCATACAGGACGTTCAGGCCGGCCCTCGGGCCCGGGACCTGCCGTTTCACACCGTCCTGTTCCGAGTACGCGTTCGAAGCGCTGGGCAAACACGGGATTTTAAAAGGGACGGGCATGGCCGCAAGGCGCCTGTCCCGCTGCCATCCTTTGACTCCGGGCGGTTACGACCCGGTCCGCTGAAAGCTCCCTGCGACGCCTCCGCGCTTAACGCGGGGAGGAACACAATGCAGAGGAATCTTATTCTCGCGGTAGTTCTGTCTTCACTGGTCTATATAGGCTGGTATTCCTATCTGGGCAAGAATCTGAAACCGCCCGCAGCGGGCGCGCAGACCGCCGCCGCGGGCGCCGTTACGCCGGGGAGCCCCGCTCCCTTCGCCGCCGGCTCAGCCGCACCGGCCCCGGCGTTGGCCGCCGCCCTGCCGGCCGCCGACTGGAAAAAAAGCGCGGCGGCGATAAGCGCCGGCAAGGCCGCCTACCTTTTCTACCCGGACGCCGCTTCCATAAAAAGCGTGATCTACCAGGGCCCGGTGGCCCCGATAGAGCTGATCCCCGACGCCGGCCAGGGCTTCTTCGCGTCCTCCCTGCCCTACCGCTTCAGACTTAAATCCAGAACGGCCGGCTCGCTGGAGTTCTCGGCCGACGGCCCCGGCGGGCTGACAGTGACCAAGAAGTTCGTGTTAGCGGCCGACGGCGGCATCAACAGCTTCAGCATGGACATCACGAACAAGGGCAGAACGCCGCAGATACTGCCGGCCTGGGAACTCACCGTCGGGCCGGGCCTCGGCACCGCGAAAAGCGAAGAGAAAGAGAACCCCAAGCTCTGGCGGGCCGCGTACGCTTTCATGGAGACCGGGCGCAAGCACCCCACCGTGAAGGTCCTGAAGGACGAGCCCGCCCAGAACGACTGCGTCTGGGCCGGCGTGGACAACCGCTATTTCCTGGCGGCCATGGCGGGGGGAAACCTCGACAAGACCCGCCCGCTGCGCAGGGAAGAGAAAGTGGGGACGAACAAAGCGCCGCTGCTGGCCGTGCCTTTCGCGGCGGAGCAGCTCAACCCCGGCGAAACCCGCAGATGGGCCACCAGCTTCTACCTGGGCCCCAAGGACTACGCCCACCTTCAGAAATTAGGCATGGGCCTGGACCGCTCGGTGGATTTCGGCTTTTTCTCGCCGCTGGCGAAACTCGCCAATTCCGCCCTGACGTATTTCTTCAGGCTCACCGGGAACTTCGGCGCGGCCATCATCATCCTCAGCGTGCTGATACAGCTGCTGCTTACGCCGCTGAGCTACAAGAGCTACAAGGCCATGGCGGTGATGAAAAAAATACAGCCGGAGA
Source organism: Elusimicrobiota bacterium (assembly GCA_026388125.1). Classification (GTDB taxonomy): domain Bacteria; phylum Elusimicrobiota; class Elusimicrobia; order Elusimicrobiales; family UBA9959; genus UBA9959. Next base: position 19,068 of record JAPLKJ010000070.1, read on the forward strand.
TGCAGGAGATACAGAAGCGCTACAAGGACGACCCCAAAAGGATGAACCAGGAGGTCATGGACCTTTACAAGCGCCACGGCACCAACCCGCTGGGCGGCTGCCTGCCGATGCTGCTGCAGATCCCGGTCTTCTTCGCGCTGTTCACGGCGCTGAGGAACTCCTGGACGCTGCACGGCGCGCCGTTCATCTTCTGGATAAAGGACCTTTCGGCCAAGGACCCGTTCTACGTGCTGCCTCTGGTGATGGGCGGGATAATGTTCCTGCAGCAGCACCTCTCGCCGCAGACCGCCGACCCCGCGCAGGCGGCGATGATGAAATGGATGCCTCTCATCTTCACGTTCATGTTCCTCAGCTTCCCCTCGGGGCTGGTCATGTACTGGCTAATAAACAGCATCTGGGGTTTCGCGCAGAACATGTACCTCAAGAACAAGATGGCCTGACACTATTTTCAGTGATACGGAGGAGACAACTAAAATGAGAGAAACAAAGACAGAAGCAAAAACAATACAGGACGCCGTAGAAAAAGGCCTTGCGGAAATGGGCCTGCGGCGCGACCAGGTGGAAGTTGTGGTGGTCAGCGAAGGCACGACCGGATTCCTGGGATTCGGCGCGAAAAAAGCCTGCGTCATACTCAGGGAGAAACGCTGGACCGACGGACGCACCCAGGACGAGCCGCGCGACCGCGGCCCGCGCCGGGGAGGCGCAGGACGCCGCGACGGCCGCGGCCCCCGCAGGGACACCCGCGGCGGAGGCGGCGGCAGAAGCGAAAGCCGCCCGGCGGCGCCGGCCAGACGGCCCGGGCGCTACGGCTACGAAGACGCCAGGCTCCCGCCGCCGCAGGCCAGCGACGAGCAGCCCCGCGGCGAGCGTCCCCACAGGGACAGCGAACGCACCCGGGAACGCGCCTACAACGAGGAATCCCTCGGCGCGGCCTTCCTGAACATCGAGCCCCTGAAGGACCCGGTGGAGCACGCCAAGACGGTGCTGCTCAAGATAACTTCCCTGATGGGAATGGAAGCCACGGTCAGCGAAGCCAGGCTGGAGGAGGGCGAGAACCTGCTCTTCATACGCTTCGAATGCGCGGATTGTGCCGCGTTCACGGAAGACAACGGCCGCGGGCTGCAGGCCCTGCAGTTCGTCCTTAACTCCATAGTAAGCCGCAAGCGCGAGCCGCACCTGGCCCTGCGCCTGGATACCGGCGGGTACTGGGACAGCAAGGAAAAAGAGCTGGCCCGCATGGTGGAGGACGCCGTGAATTCCGTAAAGGCCAACTCCGTCCCCTGCCGGCTTGAACCTATGCCCGCCTCGATGAGGAAAATGGTGCATAACATCGTAAAGGCCTCCCACCCCGGCATCGAGACCAGCTCCGAGGGAGAAGGGCGCTGGCGCAAGGTGGTAATACGCCGCGCGGAAGGCCAGGTCCCGGCGGCGGCGCCGGCCCAGGCGCAGGAACAGGCGCCGGCCCAGGTGCAGGAGCAGGCACCGGTCCCCGTGCAGGAACAGGCCCAGGCCCCCGTGCAGGACCAGGCCCAGGCCCCCGTGCAGGACCAGCCCGCCGCCGAGGAAGCGAAAGCTCCTTCGGCCGAGGCTTGCCCGCACTGCGGCGATAACGCCGCCTGCTGCAGCGAGCCCGCGCCCGCTGAGGAGAAGACCGAAGCGCAGCAGCCAAAGTAAGCCGAAGGAAAGCCGCACAGCGTGACAGCGGCGCCGCTGCTGTCACGCTGTTCAATTTTATGCCCCTGCCCGATACCGACCGGACCATTGTAGCGCTGGCCACCCCGCCGGGGGCGGGCGCGCTGGCCATAATCCGGCTGTCCGGCCCCGGGGCTTTCAGTACCGCCGCCGCTTTCACCAGCCCGCCGCAGCGCGCGCCCGCCCACCGCCTGGTGCGCATGCTCGCCGTCAGGGACGGCCCCCGCCTGATAGACAGGACGGTGGCCGTTTTTTTCAGGGCTCCGGCCTCCTATACCGGCCAGGATACGGTGGAGATAACCTGCCACGGTTCGCCTTACATAATCCGCACCCTCCTTAACCTCGCCGTGCGCAGCGGGGCCGTCCCGGCGGCGCCGGGCGAATTCACGCTGCGCGCGTTCCTCAACGGCAAGCTGGACCTGGCCCAGGCGGAAGCGGTCGGCGGCCTTATAGCCTCGGGCACCGAGGCCGCCCACCGCGCGGCCCTGGCCCAGGTACAGGGAACCATGTCGGCGCGGGTGCGCGCCCTTAAAACCGCCGCGGTGCGCCTGCTGGCCGAGCTCGAGGCCCGCCTGGACGATTCCTACGAGGAGACCGCGCCGGTGGCCGCCGCCGCGTTCCTGCGGGACACCGCCGCGCTGAAAAAAGAAACGCTCGCCCTGGCCGCCGGGTTCGAAACCGGGCGCGGCATACGCGAAGGCATAAGAGTGGTAATAACCGGCGCCCCCAACTCGGGAAAATCCTCGCTTTTGAACGCGCTGCTGGGCTACGACCGGGCGATAGTGTCGCCCGAGGCCGGCACTACGCGCGACACCCTGGAAGTAAAGCTGGAGATCCACGGTTTTTCGGTGATCTTCACCGACACCGCCGGACTTAACGCCGCGGCGCGCGGCCCGCTGGAGACGGAAGGCATCCGGCGCGCCGTAAAGGCCGTCTCGGAAGCGGACATAATACTGCTGCTCAAGGACGGCTCCGCGCCGCACACCCCGTCGGACAGGCTGGCCCGGCGGCGGGCGGGGGAGCTTGCCGCGCCGGGAGCCGCCCTGATAGAGATACTTACCAAGGCCGACCTGCCGGCGCGGGTGCGCGCGGCCTCCGCCATCAAGACCTCGTGCAGGACCGGCGCGGGGCTCGCCGCCGTGCGCCGCGTGCTGGTGGAGAAGCAGAAAAAGGTGTTCCGCGACGGGGCTGAAGCCCCGGTGATCTTCGCCCGCCACTTCGAAGCGCTGGGCGGCGCGGCCGCGGAACTGGGCCGGCTGCAGGCCCTGATGAAAAAGGACCGGCCGCCGCTGGAACTGGCGGCCGAACATCTGCGGGGAGCGCTGGAAGCCCTGGGGGCGATACTGGGCGAAACCGCGCCCGAGGAAGTGCTGGCGGACATCTTCAGGAATTTCTGCGTCGGGAAATAGACGAGCATGTTAAAAGATATTTTTCCCGTAAAAATATTGTTCAGGCCGGGCGAAACTTTCGCCGGGATAGCCGCGGGCAATACCGGCTGGGGCTGGCCGCTGGCCCTTTATTGCGCGTCGGCCGTGTCCTCGGCCCTGCTGCTTTATCATCTGCCGCCCGCGTTCCTGGCCGAAGCGGCGGGGGGAGCGGAACTGGCCGCAGGGAAAAGTTTCTGGTGGTATCTCGCCGTGGGGCTGCCGGGCGGATTCGGCTTTACGCTGTTCTTCTGCGCCCTGCTGGCGGCCTTCCTTCCTTTTTTAAGGTCGGGCAGGCTGCCGCTGCGCCTGGCCTGCCTGGCCCTGGGCACGGCGGCCTACGGTTTTTTTTTCCTGCTGCCTTTCAGGAGCAGCCCCGCCTATGCCGGCGCCACCTGGCTGCTGGCCGGCCTGGCGGCCGGCGGCGCTTTCAGGGCTGCGCTGGTCAATAAACGGCTTTACCTCCCGCTGGTAAAGACGGCCCTGGCGCTGTCCGTAATTACGCTGGCGGCCGACGCCGCCGGCGCTGCGGCCGTGCTGGCGGGCTCGCAGGCCGCCTTCAGCGCGCTGCAGTACGCGCTGGCGGCGCTGGCGCTGGTCTACCTGGTAAGGGCCTGCGCGGCTTTGGCCGGCACTACCGCGGCCCGGGCGGCGGCCGCCGCGGTGCCGGCGATGCTGGCCGGCGCGGCGTTCCTGTTCTCGCTGTCCGCGCTGGGCCTGCTCTCTCCTGAAATATTCCAGGCGCTGCTCCTTATATGAAAGCTTTCGACTACCCCGAAATTTTCGACGTGGCGGTGATAGGCGGCGGCCACGCCGGCTGCGAAGCGGCGCT
>JAPLKJ010000158.1 GCA_026388125.1 Elusimicrobiota bacterium
GGCGCCGGCCAGGCCCAGGCCCTTCAGCCACTCTACGCCGCGCAGGTATACCTTTATAGTATCGGGGCCGTACAGCATGAACAGCCTGAGAAGTTTATAGCCCAGCGTGCCCAGCATGGCCAATCCGCCGGCCAGCAGGTAGCCGGCGGCGTTGCTCCCCAGCAGGCGCACGCCGGCCTCGGCCAGCAGGCCCTCGGCGGCTATGGCCGCCATGGGCCCGAAGATAACGGCGCTGGGCGACACCGACTTCATGGCGGCGCACACCAGCCCGGCGCGCCACAGCAGGCCGCGCTCGGGCCAGAGCCGGTGGCCGGCCACCAGCACAGCTATGCCCACCGCCGTCAGGAATTCGCCGGAGAACGGTACGCGCGCGTTGTGCAGGAAGCTGCCCAGCACTATCTCCGAGGCGGCCCAGAGGCTCCCCAGCACGGCCGCTTTGCGCCAGAGCAGCGCGTTCTTTTCCCCGGTTTTCGTGTTCACTTTAGAATTTCGCCTCCACGGAAACCGTGAGTGTCCTGCCCGGAGCCAGATCGGCCGGGCTTTCCTGGTAGCGCTTGTCGAAGATGTTCTCCACCGCGAGCTTCGCGCTGACCGCCTTGGTGAAGGCGCGCGAGGCGGAAGCTGCCAGGAGATGGTACGGCCGCACCCAGGCGCTGTTGTCGTCGGAAGTGTATTGTTTGGATTTATACGACCAGCCCAGCGTAAGGTCAGCGGGCGCGGTTTTCAGCCCCAGGGACACGGACGCGGTCTGATGCGGGGAATAGGTAAGGGTGTTGCCCTCCAGCGCGGTATTGCCCGTGTACTGGTCTATTTTGCTTTCCGACCAGCCGTAGGCCGCGGCCAGCGAAAAGTTCCCGGAGTAATATTTCACCGGCAGCTCCGCGCCGTAGATCTTCACTTTGCCGATATTCGCTTTCTTCGAAACTATCACGCCGTTCACCCGTTCGCTGGTGTCGGTGGTATACATGAAATCCCGGCCGACGGTATAATAGGCGGCGGGCTCAACGTACAGGCCGAGGGCGGGCGACAGTTTCAGGCCGGTTTCCGCGGTATACACCGTTTCCGGCTTAAGGGCCGGGTTCGCTCTGCTGAACCTTTGGCTGGAACCGGTTTTCCCCTTCAGCATGGTAAGGCACATATCCTCGAGGGGCGGCGGCCTGAAACCTTTGCCGTACGAAACATACTGTTCGGTGCCGGCCGCGTACTGCCAGCCGGCGGCCAGCTTGGGCGAGAAGCTGTCCCAGTAATGCCCGCTCTGCGGGCCATTGGCCGAGTTGTACGCCACGGTGGACGGGTTATAGAAATAGCCGTCGAAATAACTGGCATTATCGTAGCGCAGGGCGGCCAGCAGGCGCAGCCTGCCGGAGACCAGTTTTTTTTCGGCCTGCACGTACGGCGCGTACTGGCTGGTCCGGCCCCGGTCGCGGCTGTCGTAGGCCGGCACAGCCCCCGCGGCCAGATTATGGTCCACGGCGTCCACGGACCCCAGCTTATAGTCGGCCCCGAACGTGGCCAGCACGCCGCCCAGCGGCATGAAAACAGCGGCCTGCCCGCCGGCGTCCTGGCGCAGGGCTTCAGTGTTAATGCGGCTGTAAATATTGCTTTTGACGGATTCGCTCAGGCGCAGATAGTTCTCCAGCTGATAATAAGCCTGCGTCTGCCAGGCCGTATGGCCGTTGTCGCCGTGCCAGGCGGCGCGGGCGGAATCGGTATTGTACCGCCGGCTTACGCCGTCGGCCGCCCTGTAGCGCGCGCCTTCCCCGCGCCGGCCTTCCGTGCGCGAATACTGCGCGTCGATAACGCCGTCCTCTTTCAGGTCCAGAGAGGCTTTGGCCACGGCGTTCTTCTCCAGCACGTACCTGTTAACGGTATAGTCCGGCGCGGCGCGCAGGTCTTTGGGCGTAGAGTTGTAGCCATGGCTGCTGAGATAGCTGCCGTCCGCGGACAGTGAAAAATTCTTTATTTTTACGCCCGCCCCGGCGTTGGCCTGCAAAGTGTTATAGGTCCCGTAGGCAGAGCCCAGCCGGCAGCCGGGCTCGGCCTTTTTGGTTATTATGTTTATCACGCCGGCCGCGGCGTTGGAGCCGTACAGCGACGAGACCGGCCCTTTGAACACCTCTATGCGCTCTATGTCCTCCGCAGCCAGCCGGTTCCAGTTCACCGAGCCGGTGGCGCCGGTGTTCACCGGCGCGCCGTCCAGCAGCACCAGCGTGCGGCCCTGCTCGTTGCCGGGCATGCCGCGCAGGGTCACTACGGAAGTGTAGGAATATATTCCGTTGGTCCGGCTGCTGGCCGCCCCGGGAATGACGCTCACAAGTTTGTCGCCCAGCGTGGCGCCCGGAACGCCTTTCAGCTGCGAACCGGTTATCACGTCCACTTCGCCCGGCACGTCGCCTATCGCGCGCGCGGTCCGAGCGGGTGTCACTACGGAGATATTGACGTCCGCGGCCCTGAGCGGCGCCGCGAAGGAAGCCAGCAGCGCGAGCGCTATAAGTTTGCTGTTCCTCATTATTTTCCGCCAAGGGGCGCTATTATGGAAAAAGAGCCGTGCGTTACGCCTTTCAGGGCGCGCATGGCGTCGGCTAGGCGCTGCAGCGCGGCCGGCTGCCCGGTAACGGAGGCCGTAGCCAGCATTTTCCCGCCTGGCAGCAGATTGGTCTGCACCGAAAGTACGCTGCCGGCGCCGGAGCGCAGCAGCCTCTCCAGGCCGCGCCCCGGGCGGGGGTCGGAGGGGTCGTACACGATGGAAACGGTGCCGGCGCAGGCGCGGCCGCCCTGCCAGTCCTTTTTCACGATGGCCCGGCGGATGAAGTCGGCCACGGCCTGCGAGCGGCTGGGGTAGCCGCGCTCGGCGGAGATCCCGTCCAGCCGGGCCAGCAGGCCTTTCTCCAGGCAGACGGTGAAGCGGTCGAGGGAAGTGTTCTTCATATTCATACTATTTTACAAAATAATATGAATGAACGCGAAAAAAGCGCCGCGCCGGGCGTTCCGGGCGCGGCATGTTCAGAAATCTTTCTTCAGGGCGGCGCGCGCGCGGAACAGGCGGGTCTTGAAGGCGGGCACCGTTATTTTCAGGACCTTGGCGGCCTCGGCCATGCTCAGGCCCTCTATGTCGGCCAGCGTAACGGCCAGGCGGTAGTCCACCGAAAGTTTCTCGAGGGCCCTGGCCACGCTCTCGGAAAGCTCTTTCTTGGCCGTTTCGTCGGCCTGCGGGATATCCTCCAGCCGCAGGCCCTCCATGCTTACCAGCTTCTCGGACTTCTTCTTGCGGAACTTCATCCAGCAGTTATTGGCCGCTATGCGGTAGACCCAGGTGCCGAAGCCAGAACTGCCCTTAAAATTCTTTATGTTCTTGAACGCGGAGATCAGCGTGTCCTGGTAAACGTCCTCCGCCTCCGACCTGAGGCCGGCGCAGACGTGGAAAGCCAGGCTGTAAAGCTTCTCCTGGTTCCGCTTTACCAGCGCCTCGAAGCTGGGGATATCCCCGGCTTTGGCCTTCTCCACCAGCTCAGCTTCGCTCTTATCCATAGCTATGTTCCTGTAAACGACGGGGCCGGCCACGGTTCCCCGGTGCCGGCCCGCAGCCTCACGCCCGCTCAATAATGTTCCGGGGCGTGGCCCTCTTTGCTTTCCTTGGAGAAGGACAGCGCGAACAGCAGCGCGGCCAAAACCACGTAGCCGGCGGTGAACTGGTACGGCACCTGGTTGCCCGGGTAGGCCAGCGTCCAGGGCAGGTACATGTTGCCGTCGGGGATGGCCGAATGTATGATACCGAAGAAGGTCAGCGCCGCGCAGGCCAGCACATAGGCCGCCGCCACGCGCAGCTGCCGGTCTATCATCTTGGCCACGAAAGCGCCCCACAGCATGCCGGTGAGGATGAAGCCGTTGCCCAGCGCCACGATCACCTGCAGTTCAGGC
>JAPLKJ010000226.1 GCA_026388125.1 Elusimicrobiota bacterium
GGCGGTGGTCGCGGCGGCGGCGGCGGCGGGCGCGGCGGGGGCCGCGGCTTCAGCGGCGGCGGGCGCGCCTGGGGGCAAGGCTCCGGCCGGCCCGGCCTTTTTGCGCCTTATGATGCGCTTCTTTTTGCGCGCCGGCGCGGCGGGATCACCTGCAGCGGCGGGTTCAACCGCGGGCCCGGCCGCCGGCTCCTCGGCCGCGGCGGCCGGTTTGTTCTTCGCGGCCAGCAGATCGTCGTAGGCCTGGCGCTGTTCCTCGTCGAGGTATTCGCGTATCAGGTCGGGCATATCGCGGTTTATTTTTTCCATGGCCAGCCGGTTCTCTTCCATTTTAGCGCGCCATTTTTTTTCTTCGGCCGAATATTTCTCGTATTTAGCCATGCTATCGTCGAAATCGCCGGTTTTCCGGTTGACCGCCTTGGCTATCCGGTCCTCCTGCCTGGAGCTGAGCTTGAGCGCCTGCGTGATCTCGGTCATTATTTTCTGCGCGTCAGGCCGCTGAATGACGGCCGGGGCCTCCGGAGCCGCCGTCTTTACCTCGTCCACCCCGGGGAGCGGTTCGGGATCGGAACCCGCGAACGCGAACGCCGGAAAGAACAGGAACATGAACAATAGTGAGTTTTTCATTGTTTATCTCCACCAGTAAAATGCCGGTACCCCGCTCACGGCCTTAGATATCGTTAATTATAGCACAAGATTAAAGGCCGTTGAAAAAGCCGGCGCGCCGCGCTGACCGCTGCGCGGAATTTCAGGCGGCAGAGATATATTGACAGATGTCAACCAAAAGTCCTATATTGCCCATAGGCCTTTCGGCCTACCGCTTAAAGTTATCCGCGCAGGAGGAAAAATGAGGAAACTGACAGGAATATTCGCCGGGTTGCTGTTCGCTTTCGCGGCCGCAGCGCAGGCGTCACAGAAGATCGTAAGCTACGAATCGGCTTTCCGCGGCGGCGCCATAGTAAAGAGCGTCGAAAGCATAGGCGGCCAGGTAACAAGACAGTTCAAACTAATAGACGCCCTTGTGGCGATCTTCCCCGACAATATAAAAGACGCATCCATCTATTCGCTGCCCGGCGTTACCAGCGTGGAAGAGGACAAGTACATTAAATGGATAGAATCCTCCCCCGCTTCAATGAACTCCGTGGCCCTGCCTGACCTGAAGAGCGCCATGGGCCTGATACGCGCCGGCGCCGGCTGGGAAGCTTCGCTGCCCGCGGCGGTAAGGCCGGTGATAGACCCCAACGACAAGGAGATCCCCTGGGGCGTGAAGCGCGTGAACGCGGCCGGCCTCTGGAATTTCACCGAAGGCGCGGGCATTAAGGTGGCTATAATAGACACCGGCATCGACTATACCCACCCGGACCTCAAAGCCAACTACGCGGGCGGCTACAACACTATAGTCACCACCGCAACTCCCCTAGACGACCACGGCCACGGCACGCATGTGGCCGGCACCATAGCCGCCGTGCGCAACGGCACCGGGGTAGTGGGAATAGCGCCCAGGGCCAGCATTTACGCGGTGAAGGTGCTGGACAAGAACGGCAGCGGCTCCTACTCCAACGTAATGGCCGGCATAGAATGGGCCGCCCAGAACAAGATTCAGGTGATAAACATGAGCCTGGGCGGCGGCGGAGTTGACGAACCGATGAAGAAAATGATGACTGCGGCCTACGAAGCCGGGGTGACCATAGTCTGCGCGGCCGGCAACGATTCCGGCCCCGTGAACTACCCGGCCAAATACCCGGAAGCCATAGCGGTCTCGGCCTCGGACTCTTCCGATAAGCTGGCCTCGTTCTCCTCCAAAGGCCCCGAGATAGCCGTGATAGCGCCCGGCGTGAACATTTACTCCACTGGCAAGGGCGGCGGCTACAAGACCATGTCCGGCACTTCCATGGCCTGCCCCCACGTGGCCGGCCTGGCGGCCCTGGCGATAAGCGCCGGCGCCAGCACCCCCGCGGCGGCGCGCGCGGCCCTTGTAAAAGCGGCCACCAAGCTGCCGGGCCTCAAGCCCACCGACCAGGGCGCGGGCATGATAGACGCGGCCAAGTTCCAGTAAACCTCCGGCGGTAAAAGGAAAAACCCCGCAGACCTCTCCGCGGGGTTTTCTTTTCCCTCACCAGCCTTAGTTCCCTGATTTAATTTCTTACCAGCCGAGCCCTTCCCCCGTGAGCTGCCCCACGCGCTGTTCTACTATCTTGGCTTTGTTGAGCTTGCGGTTCTCCAGATTCTTTTTCAGCTTGGCCAGCTCCGTTTCCATATGCTTCACGCGCTGCTCCTGCGCTCTCGACTTAAGGTCGAACAGCTCCGACACTTTGGTCTTGAGCGAGTCCGTTATGGCGCCCTTATCGGCGTCGGCGGCCTTCTCCAGCTTCCGCGTCAGTTCTTTCACGTCGAACTCCAGCGCCAGCGTGCGCACGGCGTCCTTCTCCACGGCTTCGTCCTCTTCCATCTTGGCGCCGCTCAGCATTCTTTCCGCCATCTGCATCACCATATGGTACTTGGCGGGCGCCACATCTTTAAGGTCCTCCACTTTCTTGCCGAACACGGCGTCGTGCTTCTTTATAAGGGCCAGCGTGTCCTCCTCGGACAGCAGGGCCATCCCCATGCCCATGCCGGGGCCGCCCATCATCTTGCGCACCTTTACGGTCATGCGGCTTTCGCCCGGTTCATCTTCCCCGCGGTCGGCCTTAACGGCGCGCTTGCCCTGGGGGCCTCTTTTCTCGATCTCCATTCCCGGGGGAGGCTGTTTTGGCCCACCCGACCAGACCTCCACTTCCTCCGACTCGGCCCCCTCGGGCCCTTCCTGCGCGCGCAGCAGCTGCGCGGGGGCGGCGGCCAGCGTCACCGCCAGCAGCCACAGCATAGTCCTGTTCTTCATAAAAGTTCTCCTTGACCGATAGTAATATTAACCCAACCCCTGACCACTTTCCGCTTCCAGCAGATCATAGTTGTAATCCCAATCCGACTGAACGCCGGCCTTGTCCCCCTCCAGCGGGGACATTTCCGACTGCGCCCGGTAAAGCGAGTATTCCACGGAATCCAGCCCGGAATCCAGCCCGCTGTTCCAGGCCAGGCCCGGGCTGGTGCCCCGCGGCGACAGGGAGAAACCGGCCAGCATAGCCGCGGTCAACGCGCCGGCCAACAGCGACTCAGCCCAGTTGCGCCGCCAGAAACCGCCGGCGCTGCTAACGACTTCCGCCTGCCGCAGCACCGCGGCCACGGCCGCGCCCGAAGGTTCGGCCGCGCCGGCTTTAAGCCAGCCCTCGGCCGCCGCCAGCGCGGCCAGCTCGGCGCGGCAGACAGCGCAGGTCTTAAGGTGGCTCTCTACGCCCGCCTTAAGGTCTTCCGCGGCCTCGCCGTAGAAGTAAAGGATGAGTTTTTCCCCGTAGCCGCAGTTCATAACAAGCTCCTGACCATATAACGCGCCCGGCCCCGGTTTTATTGCGGCTGTTTTTCCAGTTCTTTGCGCAGCAGGGCGGCGGCCCGGCTCATGCGGGCCAGCACCGTGCCGATGGGCAGTTCCAGCAGCCCGGCTATTTCTTTAAAGGACAGTTCGGAATAATGCCGCAGGTAGAAGATCTCCCGCTGGTCCGGGGAAAGCCGCTCCAGCGCCCGGCCTATCCGCTCGCCCAGCGCTTTGTTCTCCAGTATCTCGTGCGGCCCGGGTTCCGGGGACGCCGCCGCGTCCAGAACGCCGGTTGCGCCGTCCTCGCCGCCCGCCGGCGCGTCGCCCTCCGAAAAGGTCAGGGCGCGCCGCGAGCCCTCGTGCCTGAAATAGTCCATGGCGGCGTTCCGGGCCACGGTGAACAGCCAGGCCTTGAATTTTTCCCTTTCGCTGTAGGCGCCGGGCCTGCGCACCAGCTTAAGGAACACTTCCTGAAAAAGATCGTCCGCCGCGTCGTGCCGGCCGGTGAGGCGCAACAGGTAACCGTAAACGGCGGCTTTATGGCGCTCCATCAGCGCACCCAGGGCGTCGATATCGCCGTTCTTGAAAGCCGCTATCAGTTCCTGGTCGGTAAGCATAGTTAACTGCCGGTGAAGCCGCCGCTTTCTTAACGCGCGTATAATTTAATACGATAGGTCTTGTGCGCCGGATAAATACTATTCTTTTATGCCTCTTATTTCAACCCGGCTTGTGCCTGGCCGGGGATTCCGCGTACGAGATGTATCTCCGGGGCGACCTTTCGAAAGCGGCCTCTTTTTACTTCATGGACGCCGCGGCTGACCCCGGCCAGGCGCGGCCGCTGATGAACGCCGCCATGTGCCTGCGCCAGGCCGGGCGCTACCGCGACGCCGCAGCCGCCCTTGAAACCGCGCTGGGCAGGGATGCCTTCAACCCCGACATTTATTCGGAGCTGGGCTGGCTGAAGTTCCACCAGGCGGATTACGACGGCGCGCGCATAGCTTTCGAAGGCGCCATACGCATACAGGAGCTGCACGCCCGCGCCGAACTGGGGCTGGCCAGCGTCTATTCCAACCTGAACGACAAGGTGAGAACGCTGTTCCACCTTGAGAAGTACCGCACCCTCCGCCCCGACTTCTCCGGCGTGGACTATATCCTGGCCTGGAACTATATGAATTTCAAGATGTACAAAGAGGCGGAAGAAGCCCTTATAGAGGCCCTGCGCAAAGACCCCACCTTCACCGAGGCGCGCCTGCCGCTGGCCGGCATTTACGCCCGGCAGGGCAAGTTCAACGAGGCCTGGAACCAGTATTTCCGCGTGCTGGATTACGCCCCGCGCCACCCGCTGGCCACCAGCATGATGAAAGTGCTGGAGGGCAAGCTGACCAAACAGCCGGAAGAAATAAGACCGCCGTTCAGGGTGGTCAAACCGCTCAGGATGGAGCCGGTGGACGCCGCGGCCAGCCTCACGAGGTCCGTGAAGCTGCGCGTGGGCATAGGCACGAACAGCTCCGGCAAACAGGGCCGCAATAACCTGCTCAGGATAAAATCCTTCGACGGCCTGACCGTGACCGGCAAGGTTTCACACAAGCTTTTCGCCACCATCCCGCCGGACGAACTGTGGTTCGCCGTTTTCGAGAACGACGCGGTGGTGCTGAAATCCCCCGACGGCACGGTTTACGGCCGCTTCAAGGGCCCGGTGCTGCTCAAACCCGCGAAACCCACCGGCTCCGTGGTGTTCGACGCCTCGGCGAAAATAAAGAACCCGTGGTTCAGCGGCGCCGACCGCCAGTACCGGGGCGTGATAGAATTATTCCCCATAGCCGGCCGCGGCATAGGCGTGGTGAACGTCATAGACAGCGAGCTGTACCTGCTGGGCGTGGTGCCCAGCGAAGTGGCGCCGCAGTGGCCGTACGAATCGCTGAAAGCGCAGGCGGTGATAGCCCGCACGCAGGTGCTGATACGCCGGGCGCGCGGCGGCCTGCATAAGGCCGACGGCTACCATCTTTGCGACGGGCAGCACTGCCAGGCGTACAAAGGCCTGCCCAACGAGGCCAACACCACCAGCCGCGCCGTGGTGGACACCGAGGGCGAGATCCTCACCTACCACGGCAAGCCCGCCTACACTTTCTACCACTCCAACTGCGGCGGCTGGATCCAGGCCTCGAAGGAGGTCACCGGCTGGGGCGATTCGCCCTACCTGGTGACGAAATCCGACACCCAGCCCGAGAAGCCGCTGGAGCCGCTGGACCCCTGGGATTTCCACCTCTGGCTGACCGGCAACCCGCAGGCCAACTGCAATTACCCCGGCCGCGTGCGCGCCGCCGAGTTCCGCTGGATGAAGATAATAAAGCACAAGGACATGACCTTCCGCGTGAACCGGGATTACCCGATAGGGGAACTGCTGGACATAATCCCGCTGCGGCGCAGCCCGTCGGGCAACGTGAATTCCATCAGGCTGGTGGGCACGAAAAAAACTATAACCGTGGACCGCGAGCATCTTATCCGCAACCTGCTGGGCTTCAGCTCGCTTAAAAGCACCCTGTTCGAAATAGAGATAAACCGCTTCAGGAACGGCCGTGTGCGCAATTACTGGATCTACGGCGGCGGCTGGGGCCACGCCATAGGCCTGTGCCAGAGCGGCGCCGCCGGCCTGGCCGGCAAGTACGATAAAAAATACAGGGAGATCCTGGAGTTCTACTTCCCCGGCACCGACATAAGAAAAATTAAATACGTGCGCAAAGAAAAGAAACTGCCCGCGTAACCGGGGCAACGATCACTTATTAGTAATGATCGAACAAGAGGCGTTCCCGCCGGATTGGCTCGCGAACAGGTTCCCGGAGCCATCAATTGAAAAGGTGACCCAATCTGTTCCGCCAACCAACTGTGTGCTGTAATTATTTCCGTCATAGCCATACCTGAGCATATATACAGACGCACCGGTGTTACCCCCGGCACTGGTATTGCGGGAGCAAAGAAGAAGCGCCACCCCGCCGCCATTCGCCCCATTGATGTTAATGCCAAGAGAGGTCGCAGAAGTGCCGACCGCACCCCCGGCGAGCCGCACGCGGTCGCCAAGGACCTGCACATTTCCGGAGACAGTCAGTTTTTCACCAGGCGCCGTAGTCCCGATACCGACGTTGCCGCCGTAAGGCTGGAGGGTCATATCGCCGGAAGCATCGCCGCCTATCGTTACGTTTTGTATATACGGGAGATCATTAGGACCGGAACCAAAAGCTAATCCGTAACCTGAAGTGTTTTTAGGCTGCAGATAAAAGGCCGCCACAGATTTTGAGGTCGCCAGGCTGCTTGCGCTGCTGGTTCCGCCCGCTACATATAACTTGTTCGCCGGCGCCGCCGTCCCGATGCCGACGTTGCCGAAATTATTTATAACCATTGCTATTGTATCTGGCGTACCATCTGATGCTATCACATGAAATTCATAAGTTCCGGCAGTAGTTGCATCTGCACCGCTTGCATAAAAACGCGATGTGCCTCCATTTTGGTCAATTCCGAATTTATTTGCTGCATTAAAAAATCCGCCCATACCTGTTATATTCAAACCGGTGGTCGTCATTATTGAACCAGCTACTTGCAAGGTTGCAAGATTTGGATTCGTCATCCCGATGCCGACGTTGCCGTTCACCACCAAAGCCGCAGAAGTATAGTTAGCGTCAGGATATCCGATATTAAGACGCGGGTTAGTTCCGCCGATCGCTAAACCGTACGATGACCCTCTTAAGCGGACCTGGTCCGCGCTGACTGTATTCCATACTATATCTCCATAAACATTAGACGCGGTTTCCAGCATAAGGCTCGGCCCGCCGCTTCCCGCGCTTAAATTATATCCAAACCTTAAATTGGAAAATGAATCGGTTACCTGAAGTTTGGCGTTTGGAGTCGTCGTCCCTATGCCGACATTGCCGGAACTTGTTATTCTAGCCCGTTCCAGATTGTTCGTGTAGAATGTCTGAAATCCGCCCCACGCATCGGACATCCCGGTTTGCAGCCTTAATTCCCCCCCGTTCGTTTCTGTTTTTATTATCGCAGTTTCAGTCCCCGCCTGCTGAAAACTTAGTCCGCGAAAATTTGCGCCCGTTGTTCCATTTATACTTATCACCGGAGTCACCGCTTTTACTTCCAGAATGCTGCCCGGTGCCGTAGTCCCGATGCCGACGCTGCCGGTGCTATCAATACGCAGACGTGCTGTCCCCCCGGTAGCCAGGTCAATGACCCCGTAGGCGGACGTTGCGTCAATCTTATGAATTGCCCCCAGATATACTCCGTTGTCACTGGAGGTAAATTGTAACCCACGGGCGCCTCCGTCACTGCTTGCGCCAAAATAAGCATAAGTTCCAGCAGCAGCCAGATTCCTTACGTCGATCTTTGTCGAAGGATTCGTCGTCCCGATGCCGACGTTGCCGCCGGTTGTGATTCGCATCCTTTCACCGACATTTCCGCCGGCTGTGGTGTAAAACGCCATATCGGTAGGCGCGTCGGAGGCCGCGGACTGAAGCGCGGCAATTTGCGCGCTTCCTTTAACATTCAGCGTCGCCCCGGCGGAAGTATAATCGTAAGAAACAGCGTCGCCCCCCAGGCCGATGGCCGTAACTTTCGGGAATGTCCCGGAATTGGCATGTAAAAAATCGACATCGCTCCCATTGGAGCTGAAAATCGATAATTTCCCGGTGGGCCCCGCTGTCCCGATGCCGACGTTGCCGTTCGTATCTAGTCTTACTTTTTCTGTGCCGTTGGTATACAAGGACGTATAAGTCCAGGTTCCTGTTGGGCCTCCTAATCTTAAGCCGGAACCACCGTCCCAGGATGCGACGTCCCAGCTTGACAAACGATAAGCGCTGCTTGCTCCGGTCAAGTTTACTGCGCCAGCCACTTCCAACTTATGTGACGGCACCGTAGTCCCTATGCCGACGTAGCCTGCATCTCTGAGTATCGTTAAGTATTCAACGCCGGTGGTACTTGCGTTATGGCCAAAAATCCCGAATCTGTTATTTGTCCCGTCATATTTCAATGAGGCGCCATTCTCATCGCCTGCTTCCATCAATCTTATGGCCGTATTATATCCTGAAGCTGATGCAAGCCTCAGTGTTTGATCAGTTGGAACGAACCCGCCAATATCAAGCTTATAAGAAGGATTATCGGTCCCGATGCCGACATTGCCGCCTGATACCGCCAGGTAGGCGCTGGAACTTACCCGCAGGCCGGCGCCCTCGGTATTGGCAAGCGTCGCGCTCGACGCCGTCACGGACCCGGCTGCTGCGATATTCGAGGTGACATTAAGCCGGCCGGTCAACGTCCCCTGCGTTTGATCGAAGATAAGCCCGCTTTCGGCAAATAGGCTACGCGGGGCAATAAGCCCAGAAGCCAGGCACAGGGTAGCAAGCAAAAATATTCTTTTCACAACTTAGCCTTCTCAACTGTTAGACAATACCGCAAACAAACTCCTCCTGGTTTTTCCCTTTTAGATGGGGTAGCGAATGATCACGATGCCGGAGCCGCCAGAACCCGATACCCCAGTACCATTACTACCATTACCCGCACCTCCGCCGCCGCCAGTATTTGCAGTCCCATTTGCACCGGTGGTACCGCCATTGCCACCACCGCCAGTACCACCAGCGCCAGCAGTGCCCCCTCGCCTGGAGCCTCCGCCACCACCTGCATAATAAACAGACGAACCCGAAATAGAATTAGCAATACCCGCACCACCATCGCCGCCTTTAGCATATAAAGCATTTTGCCCTGCTGCACCAGCGCCTCCGCCACCTCCCCCGATATAGTAGCCGGGAGCCGTTCCATCCGAAATGCCTTGACCGCCATTATTACCTTGTCCTGCGATGCCCGTGCCAACAAATGCAGGTCCGCTTAATGCGCCATGCGAGCCGCCTCCGCCAGAACCGCCGTTAGCGGGATTTTGACCACCCCCCATTGGCTCACCTGCTCCATATCCTCCGCCTGTAGCTGTAATTGAATCAAAAGTTGAATTGCCGCCTGAACTGGCAGAAGGAGTACCGCCACCGGTACCACCTGCACCAACAGTTACGGTTTTAGCGCCAGCAGTAATGGTAAGCGAACCAGTGAGTAATCCACCAGCGCCTCCGCCCCCCCCTTGCCAACCTCCACCACCAGAACCACCACCGCCAACCACCAGATAATCAACACTGCCGCCGTTGATGACTGTAAACGTGCCGCTGGTGGTAAAGGTGTGAATGCGATACCCACCAATTTCGGTAACCGTACCGCCTGTTGCAACTACAGCACCGATACTATACCATGCACCGTTATAATATTCTAGTTTTCCGGTCGTAGTGTTTAACCGCACCATACCGTTCGCAGGGCTTGCAGGACGCTCTCCAGTGGTGCCGACCGGGATCTTGATGGCGCCTGTGCCGCCCACATCCAATGCGGCAGCCGGATTCGTAGTCCCGATGCCGACTTTGCCGTTCTGGTCTATTCTCATTCCCTCGCCGCTATCCACGAAAAATCTCATTTCCTGGCTCAGCACGCCGCTCGTCTCGCCGATATCCAGCGTATTAATCGCGCCGTCCCTTGTATGCTGCATAATATTGTAACCGGTAGACTTTATTGTGAACATATTTCCCGCATTGTACCTTTGCGTTAGCGACAAGGCATAAACAGCACTATCCGCATTTTTCAGAGCCAATGTTACGTCATCATCGCCCCCGGTTTCCCTGATGTCTAATTCAGATTCCGGACTCGTCGTCCCCATACCGACGTTGCCGTCCCTGTCTATCATCAGCCGGTCGGTAAGGACATTGGACGTGTTCGCTGTCTGAAACCTCAGCCAGCCGCCGGCGAGATTGGTAGTCTTATCCTGGGCGATTATAGCTGCCCGCATCTCGTTATCATAACCCTCGAACTTGATATACGTTTCCAGGGGCGAAGCGGAGGAACCAGCCTGATCAGCAGTACCGATTATCAGGCCGGCCCCGGTGTTCTTAGTAATTTCAAGCAGCGCATTTGGGCCGGCCGTCCCGATGCCTAAATTGCCGCCGGTATTGAACCAACTGTTGCCATTAGCATCCCCCACAATGTTTATTTTCGTGGTGCCGCCGTCAATAATTTGCAAAGAGCCTGCGGTTGCCCCTCTGGAAACCTGAAAGACGTTATTAGTGCCGCCGGTATCCTTAATTGCGAAGCCATAAGCGTTAGCCCCTGCAACGTCAAGCTGAGCATTCGGCCCTGTAGTCCCGATGCCGACTTTACCGCCGCTGGGATTTAAAGACAAGGGGATAACGCCGGTCTGATAAGCATCAATAGCCGCATGTGTTGTGGCATTGACATATAGTCTGAGGCCGTTTGTTACCGTGTCGGACCACGTGAGATTGCCTATAACCAAACCGTAAGCATTATTGTCATCCTGTCGTATATAACTTACCACAGAACCGCCCACGCTATTATCAAAGACACTTAGCCTGGCGGGCGGACTTGTAGTGCCGATGCCCACGTTGCCTGCAGCATCTATTTTAACCTTTGGAGCTGTCAGATTGCCGTTAGTGTAAAAATCGAGGAAGTCATTACCGTTAGTACCTCCTACAATTGCCTGCCGGGTTGTACTAGCGCCAAAGCCGATCCCTACCCGGTTCGGTGTGGCTAATACGCCATCGGTATCTGGATTAAGGAGCCGCAAAATAGTGCTTTTTTCAATTGTGTCACTGGCCAGCACCCCCTTGCTGATTTCTACAAGTTTCCCTGGTCCCGTAGTCCCGATGCCGACTTTGCCGCCTGCTACCGCCAGGTAGGCGCTAGAGCTCACCATCAGGCCGGCGCCAGCGGCATTGATAAACGTCGCGCTGGAGGCCGTTAGCCCCGAGGTCACATTAAGCTGGCCGGTCAATGTCCCCTGCGTTTGATCAAAAACAAGCCCGCTTTCGGCAAATAGGCTACGCGGGGCAATAAGCCCAGAAGCCAGGCACAGGGTAGCAAGCAAAAATATTATTTTCATATTTTAGGCTTCCCAACTGTGTGCAGTTCCCTTCTCTTGTCTATACTCTACAAATATAGTGTCGCGTCTCACCAACTGGGACCCAGTATCGTCCCACCAATTCGGACCCACCCTTTTCAGGTTGTTTTCTAGTCTAACTCT
>JAPLKJ010000215.1 GCA_026388125.1 Elusimicrobiota bacterium
AGTTGGCGGCCGCAGCAGCGGCGGCCAACTGCCCCGCTCGCCCGCAGGGGATTTATTTTTCTTCCGGCCCGCAGAAAAAATACAAAATCCGATTGTTTTAATTTCCCGCGAAAAGATTTTTAAAAGAATTTTCCCCGGCGCACTGCAAAAAGACGATAGAAGAGGTATGTATGGCTGAACCTATAAACAAATACCAACTGTTCGCGACCCTCACCAAGTTCTACCGTGAAGCCCTCCGCAAAGACAAAACTGGCCGTTCCCTCTCCCAGACCTTAGGCCTCGACGGCCAAGTCCTCGAACAATTCAGCGTCGGCTACGCCAATGGCGCGGTGCTCCGCGCTATCCCGTCTAAAGGCGGCGCTCGTGATGTGCTGGTGGATGCCGGGCTCATAACCAAAGACAGCAAGGAAGCCGCAAGCGGCTGCCTGATAGTCCCGGCCTATGACCAGCATGAAAACGTCCTCGGGTTCATAGCTATATCCAAAGACGGCGCTGAATCCTCCTATCCGTCCGGACTTTCCCGCCTTGGGGTGAATCTGACGGCCTTCGCTGAAAAAGAGATCGTCTTTACAGGCTCGGCGCTCGACGCCCTCCGGTTCAACCAGGCCGGTCTTGTGGCCGTGCCCGTCGGCCTTGAACTTGCCGACGAAGAAAAGACCTTTATCGAAAAATACCGGATAACCAAAGCACACTTTGCGGCGGAGCTTCCGGAGCTTCTGCGGGTTTTGCAAAAACTGGAAATCCCCTGTTACAAGATTTCCCTGGCTTTCCCGGCCAGCGCCGCCCAGGCGGAGCAGGCGCTGAATACCGCCGAACCGATAGGGGACAAGATCGGCCCGGACGTGATAGTCCGCGTTAGTGATGAATTCATTCGCTTTGAATGCGGCCCCCGTAAGTATGAGCTCAAAGAACTGTCCCCGGACGAATCCGACCGCTTGCGGGTAAGACTTCGCGCTAACGGTGAAACAATGTTTCATGTGGACACGCTGGACCTTTACGCCGGACGATCCCGGACTTCCTTCTCACGTATCGCGGCCCCGCTCTTTGGCGTGTCCGAGGCCGCGATAGACGGCGACCTCTGCCTGATGATACGCAAACTGGAAGCCATGCGGGCGGTAAGGCGGAACAAAGGCGATAGCGGCGACAAATACGCCATGACCCCCGATGAAGAAGCCGAGGCGTTGGACTACCTGAAAAAGCCGGGCCTTCTGGCCCGCGTAGTTAAGGATTTGGAAACTATGGGCTATGTGGGCGAGGAAATAAACAAGAAAATCGGCTACCTCATAACGATAAGCCGCAAACTTGAAAGCCCTTTATCCGGCGTGATAATAAGTCGCGCCGGCGCCGGCAAGTCCCGGCTGATGGAAGTCCTGGCCGAATTTGTCCCGCCTGAAGACCTGGTTTCATTTACAAGGATAACGCCGCAGGCTCTTTACTACGCCGAGAACCGAAGCCTCCGCCATAAGCTGATGATTACCGGGGAGGATGAAGGGCTTTTAGGCTCCGACTACGCTATAAGGGAACTGATATCCTCCAAAAAGATAAAACTTGCCGCGCCGGTGAAGGACACCGCAAGCGGCAAGATGAAAACGGTAGAATACGAGGTAGAAGGCCCTATAGCCTTGCTGTTCTCGACGACAAACCCGACCATACACTTTGAAAACGCGACGCGGTGCTTTACCCTTACGCTGGATGAAAGTTCCGAGCAGACCATGAAGGTACATTACGCGCAAAGCCTGAACAGGACAATGGAGGGCCGTATGCGGGCGGGTGCCGCGCGGGGAATAAAACAGCTCCACCGGAACATCCAGAGGCTGCTTAAAACTGTTGTAGTGCTTAATCCCTACGCCCCGCGCCTGACTTTCCCGACGAGCAGGCTTGAATCCCGCCGGGAGTTTGAAAAGTATCTTTCACTTATAGAGGCTGTTGCCTTTCTTAGGCAGTATCAGAAGGAAGTCAAAAAGATGGCAGACAATGGCGGCGAGCTGGCTTATATCGAGGTGGAGCCCAAAGACATAGAAGAGGCTAACGCCCTGATAACCGAAATCCTCGGCACTTCCGCCGATGAAATTTCCGGGCCTTCTCGGGAACTTGTAAAGAAGATCCGCGAAATGGCCGAAACCCGCGCCAAAGAAATGGAAATAGATATAACCGCCTACAGGTTCAACCGGCGCGACATACGCGAGTACACAGGTTGGAGCGATAACCAGATAAAAGCGCATATAGGCCAGCTTGAAGAATTGCAGTACCTGCTTGTCAAACAGGGCGAACGCGGCAAACTTTACCGCTACGAGCTGGCCGGGAACGAGGAAAATGACGGCAAAAAGCGGTTTTTCGGGCTTGCGGACCCCAAGAAGTTGGAGAAGTTGGGCCTAGTTGGGTACAAGTTGGGCGGTCAGGGCGGCGCGTCCTCCGTCGGAGAAAGGCCGAGTAGTTGGGAAGTTGGGCACTTTTGAGAAAAAGAACTAAGAGCCGAATAGAACGCACTTATGAAATCCGTAAACGAAGTATCACAGCGGGCAGGCTTTGAGGGCCATAAAAAGGCTTTCCTTGAGCATTTGACGCTCAGGAATCTGTCGCTTTTGAGCGTGAAGCAGACGGACCTTGCCATAAGGGTTTTCCTGAGCTGGCTGGCCGGTAAAGGCGTAAAAGAAGTAATGGAGATTGACCGGGAGGTTTTCGAGAATTATAAAGCCTGGCTTTCGGTTTATGTAAACCGCAAAGGCGATCCTTTGGCGAACAAGACGGTTATAGACCGCATGTGCATGGTGCAGCGCTGGTTTGCCTGGCTGAAGAAGAAAGGCGTTATAAACTACGACCCGATAGCGGGGGTAAAGCCCCCGAGGCACAAAAAACTATTGCCAAGGGGCGTAATGCGTCCGGATGAAATACGTAAAGTCATGGAACAGCCGGATTTAAGGTCCGTGATAGGCTACCGGGACCGCACGATGATGGAGGTCCTGTATTCCACCGGCGCGCGGGCGGCGGAGCTGGTGAGCCTTAAAGTTCCCGACGTGGACCTGCGTAAAAAGATGGCGCGTATCAGAAACGGCAAAGGCGGGAAGGATAGGTTTGTGCCGCTTTCAACGCCCTGCTGTCGGTTCCTTGATAGATACCTGGACGTGATCCGCCCGGAACTGGCGGCGGGAATGCGCCCAAGCGGCAATAGCTGGCTAAAAAAATCCGAGATGGGAAAGGACTTGCTTTTCCTGTCCATCTACGGCGGGCCGATGGGGAAAATATGGCTTGCCGCGTTGCTGAAAAGTTATATCCGCAAGGCTGGAATTAAAAAGGCGGTCAGCCCGGTGCATTCATTTCGCCACAGCGTGGCGACGCACTTATTGGAGGGCGGAATGGACGTGCGCTATGTGCAGGTTTTGCTCGGGCATACGAATATAAACAGTACGCAGATTTATACGCACGTAGAGCGCCACACATTGCAGGCGCTTTTAAAAAAACATCATCCCCGCGAGTTGGCACGGGAGCGGTTGCAGATATTCATAGACGAAGAAAAGAAAGAGTATGCCACAACTTAAAGAAAGGACGGCCAAAACAAAATTCACAAACCGGCCCACGCCTAAAAGCGAGCTCCGGGAGCTGGCTGACCGTTATCTAACTTGGATGGTTGCCACGCGCTACGCCGAGGACACGGTGAAAGGTGCCGCCTCTAATCTGTCCTGGCTACTGCGCTACCTGGAAGGGCAGGGCATTGACCGGATTGCCGACGTAACTACCGAAATCCTTGAGGACTATTCTTTGTGCCTTAGGAAACAGCGGAACACCCGGCACGAGGACCGCAAAATAAGCCTGGCACAAGTCTTGCACCGGCTTTTTACGGCCAAGCAGTTTTTCGGCTGGCTTCTGGAGCGGATGGTTATTCTTATAAATCCCGCGGAGGACCTGGAGCTCCCGCGCTTGCCCGCCACCTTGCCGCAAACGATATTGACGCAGAAAGAAGCGCAGAGACTAATGGACGCCCCGGAGTTAAAAAGCCCTGTTGGATACCGCGATAAGGCTTTGTTGGAAGTGCTGTATTCTACGGGAATCAGGGTTAGCGAATTGTTCAGACTGAAAGTAAGCGACTTCGATCCCAAAAGCCGGACGCTTTTTGTCAGAGAGGGAAAAGGCGGCAAGGACAGAATCTTGCCGCTTCCGATGATAGCGGCGGGATATTTGAAGGAATATATCGAGCGCGTGAGGCCCCGGTTTGTAAAAACCTTGAAGCACGACGCCGGTATTGTGTTCCTTACTTATACAGGGTGTTCCTTGAATATAAACAAGATGACCGAGATTTTTAAGCGCACTACGAAAGCGGCGGGGATTGATAAGCATGTTACGGCAATGATTTTAAGGCACAGTATAGCGTCGCATCTTCTTGAGAATGGTATGGACATTAGATATATCCAGGAATTCATGGGCCACGAGAAACTAAGTACGACGCAAATATATTCTAGGGTTACACTTGATGGTCTGCGGAAGATGTATAACAAAGCCCACCCCAAAGAGAAGCGCCACCGGGGAGTATAAACGAAGAATTTAAGAGAAAACACGAGGAGCACTTTATAACGGATAAGAGCGCCGGGGAAAATTCTTTTAAAAATCTTTTCGCGGGAAATTAAAACAATCGGATTTTGTATTTTTTCTGCGGGCCGGAAGAAAAATAAATCCCCTGCGGGCGAGCGGGGCAGTTGGCCGCCGCTGCTGCGGCCGCCAACT
>JAPLKJ010000095.1 GCA_026388125.1 Elusimicrobiota bacterium
AATAGCGAAAGGGCTGGACATATCCAAACTGGAATTTACCGACGCCCGGCGCATACAGCACAAGGCCGACGAACTGGTAAAAGGCCTGGACGCCCGCATAGCCGGCAACGTGGCGCACCGGAACGCCAAGCTGAAGCTCTACAAGGACAAGGTTAAATCGCCGCTGATCTACGTGATCGTGGCCACCGGCAATATTTACGAGGACGTCAAGCAGGCGCAGTCCGCGGCGCTGGAGGGGGCGGATATCATAGCGGTCATCCGCACCACCGCGCAAAGCCTGCTGGATTACGTGCCGTACGGCGCCACCACCGAAGGCTTCGGCGGCACCTACGCCACGCAGGAGAACTTCCGCATCATGCGCGCGGCGCTCGACGAGATAGTGGATAAGGAAGGGCGCTACATACGCCTGGTGAACTACTGCTCCGGGCTGTGCATGCCCGAGATCGCCGCGATGGGCGCCATGGAGCGCCTGGACATGATGCTCAACGACTCGATGTACGGCATCCTGTTCCGCGACATCAACATGTACCGCACTTTCACCGACCAGTTCTTCAGCCGCATGATCAACACCGCGGCCGACATCATCATCAACACCGGGGAAGACAATTACCTCACTACCTCCGACGCCGTGGAGAAAGCTCACACCGTGCTGGCCTCGCAGCTGATCAATGAAAAGTTCGCCGCCAGCGCCGGCATGCCCAACCGCCTGATGGGCCTCGGGCACGCTTTCGAAATAGACCCGCAGGTGAAGAACGGCTTCCTGTACGAGTACGCGCAGGCGCTGATGGCGCGGGAGATCTTCCCCGAGCACCCGCTCAAATACATGCCGCCGACTAAGTTCATGACAGGCGACATCTTCAAGGGCTTCGCCATGAACACGCTGTTCAACTTCGTCTGCAAGGCCACCGGCCAGGGCATAGCGCTGCTGGGCATGCTCACCGAGGCCATCCACACGCCCTACCTGCAGGACCGGCACCTCGCCATAGAGAACGCGCTGTACGTGTACAACACGATGGCGGACTTCACGGGCGAGATAGAGTTCAAGCAGGACGGCATCATGGCCCGCCGCGCCCGCCAGGTGCTGGACGAGACGATAGCTATGCTGGCCGACGTAAAGAAGCGCGGCCTGATGACCGCCATCGAGACCGGCACCTTCGCCGAGATCAAGCGCCCCCGCGACGGCGGCAAGGGCTTCGACGGCGTCTACGAGAAGACCGCGGACTACTTCAACCCGGTGGAGACCTACCTCAAGAAGAAGCTCAAGGTGGGGAAATAGGAGACTTTATGTTCATAAAACCTTACGGCGACACATCCAACGACGGGGCGGTGCAGCTTTCTTTCACGCTGCCCGTAAAGAACTGCGGCAGGGCCAAGGAAGCGGCCAGGCTTTACGTGCAGAAGCTGGGCTTCAAGAAAGTAGACGTGGTCCACGCGGCCCCGCTTTCGGAAGAGTTCACCTTTTTCGTGGCGTACGGCAAGACCGACGTAGGCATAGATTACGACAAGGTGGAATACGCCGAGGCCGTGGACAAGTACCTGTCCATGGACGAGGTGAACGCCTTCATCAAGACCACCTTCAAGCGCAAGGTGGTCATAGTAGGCGCCTGCACCGGCACCGACGCGCATACCGTGGGCATAGACGCCATCATGAACATGAAAGGCTACAACCACCACTTCGGCCTGGAGCGCTATCCCATGATAGAGGCCTTCAACCTGGGCTCGCAGGTCCCGAACGGCAAACTGCTGGCCTATGCCCGCGAGGTGAAGGCCGACGCCGTGCTCGTTTCACAGATCGTCACGCAGAAAGACGTGCACATAAAGAACCTCACGGAATTCATAGAATTGGCCGAGGCGGAGAAGGTGCGCGGCAAAATGCTGCTGATAATGGGCGGGCCGCGCGTGAACAACAAGCTGGCCAAGGAGCTGGGCTACGACGCCGGCTTCGGCACCGGCACCTACGCCGAGCACGTGGCCACTTTCGTGGTGAAGAAACTGCAGGAGCGTTTGACCGCCGCGAAATAATCCCCTGGCTTATCCGAACCCCGGCGACGGGCATGGGGGCCGGATAAGCAAACCTTCGCGGAGGGTCCGGCTTGCGTAGCGCCGGACCCGAGTGATGAGGGGCGGCCACGGTGTGGCCGACCCCGCGTTTGCGTTCCGGCCCCCATGCCCGCCGCCGCGATAGTGTGGAATTTTATTGATCGCTGCTAGATAAGGAGCATAACAAAATGGCTGAACATCTTAAACTCGACAATTCGGACAGGCTTTACAAGGAAGCCCAGGAGCTGATCCCCGGCGGCATGATGGGCATACGCCGCCCCTACAACTTCGTGCCGGGCGAATACCCCATCTTCTTCGACTCCGCCAAGGGGGGAAAAGTCACCGACGTCGACGGCAACGAGTACATAGACATGCTCTGCGCCTACGGCCCCATCATCATCGGCCACCGAGAAAAAGAGATAGACAAGGCCGTCATCGACCAGATCAAGAACAAAGGCTTCTGCATGTCCATCGTGCAGGAGATACAGAACACGCTGGCGAGAAAAGTGATCTCGCTGGTGCCCTCCGCCGAAAAAGTAGTATTCGCCAAAACAGGCTCCGACGCCACCACGCTGGCCGGCCGCATAGCCCGCAGCTTCACCGGCAAGACCAAGACCATACGCTGCGGCTACCACGGCTGGCACGACTGGTGCGTGGAGAACAAGGGCGGCGTGCTGCCCAAGACCTTCGAGGACACCCTCGAGTTCGAGTACAACGACCTGCAGGCCCTGGAGGACCTGATGAAGGCGCACGGCTCCGACGTTGCCTCCATCATAATCACCCCGCTGGGCCACCCCAACGCGCACGAGGTGGAGATGCCCAAGCCCGGCTTCCTGGAAGGCGTGAAGAAAATGGCCGAGCAGTACGGCGCGGTGCTGGTGTTCGACGAGATACGCACCGGCTTCCGCGTGAGCCTGGGCGGCGCGCAGAAATTCTTCGGCGTAACGCCGCACATGTCCGTGTTCGGCAAGGCCATGGCCAACGGCTACGAGATAAGCATGGTGGCCGGCCGCAAGGATATAATGGACGTCCTCATCAGCAAGGCCTTCGTCAGCTCGACGTACTTCAACAATACGCTGGCGATGGTGGCCTCGCTGAAGACCATCGAGATGCTGGAACGGGACAACGTGCTGGACGTGATCGCCAGGCGCGGCCAGGCCTTCTGCAGGAAGGTCCGCAAGTACGTGAAGGCCAGCGGAGTGCAGTGCACGTTCACCGGCGAGCCGTGGATGCCGTATATCACCTTCGACAAGGACGAGACCGGCGCCTACAAGAAGGCCCGCGTGAACTTCTACACGCAGCTGATACGCCGCAAGGTCTTTCTGCAGCCCTATCACCACGGCTACGTCTGCTACCGGCATTCCACCGGTGACCTTAACCATGCCGCGGACATGATAGCCGAGGCGCTGGCCGAGGTAAAAAAGGCCGCCTGACCGCGCCCGGGGACAGAAAAGCATGGCTATAAGACTGAAAGCACTGACCGTAAGAGCGTGGCCGACGCTGCGCCTCGCCGCAGAAAAGTTCCTGCAGATCGACGGCGAGCAGCGTGCGGCCGCTTTCGCTTTCAGCGCCTTTTTCGCCATGTTCCCGCTGATCCTGCTCATCGTGACGATAGTCTCCACTTTCTTTAAGCGCAAAGAGGCGGCGGCCATCGTTATCGGCTGCGTCGAGAAGTACGTCCCGCTCAGCGGGCCCATGCAGTCCTACATCTTCGATTCCGTCTCGAACATAATCAGCGCCCGGGGAGAAGCCGGCCTGCTGGCGTTCGCGATGCTGGTCTGGGCGGCGGCGCAGTTCTTCACCACCATCACGGAAGCCTCCAATAAAGCGTGGGGGATGAAAGGCCACAACTGGTGGCGCAGCCCGCTGAAGGACCTCGGCCTGCTCATGGTAATGCTGGCCGCGGCGCTGATCGGCATCACGGTCCCGCTGGCGGGGAAAATGGTGCGCGGCTTCCTGGAACACGTCTATTTCTTCCCGTGGGCGTACAGCCTGTGGATAATCTTCGTCCCCTGGATCGTCCTTTTCCTGAGCGTGAGCATCTTCTACATGCTCGCGCCGCGCCGGCGCACCGTTTTTTCGGAAGTCTGGTTCTCCGCTTTATGCGCCACCATGCTGCTGTACGCGTCCCAGAACCTTTTCCTGCTCTACCTGAAGAATTCAACCACCCTCAACGCCGTCTACGGCACCTTCGGCGCCATCATAGCGCTGATGCTCTGGATCTACCTGTCCGGGGTCATCTTCATCCTCTGCGCCTGCCTGTGCGCCGCGCAGGCCGCCACCGCCGCGCCCTCAGCCCCCGGAAACAGCCACGATTCCGCCTGCCTTTGAGCGGCGCCGGGCGGCAGCGGCCGCGGGGTATAAATGCCCGCTTTTTTTTGTTATACTTTTTAAGGAGCATTACGCACCGCGCGCGACTTCCGCAGCCCGACAAGACTTTAGCGCTGAGCAATCAAGCCCCCGCCGAGCCAGCCCGCCGCGCAAGATAAAAACCGGAGGTTCTATGCCGAAGATGGAAGTTGATGTGGACAAGTGCAAAGGCTGCTACCTGTGCATACAGGTCTGCCCGAAGAAGTGCATCGCGAAATCCGATAAATTCTCCAAGACCGGCTACTACCCGGCCATGGACGCCACTGAAGGCTGCATAGCGTGCCTGGCTTGCGCGCGCATCTGCCCCGACCTGGCCGTTAAAGTCTATAAATAAGGAGAAGCTCCATGGCTGAAAAAAAACTGATGAAAGGCAACGAGGCCCTGGCCGAAGGCGCGGTACGCGCCGGCTGCCGGTTCTTCGCCGGCTACCCTATAACCCCGCAGAACGAAATTCCCGAATATATGTCGTGGCGCCTGCCCCAGGCCGGCGGCGCGTTCGTGCAGTCCGAGAGCGAAGTCTCGGCGATCAACATGGTCTACGGCGCGGCCGCCACCGGCGTGCGCTGCATGACCTCCTCCTCCAGCCCCGGCATGAGCCTGAAGCAGGAAGGCATCTCCTACGCGGCCGGCGCCGACCTGCCCATTTTTATAGGCAACGTGATGCGCGGCGGCCCGGGACTCGGCAACATAGCCGGCGCCCAGGGCGACTACTGGCAGGCCACCCGCGGCGGCGGCCACGGCGACTACCGTTCTTTCGTGATGGCGCCCAACGGCGTCAGCGAAATGGCCAATTTCCCGCACAAGTGCTATGAAGTAGCATTCAAGTACCGCATTCCTTCGATGGTGCTGGCCGACGGTATCATAGGCCAGATGATGGAACCCGTAGAATTCACTAACCCCGAGATAGACCCGAAAACGCTGGTAGAGCCCGACTGGGCCCTGGGGACCAACAAGGACCGCGCCAAGCGCATAGTAAAATCCTACGACCTGCGCGAAGGCTACCTGGAAGTGATGGTCAACGAACGCGTGAAGCGCTACAAACAGATAGAGGCCAGCGAGACCATGTACGAGGAGAAGATGATGGACGACGCCGAGATCGCCATAGTGGCTTACGGCACCTCGGCCCGCGTCTCCGTGGCCGCCATGAAACTGGCGCGCGAAAAAGGCTTGAAAGTGGGCCTGTTCCGCCCGATAACCCTGTGGCCTTTCCCTAAAGCCCGCCTGGTGGAACTGTCCAAGCGCATCAAGAAGTTCCTGGTGGTGGAGATGAGCCTGGGCCAGATGGTGGAGGACGTTCAGCTTTCGCTCAACGGCCGCTCCGAGGTGCACCTGCACGCGAAGCCCGGCGCGTCCGTTATGACCGCCGACGAAGTGTACAAGACGATGGATGCCATCGTAAAAAAGGGGGCCAAAGAATATGCAGCTGTTAAATAAAAGACCCGAATCCCTGCTGGACGTTAAAATGCATTACTGCCCCGGCTGCGGCCACGGCATAGTGCACCGCCTGGTTGCCGAGGTCATGGACGAACTGGGCATCCGGGAGCGCACCATAGGCGTGGCGCCCGTGGGCTGCGCCGTGTTCGCCGACACCTACTTCAACTGCGACATGATCCAGGGCCCGCACGGCCGCGGCCCCGCCGAAGCCACCGGCATCAAGCGCGCCAAGCCCGGCACTATCGTGTTCTCCTACCAGGG
The DNA here is from genome assembly GCA_026388125.1 of Elusimicrobiota bacterium. Lineage (GTDB taxonomy): Bacteria > Elusimicrobiota > Elusimicrobia > Elusimicrobiales > UBA9959 > UBA9959. The sequence continues at coordinate 6,106 of JAPLKJ010000095.1, forward strand.
CGACGGCGACCTGGCCTCCATCGGCATGGCCGAGATCGTGCACGCCGCCATCCGCTCCGAGAACATAACGGTGATCTTCATCAACAACGCCATCTACGGCATGACCGGCGGCCAGATGGCCCCGACCACGCTGATAGGGCAGAAGGCCACCACCTGCGTGGAAGGCCGCACCGCCAAGCAGGCGGGCTACCCCATAAAGATGTGCGAGATGCTGGCCACCATAGACGGGGCCACCTACCTTGAGCGCACCACGGTGCACAACGCCGCCGGCGTGATAAAGGCCAAGAACGCCATAAAGAAAGCCTTCCAGAACCAGATAGACGGCAAAGGCTTCTCGATGGTGGAAGTTCTGAGCATGTGCCCGACCAACTGGGGCACGCGGCTGGATAATCCCTCCGAAGCCACGAAGTACGTGGCCGAAGGGATGATGCCGGTGTTCCCGCTGGGCGTTTACAAGGACGCCTGCGCGGCCGACAAGAAATAACGGAGGACTTTAAAATGTACCAAGGAATAAGAATATCAGGTTTCGGCGGGCAGGGCGTGATCTCCGCCGGAGTGCTGCTGGCGCAGGCCGGCATGATGGAGGGGAAAGAGGTCAGCTTCTTCCCGTCTTACGGCGCCGAGATGCGCGGCGGCACGGCCAACTGCTCGGTGGTGGTGGCCTCCGACGAGGTTTCCACGCCGATAGTGTCCACGCCCGACACGGCCATCGTGCTCAACGAGCCGTCGCTGGTAAAGTTCGAGCCTACGGTGAGACCCGGCGGGCTGCTGATAGTCAACAGCTCGCTGGTGAACTCAAAACCCACCCGCACGGACATAAAGGTGCTTTATGTTCCCTGCAACCAGGTGGCGGGGGAGCTGGGCAACGGCAAGGTGATGAACATGGTGGCGCTCGGCGCGTTCGCGGCCGCCACCGGCGCCATCTCCGTGGACGCCATAGCCAGGGCGCTGCCCAAGGTGTACAAGAAGCTCAAGCCCGAGGTCATAGAGCTCAACGTAAAAGCGCTGCGGCGCGGCGCGGAGTTCAAGCTGAATTAAGCGCAGGCGCGTACATATAGAAAGGGCCCGGTCGGAACCGGGCCCTTTTTATTTGCCAGCCTGAGCGGCCTGGCAGAACGGTTTCAGCGCGGAGCGGCGCCCGAGGCCCGGGCCTTCAGGATCGCGGCCTGCAATTCCTTCAGGGCGGCCAGGTGTTCCCGGCAGCGGGTAACAGCCTCCTTAACCTCTTCTTTGAACTCGGGTTTTTTTATCAGCTTGTGAAGGTCGCAGTACAGCGTTACGCTTCTTTCCGCGCGGGTGATATGCCCCCTGAAAGCCGCTTCTACGCCGCGGGAGGTCTCCGTCTTCCGCTGGCGGAAGCCGGTGCCCTGCTTGCCCACTCTGCCCAGCATCAGCAGGCTCACGCGGGCCTCGGCGGCCAGCCGCTCAAAAAGCCGCAGTATTTTTTCGCCGCAGGCGGGATCGGCGCCGAAGAGGTCCGCCTCTACGGAATAAACGGAAATGTCCTCCATTTCCGAAGCTACCAGCACACGCAGCAGTTCTTTAAGTTTCATATTGTTTACCCGGACTCAGGTTTCCCGCGCAGGCGGCGCGGCGCGGAACAGCGGGCCGGGCAGCCAGAAAAGGTTCCTGCCCGCCACGGGGTTCAGCAGCATTGCGAAAGCGATCCACAGCGCCAGNNCCCAGCAGGATGGTCAGCAGCGCGATGGGCATCCCCAGCGCGGCGGTGCCGGTAAGCCCGGCGACAAGCTTGCATACGTACATCAGGTCTATATCCAGCAGGAAGACGAACAGCAGCCCGCTGAAAAAGCCGAAACCGTAGGTCATGGCCAGGAAGATCAGCAGGAAGCAGGCGTCGGCGGCCAGCATCACCGAGTGATCGGGCATCACCCCGCCAGCTACGGAGCTCAGAACCCACCAGTTCATGACCCAGTTGAAGGCGAAAGCGGTGAACAGCGTGCCGCCGTAAAGGTTGCGGTTGGCCAGGCTCATGACCCCGGCCAGGAACTGGCAGCCGCCGCCGAAGAGCAGGCACAGGACGGCGGCGGTCTTGAAGGCGGCGGGCGTCAGAGCGGCGCCCAGCGCGATGGGCGTGAGCGCGGCGCAGCCCACGGCCAGGCCGATAAGGCCGAGAGGGGTCGGTTCCGCGAAAAGCGGCGAAGCGGCGTTTTGAGTTGCGTTCATTTAGTTCTCCTGTTTAGATTATAGCAAAGCTGAAACTAAGGCCCGGCCGCCAGGCGCCCCGCGCGGCATCAGGCTTTGCGCGCCGGCCCGACGTGAGGCCAGGGGCCGTGCCGGTGATATTTGCTATCATACGAAAAGGCCGGACACCAGGAATTTCAGGGCACGGCGGCGGCCCCCGGCATTCCCTGTCAGCACCTCCCCGCATTATGGAGAAAGTCTATATTTACGCTCTGGCGGCAAACCTAAGCTTCGCCGTGGGCGTGCAGTTCTTCACTCATTACGCGCGGCGCATCTCCAGCGTCTGGGTGAACTGCTTCAAGGGGGCGGTGGCCGCGGTCCTGTTCCTCGTTACCGTCATGGCGCGGGGAGGGTTCCACCATATCGGCCCGCTCCCGGCCGCGCTCTTCTTCCTGTCCGGGATGCTCGGGCTTGGCCTGGCCGATGTTTTTCTGGTCAGGGCTTTCTCCCTGATGGGGCCCGGCCGCACGATGATGATCTTCGGCTTCCAGCCGCTGATTACGGGGGTCCTCAGCTATTTCGCATTCGGCCAGGCCCTGGAGGGGAAAAAGCTCGTCGCCGTAGTTTTCTTCGTGGCCTGCCTTTATATTTTCTCCCTGGAGTCTTTCAGGAAACACGGGCACTGGAACACGAAAGCCAGCCTGTTCGCGCTGGGGGGCGTGGTGCTGGACGGCTTTGGGGTGATCATAACCCGGTTCGCCTTCAACGCCAATCCGGGCATAGGGACTACGGAGGGCAACTTTTACCGCGCGGCCGGGGCGCTGCTGCTTTTCGCGGTGGTCTCGCGCGTGAGGCCGTTCCATTTTTTTGAGAAGCTCGGCACGCTCGGCCGCCGCGGGCTCTTCTGGCTGACCGCGGGCAGTTTCGCGGGGACCGATCGTTCGCTGATGTTCTACCGGCGCGCGGTGCGCGACGCCTTCTTCGTCGATGCC
>JAPLKJ010000178.1 GCA_026388125.1 Elusimicrobiota bacterium
TCGCCGCCGCGGCCCATGCTGCAGGCCTGTAGAATAAGCTGGATGGCCTCTTCCACCGTCATAAAATAGCGCGTAACGTCCGGGTGGGTAACCGTAAGCGGCCCGCCGGCCTGTATCTGCTCCTGGAAGATGCGCACGGCGCTGCCGGAGCTGCCCAGCACGTTGCCGAACCGCACCGACATGCACTTGGTGCCGTTAACGTCCGCAAAAGCCCGTATAACCATCTCCCCGAGCCGTTTAGAGGCCCCCATAACGCTGCTGGGCCGCACGGCTTTGTCCGTGGAGATATAAAGGAACCGCTCGGCCTTGTATCTGGTGGCGTCGTCGGCCAGCGCGTAGGTGCCCAGCGTATTGTTCTTAACCGCCTCCTGCGGGTTGGTTTCCATAAGCGGCACATGCTTATGCGCCGCCGCGTGGAACACCACCTGCGGGCCGTAGGTCTTAAAAAGGTTATCCAGCATTACTTCGTCTTTAACATCGCCCACAATGGGCGTAAGCAGCGCCATTACTTCGTCTTTAACATCGCCCACAATGGGCGTAAGCAGCGCCCCGTAGCCGGCTTCCACCAGCTCTTTTTCTATATAGAACAAAGCCGTGTTGTGGTTATCCACCAGCACCAGCCGCTTGGGCCCGTAGCGCAGCACCTGCCGGCAAAGCTCGGCCCCGATAGTGCCGCCCGCCCCGGTAACCAGCACCGTTTTGCCGGCCACCAGCCCGGTAACCGCGGTAAGGTCCAGCTGCATCTTTTTGCGGGGCAGCAGGTCCGAAAGCTCCAGCTTGCGCACGGAGTAGCCGGTGGACTTATGGCTTAAATGCTCCTCAAGGGTAGGCACCGTTTTGAATTCCACCCTGCGGCCGTTGCCGGCGCACAGTTCCATAAGGTTTTTGATAATAGGCCCGCGCGAATGGTTAACCGCCACAATAACCTGGTCTATGTTCTGGTTGTCCAGAATACCCGGCAGCAGCCCCTTGCCGCCGAAAATATTAAGGCCGTGGATATGGTGTTCCCATTTGGAAGAATCGTCGTCCAGAAAGCCCACCACATTAAACTACTGCTTTTTAGCGCGCTGAATATCCCGCAGCACGCTTTCCCCAAGGTCCCCGGCGCCATAGATAAGCACCCGGGGCAGGTTGACATCAACATTCTTATGGGAATAGCGCCATTCGCGCGTGGCCCGTATGGCGAACCGTATGCCACCTACTAACAGAATAGTAAGCACCGGTCCTATTAAAAGCACCGACCGCGGGTACGAGGCGTGATTAGTAAAAAGCACTATAGCCGCAATAATAACCTGGCTGGAAATTACAGCCTTAAAAATGGCCAGCAGGTCTGGCATGCTGGCATAGCGCCATAAGCCGCGGTAAAGCCCGAAATAATGAAAAGCAAAAAGCCTGGCGAGTAGTATTAGCGGCACACCGTTAAGGAAATGATGGAATTCGGAATCCGGTAGATGGAAGTCGAACCGCAGTTGGAAAGCCAGAAACCAGGACAGCAGCACCGCCGCGCCATCCATGCCCAATATAGACCAAACGGAAAGCTTACCCAATACCCTTTTCATAGTTGTATTATTCTACAATTTACTACCTTAGCCAGTAAATGTAACCAAAGTTACATCTCTTTATAAAAGACTTTTATTTTGTTCTTTGTGACTATGGCATGATATGGCCTGGTGCCGGCATTTACATAAACAGCAAAGGCCTTAGCTGTAGCCCCGGCCGTCTGGCCAGCAACCAGCGCTAGCATAATATTCCACCCCGCCACATGGTTAACAGTGCCATCCGGTCGCTTAAACCGGAATATGGACAGCCAGACATTAATAGTTCCCTCAATGCTGGAATCAACACACCCAGTCGCAGTCCCGGTAATCTCAACCTCCCCGGCTATCCCCCCCACTGTGACCTTACCAGCAGTAACCAAAATATTTTGCGTCTTATCGTAAGAAGCCGCCGTAAGTTCGGCTCCTTTAGCCAGCTCCACCACCGGATCATAAACACTGTTCTTCTTCGACATTTCCCCTCCCGATAAATTCAGCCTGACCATCGATCCTAAGTTTTAGTTCCCCAATTCAAAAAAACTTTTAACACCTCATACATCAACAACACTGCCCCCATCCCTAAAATTCCCAATATTAAAAGCGTAAACCACGTGTACTCCGCATCTCTACTCAACTTAAACCTGCGTACTTTAGAGTATTTAACGTAAGTTTTCCCGTTCTTCTGCACAAGCCCCACACGCTCTTTACGGTATTTTATCCACCTATAAATTTGTGAAAGCATGATGAAAGCTGCCTTATTTCCCCATCCCCTTAACCTCGAACCCCAGGGCCCGCAGCGCCGCGTGGTCCAGGATATTGCGGCCGTCGAACACGAAAGCCGGCTTGCGCATGGCGGCGTAGATGCGCTTATAATCCAGCGTCTTATACTCCGCCCAGTCGGTAAGCAGAATAATGGCGTCCGCGTCCTGCACCGCCGCGTAGGGGTCGGCGGTGGTCTGCACCTTGTCCGCGTCCAGCCCCAGGTCCTCCTTAACATGCACCAGCGCTTTGGGGTCCGTAATAACTATATGCGCGTGCTCCTCCACCAGCATCTTGGTTATGGCAATGGAGGGCGACTCGCGCGTGTCGCTGGTATTCGCTTTAAAAGCGAAGCCGAAAACGGCCACTTTCTTATTTGCCAGCGTATTGAACATGGTGCGGATTATGCCGCCCACCAGCCTCTGCTGCTGATAGTCGTTGATAGACACCACCTGCCGCCAGTACTCGGCCACTTCCGTAAGGCCGTAGCTTTCGCAGATGTACACCAGGTTAAGGATGTCCTTCTTAAAGCAGGAACCGCCGAACCCGGGGCCTGTCTTAAGGAAATGCGGGCCAATGCGCCGGTCCATGCCCACCGCGCGGGCCACCTCCTCCACGTCGGCGCCGGTCTCTTCGCACAGCGCGGACAGCGAATTTATGGAGCTTACACGCTGCGCCAGGAAAGCGTTGGCCGCCAGCTTGGACAACTCCGAGGACCACAGGTTGGTGGTAAGTATCCGCTCTTTGGGCACCCAGGTGCCGTAGACGTCCGCCAGCGCCTGTATGGCAGCCAGGCCTTCCGGCGTCTGGTGGCCGCCTATCAGCACGCGGTCCGGCTGCTCCAGGTCGTTGATGGCGGTGCCTTCGGCCAGGAACTCCGGGTTGGACAGCACGTCGAAGCGGAATTGGGAATGCTGGCTGAGTATGCGCTCCATGGCCTCGGCCGTGCGCACGGGCAGCGTGCTTTTTTCCACCACTATCTTATTTCCGTTGGCCACCTTAACTATATTGCGGGCCGTAGCCTCCCAGTACTGCAGGTCCGAAGCGCAGCCGGAGCCGCGGCCGAAGGTTTTGGTGGGCGTGTTCACGCCCACGAAAATAATATCGCACTCTTTTATGGCACCCTCGATATCCGTGGAGAAAAAAAGGTTCTTGCCGCGGCGCCGCTTCACCACTTCGTCCAGGCCGGGCTCGAAAATAGGCATTTTGTCCGAGTTCCAGGCGGCAATGCGCTCTTTGTTGATATCCACCACGATAACCTTGCGGTCGTGGTTATGGTCCGCGATAACGGCCATAGTAGGCCCGCCGATGTATCCCGCGCCGATGCAGCAGATGGATCTGTTCATAAGTTGTCTCCAGTAGATATGCGCTCCGAAAAACGTTCCTATTATTTTACCTAATATCCCGCTTTGTTGGGAAAAGCAGCCAGTTCCCTTTTATGCCTATAAGTCAAAACTT
>JAPLKJ010000213.1 GCA_026388125.1 Elusimicrobiota bacterium
CCCCTTCAACCACGCCATTTGGCACTTGTTCGTCCTGGCTGGCAGCGTCGCGCATTTCGTGGCCATCTGCGCCTTTGTGCTCCGCTGAGGTGATCGCGGCGGCAGTTGACCCAAGAACACCCAAGGGCTAGACTTTCGGCAGCGGCATAGGGAGACAACAGCAATGGCGGAGAAGTCTGTTCTCATACCGTTGGCTCAGGGTTGCGAGGACCTTGAGGCGGTAACGTGTATCGACCTCTTGCGCAGGGCCGGATTCGACGTCGCGACGGCGGGCCTGGACGCGAAACCAGTGGTCGGAAGCCGCAAGACGGTGTTCATCCCCGACATAACGCTCGACGAAGCACTGCAGTGGGAATTCGACATGATCGTCCTTCCGGGGGGCCTGCCCGGCGCGGACAAGGCCGCCCGCCAACTCCCGGCGCGGTGGCATTCCCCGGCTTTTTTCGACGCCCTGGCCTCCGGCTGGCAGAACATTTACGATAAGTCGCGCGGCTCCACGCCGCTGCTGGCCGAAACTGACGGCAAATACACGGCCCGCCTGGACGCCCCGGTCAGCGTAGATTTCGGCGCGGGCCTGCCGCCGCCTGTCCTTAACAATTCCTACCGCTCGATGCTGATCCGCTCCGAATACGCCGACGAAGCGCTGCCGCTGTCCGACCTGGCGCAGATGAAGCCGGCAAAGCTGGATTTCAGGCCCCCGTCCTTCCTTTACGGGGGCGGCTACCTTTACCCGCTGGGCGCTTACTACCTGGCGCTTTCGAAACTGGGGATCATACAGCGGCTGTCCATGCGCCAGACGCTTGAAAACCCCGGCTCCCTGCGGATGATCTACGCGGCCGGGCGCTTCCTGAGCGCGCTGGCCTTCGCCGGCATCTGCTGCCTGTGCTTCCTTATCGCCAGCCGGCTCCAGGGCACTGAAGCCGGCCTGTTCGCTTATATTTTTGCGCTCACCTCCCCCCTTGCGCTGGTGCACGCGCACTATCTGACTCCCCACCTCTGGGCCGCCTTCTGGGGGCTGCTCTCCGTGTTCGTTTTACTGCGCGCCCTGCCCGCGCCCGGCTTCAGGCCTATGATATGGGCGGGCGTTTTCCTGGGCGTCTCCGCCGGCAGCTACTGGAGCCAGTTCCACGTCCTTATTTTCCTGGCGGCCCTGCTGCTCTCCGAAGGCCGCGCTTTTTTCAGCCGCAGCTCCCTTCTCCGGACCTGCGCCATGGCGGGTGCCGGGGCGCTGACCTTCCTGCTGCTGAACCCTTACCTGCCGGGCGCGTGGGCGCTGGCGCTGCGGGAAATGGCCCCCGGGCCGGCTCCGGCTCACTTCTCCTACTGGGCGAACCTGGCAGCCCTCGTTACGCATACGCTGCCGGCTACGCTGGGCCTGCCCTGCGCGCTGGCCGCCGCAGCCGGCTGCGCCGCCGGCCTGCTGTCGAAGAACGCCGCCGCGCGGGCGCTGGCCGCCGCCTGCATACTGATGTTCTTTATCTCGGGGGCGCTGATCCCCTCCGACCTTGCCGCCGGAGCCAGGAGGTTTTTCCCCTGGCTCATGCTCGGCCTGGCGGCCGCCGGCGTATTCGTAAGCGGGCTCGCCCGCAGGGCTCCGGGCTGGCTGAAAATACCATTGCTGCTGCTGTGCTTCGTCCCGGGCGCGCTGCTGGCCGGGGCGTACGAAGCTAATTTTCTCCGCGACGCCTCCCCCTCCTCTAATTTCGCGAAGATGGGCGCTGAATTGGATTCCATGAAGCCTGAGGGGCGTATGGGGCTGCTGGAGCTTCCGCAGCCGTCCAACGCGCCTCACTTCAGGCTCGACCGCTGGCCGCTGCTGCTCGTTACTCCCGCCGGCCTGGGCGGCCTGGCCGACAAGGACCTTCCGCAATACCTGCTGGTGGCTTCCCAGCATAAACAGGCAGCGCTGGCGGTCCTTGAAAAGAAATACGAGCTGGCCGCCGGCTTTTATCCCCGTGGCGTACCGGGCTTTTCAGTTGACCCGGAGATAGGCCCCGCCAACCGGCCCGTGGAACTATACAGGCGCAGGGAGGCGCGCTCCTGATGCTGCGGCTTCTCCTCAAACCGCTGGAAGACCTGGCGCTTTTCATCGGCTCCCGCGACTGGACCCGGCGCGTGGCGCGCTGCGCGCTCAGGCCTTTCAAGCTGAAAAAGGACATCCGCATACGCGTCGGAGAGGATTCCCTCTACGTTAACTCCATCGACCGCCTGGCCGCGGCGCTGCTGTGGAAACACTCGCTGCTGTCGGGGCTGGAAGCGCGCATCTACAGGGAGCGGGTGAAGCCCGGCATGACCGTGCTCGAGATTGGCGCCAATATAGGTTTCTTCACCCTGCTTTTCTCGAAGCTCGCCGGCGCCGCCGGCAAAGTGATAGCCTTCGAGCCCGACCCGGGTAATTTCCGGCTGCTGGAAAAATGCGTCGGCGCCAACGGCCTGAAGAACACCCTCTGCGTGAGGAAGGCGGTTTCCGACCGCACCGGCGACGGCCTGCTGTTCCGCTCCGAAGAGCACCACGGGGACCACAGGATCTTCGCCTCGGCCGACGGCAGGGAATCGGTGAAAATAGAAACTGCGGCTATCGATGATTTTCTCCCGGCCGGCGAGCGGGTGGATTTCATAAAGATGGACATACAGGGCGCGGAGTACTCGGCGCTGCTGGGCATGGAAGCTACCATACGGCGCTGCGCCCCGCTCACGATGCTCTGTGAATTCTCCCCGGGCATGCTCAGAACGGCCGGCGCCGACCCGGAGGCGTTCCTGGAAAAACTCCTCGGCCTCGGCTTCAGGCTGAAATATCTTGACGGCCGGACGGATACGGCAAAGGCCGCCTCTCCGGAGGAACTATTGGGGTTGTGCCCCGGGGATAAATACCTTAACCTCCTGCTGGAGAAGGCCGCGCTTTAAACCCGGGGCCGGCACACTGCGGGCGGGCGCAATTTAGTAAAATAAATTACTATTACGGCTGCACAGCGTATATCTTCTGGAGCAACGGGGCGACAAATGAAAATACTCATCACAGGTTCCAGCGGTCTTATCGGCGGGGAAGTAGCCGCCTATTTCGCGGAGAAGGGACACGCGGTCAGCGGCATAGACAACAATATGCGCGCCGATTTTTTCGGCCCGGCCGGCGACACCACCTGGCGCCGCGAGGAACTCAAGGCTAAACACCAGAACTTCAGGCATTACGAGGCGGACCTGCGCGACAGGCCTTCGGTGCTGAAGCTGATCGGGGAACTGAAGCCGGAAGCCATCGTGCACGCGGCGGCCCAGCCCAGCCACGACCTGGCGGCCTCCCGGCCGTTCGACGATTTCGACGTGAACGCGGTGGGCACGCTTAACATGCTGGAGGCCGCGCGCCGCTTCGCCCCCGAAGCGCCCTTCGTGCACATGTCCACCAACAAGGTCTACGGCGACGCCCCCAACCGGATAAAGCTCAAAGAACTGGAAAAACGCTGGGATTACGACGACGCAAAATACGCGGGCGGCATCGCGGAGGATTTCTCCATAGACCAGTCCAAGCATTCCATTTTCGGCGCCTCCAAGGCCGCGGGCGACATCATGGCCCAGGAATACGGCCGCTACTTCGGCATGAAGACCTGCTGCCTGCGCGGCGGCTGTCTTACCGGCCCCAACCATTCTGGCGTGGAGCTGCACGGCTTCCTCAGCTACCTTATAAAGGTCAACGTGACCGGCGGCAAATACAAGGTCTTCGGCTACAAGGGCAAACAGGTGCGGGACAATATCCACTCGCGCGACGTGGCCCGGTTCATGGAGGCGTTCATCGCCGCGCCCAGGTCGGGCGAGGTGTACAACCTCGGCGGCGGCCGCGGCAACTCCTGCTCCATACTCGAAGCCTTCGAGCTGGCAGAAAGCGTCACCGGCAAAAAAATGAATTACGAGTACGTGGACAAGAACAGGGAGGGCGACCATATCTGCTATATCTCCGATTTGAGCAAGATGCGGGCCCATTACCCCGGCTGGGATATCACGATACCGCTCAAGACCATCTTCTCGGAGATCGCCGAGGCCTGGGTGAAGCGGGGCGCCCGGTGAAGATACTGATAACCGGCATCTGCGGCTACGTCGGGAGCCGGGTCGCGGCCCGGCTGGCGGCGTCCGCCCGGGGGCTCGAGATCTTCGGCATCGACAACCTTTCGCGCCGGGGTTCGGAAAGCAATCTGGAGTTCCTTGAAAAAGCGGGCGCCCGGTTCTACCACGGCGACGTGCGGCTGCCGGACGACCTGGCGGCGCTGCCGGGCGCGGACTGGGTGATAGACTGCGCGGCCAACCCTTCCGTGATGGCGGGCTCGGTGCGGGGCAGCGGCACCACCTCGGCGCAGCTCACAGGCGCCAACCTTACTGGCACGCTTAACCTGCTGGAATACTGCAAGAACAACGGCAGCGGCCTGATACTGCTCAGCACCAGCCGGGTCTATTCCGCCGACGCGCTGAGCGCCCTGCCGCTTAAAGAGACCGCCAGGCGCCTTGTCCCCTCGGGGGGCCGTTTCCCGGCCGGCTTCTCCCGCCGCGGCGTGGCCGAGAGTTTTTCTACCGCCGCCCCGCTTTCGCTCTACGGCGGCACCAAGCTGGCCTCCGAGATAATGGCGCAGGAATACGCCTGCGCTTTCGGCTTTCCCCTCTGGATAAACAGGTCGGGCGTGATAGGCGGCCCCGGCCAGTTCGGCAAGGCCGACCAGGGCATTTTCTCTTTCTGGGCCTGCTCGTACGCGCTGGGCGCCAGGCCTAAATTCATAGGCTACGGCGGCCAGGGCAAGCAGGTGCGCGACTGGGTTTCGGCCGAGGAGATAGCCGACCTGCTGGCCAAACAGCTGAAGCAGCCCGGCGGCAAAGCGCCCAGGATAGTAAATGTCGGCGGCGGCGCGGACAACGCCATGTCCCTCAGGGAGCTGGACGATTTCTGCGCGGACTATTTCAAAGCCTCCGGCAAAACGGAAGGGGTTGCGGCCACCCGCCCCTACGACGTGCCCTTCTACGTGACCGACGCCCGCCTGGCGCAAAAGCACTGGGGCTGGCGCCCGGCCAGGACCTGCGCCGCCAGGCTCGAGGACACCTGCCGCTGGGCCGGCGAGAACAGGGATTTCATCAGGCGCTGGTGGGGGCGCTGAACGCCGGATGAAATTCCTGCTTTTCAACCCGCTTTACACTTTTCCCTCGGGAAAGAACCACGAGAAGTATTTCGTGCGTTCCGGGTCGCGCTGGCCGCATTCCGGAATAAAGCGAAAAGGCACCACCCCCCATTATCTTCCTTTTCCTTTTTTTCTGGCCTACGCGGCCGCCTGGCTGCGGCGCGAGAACTTTGAAGTATGCGCCTGCGACTGCGTGGCGCTGGACCTGCCGCTGAGCGGACTTCTGCAGAAGATCGCCGGGGAAAAGCCCGACGCGGTCTTTTTCGAGACCGCCACCGCCACGATAACCAGCGACCTGGCGCTGGCCGGCGAAATAAAGCGGCTGCTGCCGCGGGTGCTGGTCATCCTGGGCGGCCCGCACAGCACCGTCTACCCGGAAGCCATTCTCAAAGAACACCCGGCGGTGGACTTCATTCTTCTGAACGAGTACGAGGAGACCCTCGTGGAGCTGGCCGCCGCCCTGCGCGGCGGCACTTCCCCGGCCCTGGTCGCCGGGCTGGTCCTGCGCGACGGCGCGGGCGCGAAGTTCACCTCCGCCAGGGCGCTCATCGACCCGCTGGACAAGCTCCCCGAGCCGGCCTACGATCTTTTTCCCGCTTCCTGGCGGCCGGACCCCGCGCTGTACTGGGACGGCTTCTGTCAGAACAGGCCGGCCATCCAGATGCACGCCTCCAGGGGCTGCCCGTATAAATGCGATTTCTGCCTCTGGAACCAGGTAATGTATTCCAACGGCAAGTACCGCATCTTCCCCGCCGGCCGCATAGTGGACGGCATGCAGGAGCTCCAGCGCCGCTACGGCGCCCGCGAGATCTATTTCGACGACGACGATTTCACGATAAACGCTAAACAGGTGGAAGCCGTAGCCGCCGAAATAATAGCGCGGGGCCTGAAAATAAAATGGTCCTGCATGGGCGACGCGATAAACCTTTCCCCGGAGCTGGTCCGCAAAATGGCCGAGGCGGGCTGCGTGGGGATAAAGTTCGGCGTGGAGACCGGCAGCCCGCGGATACTGAAAACCATCGGAAAGCCGGTGGACCTCGGGAAGGTGAAGCAGGTCATCCGCTGGTGCGCGGCCTGCGGGATAAAGACGCACGCCACTTTTTCGCTGGGGCTTTTTGACGACGATATGGAAAGCGTGGGAGAGACGCTGACCTACCTGGAAGGGCTGGACTCGGACACCATACAGGTGAGCGTCTGCACCCCGTTCCCCGGCACCCGTTTCTTCGACAAGGCCGAAAGCGCGGGCCTTATCAAGACCCGCGACTGGGAAAAATACGACGGCAAAGCCTCGGACATCGTCAGCCACCATAAGATAGACCTGGGCGACGTGGAGAGGCTCAGGGCGGCGGCGCTGCGGCGCTGGCTGTTCAGGAGGCTCCTGTCCCCGGCCTGGGTACTGAGGCAGGCCCGGTATTTCCTGCGCGTCGTGCGCGGCGTGGGCCCGGCGTTCGTCTTCGCCCAGCTCCGCGGCATCCTGGAGGAGGAATTCCTGATCTCGAGGAACTGACATGCGTGTAATAGTCTCCACCCACGACTCGATGGCGCCCATAAAGGGCGGCGGCGCGCTGCGCACCCTCAAGTGCGCGGAGGAGTTCAAGCGGCGCGGCCACGACGTCATCATCATAGCGCCCACCGACGGCATCGGCGAGCTGAGCGGCATTAAAACGCACTGGCTGCGCGCGCCGAACAAGCAGCGCTCGCAGATACTCTCTTCGATAAAGTTCAACGCGCGGCTGCTGCGCAAGTTCCTGCAGTTCGCCGGCAGCACCGACCTGATCTTCGTCCACAACACTATCGCGGCCGCCACTATCCCGTTCCTCCGGCCTTTCTTCCGCTTCCGGTTCATACTGGACGTCACGGACGTTCACGCCGAATACCTGGCCGCCGCCAAATGCAATTTTATCGAAAGGCTCGCCACGCCTCTCGTCCTCTGGATCGAGTACTGGATAATCGGCAGCGCCGACAAGGTGGTGGTGGTCACCCGGGCGATGAGGGACCTGCTGGTGGCGAAAGGCATCCCCGCCGCCAGGATCTCGGTGGTCTACGACGCGGCCGAGATAGACCAGATCTCCCCGGAGAAGGACCCCGGCGCGGAAAAAGCCGTGCTGCACCTCGGGACGGTGGACCGCCAGCACGGGGTTGACCTCTTCGTGCGGGCCGTCCCTTACGTGGCGGCAAAACATCCCGAGGCGAAGTTCCTGATAGTGGGCGGCGGGCGGGAACTGCCCAACGTCATGGCCCTCGCCAGGGAGCTCGGGGTCTATGACAAATTCCTTTTCACCGATTACCTGCCCTGCGAAAAAGCGCGGGAATACATGCGTTCGGCCGCCATCGGGGTCATCCCCAGGCTTGACACGCTGCCGAACCGCATCGTTACCACGCTCAAGATCTACGAATACTGGGCCGGCGGCCTGGTCGCGGTCTCTTCGTTCATGTCGGGCATAGCGGAAATAGCGGAAGACGGCAGGGACATCATGTTCTTCCCGTCCGGCGACACGCGCGCCATGGCGGATACTATCTCGCGGCTGCTCGAGGACCGGGAGCTGCGCGAACGGATCGCCGCGGGCGGCCTGGCCACGGTAAAGAAATATACCTGGGCGGGCACCACCCCCGCCATAATCGATATTGCCCTCGCCGATGACCGATCTTAAGAAACACGCCGTACCGGGGATCCTGCTGGCCTCATTCCTGCTCAGGGCGGCCTACGCTTTTTATTCCGGCAACGGCTTCGGCTACCCGGACGAAGCCGTCCACCACAACCTGGCCCTCGCCATGCTTTCCGGGCCTGACTGGGGCGGGCTGTTCCACTCGAGGGAACCGCTATACCCGCTGCTGATCTGGCTTACCTATAAGGTCACGGGGCCGCTGCCGCTCGCCGTAAAGCTGCTGCAGGCCGCCCTCTCCTGCGGCGGCGCGTACCTGCTTTACAGGACCAGCCGCGATCTTTTCGGAGGGCGGGCGGCCCTCCTGACCCTGCTGATCTTCGCGTTCTATCCCTTCTCGGTCTTTTACGACGCCCGGCTCCTGCGCGAAAGCCTGCTGTCTTTTCTGGGCATAGCCGTCATGCATTTCTCTCTCAAGCCCTGCGGCGGGAAAGGGCCTTGCATAATAGCCGCGTCCGCCCTGTGCGGCCTGGCCGCGATGGCAAAGACCATCTTCATGTTTTACTGGCTCCCCTTTATAGCTGCCGCCCTGCTGCTGCGGAAGGTTTCTCCGGGCGCGGCGCTGGCCTCGGCGGCAGCCTTCACCCTCGCCGTTTCCCCGCTCTGCATGTACAACTACAAGTATACCGGCAAGATCTTCCTCACGCGGGGCCAGATGTTCAACCTCTACACCTCCCTGGTGGTCCCGAAAGAAGTGCTGGGCTCCCCGCAGGAGGACGCCATAGTAGGGGCACACCCGGTGCTGAAAGAGGGCATGTCCCTTCCGGAAGCGGACGCTTTTTTCACGGCCAGGGTAAAAGAGGAAATGCGCAGTCGCCCCCTTAATTTCGCGCAGCGCAGCGGCTGGCGGTTCCTTAAATTATGGCGGCTCTATCCCCACCGCGGCATAGACTATTCGGCCGGCAGCTGGCTTTTACTCACCGCCGTCAGCCTGCTCAGCGACGGCTGGCTTATCCCGCTGGGCCTCTGGGCCGCCATCCGGCTGCGCTCAAGGATCAAAGAGCTTTACCCGCTTTATATTTTCATAGGCTCGTTCACCGTGATCTACGCGCTGTCCTGGAGCCAGATGCGCTACCGCCTGCCGCTGATGCCGGCGGTGATCCTGCTGTGTTCGCCTGTCTTGCTCGAATTTATTACAATGACCGGGGTGAAATTCCCGGCAGAAGAGACCAAAAAATGCTGAAAACGGACGTCTTGATAATAGGCGGAGGACTGGCCGGGCTGGCCGCCGCGAAAGCGCTGGAAGGCAAAAAAGATTACCTCGTGGCCGAGCGCGAGAACCGGCCCGGCGGGCTGGCGGCCACGCTTAAGAAAGGCGCCTTTCATTTCGATTATTCCGGCCACCTCCTGCACCTGCGCTGGCCCGAAACCTCTAAGCTCATCCTGGGCGCCCTCGGCGGGAACTGCTCGCGCATACGGCGCGACGCCCGCATCTACGCGCATAAAAGCTGGACGCCGTTCCCTTTCCAGGCCAATCTTTCCGGCATGCCGGCCCGGGTAAAGTCCGAATGCGTCAGCGGGTTCCTGGCGGCTTATAACTCAGGCAACGCCGGCCCCGGCGACGGCGCAGAGACCTTCAGCCGCTGGACGCGGCGCGTCTTCGGCAGCGGCATCTCGCAGCATTTCATGCTGCCCTACAACGCCAAGCTGTGGCAGTACCCGCTGGAGCGGCTCACCACCGAATGGTGCGCGCCTTTCGTGCCCATGCCCAGGCCGGAGGAGGTTATCGAGGGCGCCTACGGTAAAAAAACCGAAGGGCTGGGCTATAACACCGTTTTCAATTACCCGAAGCGCGGCGGCATAGGCGCGCTGCCCAACGCCCTCGCGCGCGACCTGGGCGGCCTGCGCCTGGGCTTAGAGGTGGAAAGCTTCGACCTGAGAAAGGGCGTGGCGAACGTGAGGCATTTCGGACCGGTGCATTTCAAACACCTGATAAACACCTCCCCCCTGGACGAGTTCATCGCCCGCGCAGAGGACGCCCCCGCCGCGGTGAAGCGCGCCGCGGCGCGGCTGCGCCACAACACCGTTTACGTGCTGAACCTGGGCGTAAAAGGCGTTAAGTCGGACATGCACTGGGGCTATTTCCCCGAGGCCCGCTTCCCCTTCTACCGCGCCGGCATAGCCACGAATTTCTCCAAAGGGCTGGCGCCGCGCGGCTGCGCTTCTTTCTATATCGAGATAGCGACCGACGGCAGCGTGCCCGACCTGGCCTCGGCCGAGGCGGCCGTCATAGGCGGGCTCAAGGCCTGCGGCCTTATAAAAAGCTCGTCGCAGATAGTGGAACGGCTCTGGCTGAAGATCCCCTGCGCTTACGTTATTTATAACCGCGAGCGCGCGGAAGCCCTGCCGGTCATCTTCGCCTGGCTGAAGTCGCAGCGCGCCGAGTCCATCGGCCGCTACGGCGCGTGGAAGTATTCTTTCATGGAAGAAAGCGTCAAGGAAGGCCTGGAAGCCGCCGCAAAACTCCTAAAATAAGGGGACGCTACAACAGCCCGGCTACCAGCATGGCTTTTTTCACGGCGGCGCGGTTCGGCTCCGTCAGCGGGGTCAGCGGCAGGCGCGGCTCGTCCCCGCACAGCCCCAGCAGCGAAACGGCGTATTTCACCGGGATGGGATTGGTCTCCGCGAACAGCGCCTTGATCAGCGGGAACAGGGTGTGATGGATCCTGGCCGCTTCGTGCGGCTCACCCTTCAGGAAAAGCGCGCACATCTCCGCCGTTTGCGCCGGGACGATGTTCGAAACCACCGAGATGACCCCGCGCGCCCCTACCGACATCATGGGCAGCGTCAGCGAATCGTCCCCGCTCATCACCGTAAAATCCTCGTCGAGAATATTTATTATTTCGCTGACCTGGTCGAGATTGCCGGAGGCTTCCTTTATCCCTATGATGCTGGAGAATTTCCGGCGCAGCGCGAACACCGTGGCAGGCGTCATGTTCACGCCGGTGCGGCCGGGGATATTGTATAGCACCACCGGCAGGCGGCTGGCGCGGGTGACCGCCGAAAAATGCGCTATCATCCCTTCCTGCGTGGGCTTGTTGTAGTAAGGCACTATGGCGAGCAATCCGTCCACCCCCAGGCCGGAAACTTTCTTCACCATCTCCACGGACCTGGCGGTGCAGTTCGTGCCCACGCCGGGCATTACGGGGATCCGGCCTTTGGCCTCGTCGACCACCAGCTTTATAACGTCCAGGTATTCTTCAGGGGAAAGCGTGGCCGCCTCGCCGGTGGACCCGCACGGCACCAGACCCGCCGCGCCGCCTTTCAGCTGGGCGCGGACGATGCGGCGCAGGGCTTCCTTATCCACTTTGTCCCCTTTGAACGGGGTCACTATCGCGGTGAAACAGCCTTTAAGCTTAAGCATAATGTCTCCTGGCCCTCAGACCCGTATTTTTCCTTCGAACGTTATTTTAGCCGGGCCCCGCAGATAAATATCCGCTGCCCCGGCGCCGGCCGCCTTCAGCCATACCTTGAATTTTTCGCCGCCGCGAGCCGTCAGGGTTACCGGCGCCTTCACTTTTCCCGCCAGGCACAGCGCCACGGCGCTGGCGGTTATGCCGGTGCCGCAGGCCGGCGTTTCGGCCTCCACGCCCCGCTCGTAAGTGCGCACGTATACCCGGCCGCCGGCGACGCTTACGAAATCCACATTGGCGCCACGGGCGCCGAAGGCTCTATTGTGCCGCAGCGCGCGGCCGAGGCCCTGGACATCGGTGTTTTCCAGGT
Source organism: Elusimicrobiota bacterium (assembly GCA_026388125.1). Classification (GTDB taxonomy): domain Bacteria; phylum Elusimicrobiota; class Elusimicrobia; order Elusimicrobiales; family UBA9959; genus UBA9959. The sequence goes on from JAPLKJ010000213.1 coordinate 11,534, forward strand.
CCGCCACAGGCACTACCGCGTGAGGCACGCCCGTATTCAGGAAATGCGCCGCCTTCACGCCCGGCGGATATTTCCCTTTAAAATACAGCGCGGCAGCAGCCACGTCAGGCATGCGCATGCGGACGCTTTCCGGGCCGGCTATCTCGGCGGGCAAGCCGCCGCTGATGGTCTTAAGCAGTAATTTTTTTCCCCTGACAAGCCCCGTAGAATAGGCCCACCAGGCCGCGCAGCGCGAGCCGTTGCCGCAGAAAGCTTCGGAGCCGTCCGAATTGAAATAGCGCACGCTGACGGCGTTCTTTCCGGAGCTGTTAACGTAAAGCAGCCCGTCCGCGCCTATCCCCGCCCTGCGCGCGCAAAGTTTTACCGCGAGCTTCTTCAGCGCGGCGGTCCCTGCCCGCCCGCCGGTAAGCAGCACGAAATCGTTGCCGGCGCCTGACATTTTCCAGAAGTTCATTTTTTGCACGCTGCCCGCCCTCCGTTGCCGCCGGTCTGCAGGAACGCCGCCGCCAGCCTCCCGGTGAAAGCGCCGCCGCCGGCGGCCGCCGCCGCGAAATATGGCTGAGCTTTTTCCTTCTCGCCCAGGGAATACAGCGCCAGGGCTTTCACCGCGGCCGCCAGCGCGTCCGCGCCGCCGGCGGCCAGTTCCGCGTCGGCCGCCTCTATGGCCCCGGCGGGCCTGCCGCCCAGCAGCAGGTACAGCGCCCGTTCCAGCCTGCTCTGCCGGGTGGGGGCAAGGGCGATGGCCGCCGCCATGGCCGTCACCGCGCCCTGATAATCCCCCTGCCCGGCCAGGATCCGCGCCGACAGCTGCGGCCAGAAGACCTCGCCGGGCTCGGCCGCCGCGCCTTTAACGTTAATGGCGGCCGCCTCCTTCCAGTTCCTCTGCCTGAGCAGGCAGAGCGCGTACTCCCGCAGCACTTCCGGCGCGGAGAAGTTCTGCAGCGCCGCGGCCTTCGCATAAAATTCTTTCGCCCTGCTGAGGAAGCCGAGCCCGGCATACGCCCGGGCCAGGCCGAGATTGGCCTCGATGTCGTCACTTTTTTGGAGCAGTATTTTCAGGAACAGCGGCGCGGCGCTTTCGTAAAACCCGGATTTATTATAGACGCCGGCCAGCCTTGCCGCGAACAGCGTATTGTCCGGGAACAGTTCCAGCGCCACCTTGTAAAGGCTTATGGCCTTGTCCGTCAGGCCTCCAGTTTCATAACACTGGCCGAGGTAGCCGTAGGCCTCCTCGCGCAGCCGGCCCGCCGGCTTTTCGTCCGGGAATGGGGAGGAGAGATCGCGCACCGAGGCGCAATCGCCGGCCTCGAAAGAGGCGCGCATCGCGCCCAGCTGCGCCGCGGCCGCTTTTTCGGAGGCCCCCCCGAAAAAGAAAGCCGGGGCCGGCAGCGGCGCGGCGAGCAGCAGCGCTAGAAGGATACCGGGTTTCATGGTTTTCCCGCCAGGCACGGCTCGGAATAGACCAGCAGCGCCTCTTTGGCGGCGTTCACGCGCCGGAAGGCCTCCGTAAGGCCGGCCTCCCCCGCTTCGGCGCACTTGTCAAAATCCGCCAGCGCTATGTCCCCCACTTCGGGCTTCATCACGAAATCGGCCTTCTTCTCGGCCGACAGCGCCAGCAGCGAGCCGCGGATGTCTATCACCCGTAAAAGGGACATCAGCACGTTCTCGGGCATGCTGTCCGGCGAGCTGTCCGTAACGCTGGCCAGCACCCAGTCCGCGCCCAGGTCGCGCGCCGCGTCCACGGGGATGAAGTCCACCACCCCTCCGTCCA
>JAPLKJ010000064.1 GCA_026388125.1 Elusimicrobiota bacterium
GTTGGACAGCCGCGGCGAGCCCAGCACGGCGGCCGCTTTGCCCGAAGCTTTTTTCAGACCTTCCGCGGCGAACTGCATGGCCTCGTCCCATTTGGCGGCGCGCCAGGCGCCGTTCTCTTTTATCATCGGCTCTTTCAGCCGGTCGTCCAGCTCCAGCAGGTCGAAGCCGCTGAAAGCGCGGGAACAGACCATGGCGTTGCCGGGCTTGCCGTCCATCTTGTTGTTGAGGCGCTGTATCCGGTCGTCCGCGGTAGAAATATCCAGCACGCAGCCGGCGCCGCAGTAGGCGCAGACGGCGTCCGTCCTGGCGGCGCGCCAGGCGGGCACCTGTACGGTCTTGAACCGGGCCGACAGCGCCCCGGCGGGGCAGGCGGCCACGCATTGGCCGCAGGATTTGCAGGCGTACTCGGCCAGCCGGGTGCCCCAGGCCGAGGAAACCTCGGTTATGAAGCCGCGCCCGGCCAGGCCTATGGCGCCCGACCCCTGCAGCTCGGCGCAGACGCGCACGCAGCGGCCGCACAGAATACATTTCTGGTGGTCGCGTTCGATGAACGGATGCTTGGGCATTTTCGCGCCCAGCGTCTTCTGCCCGGCGTAAAGCTCGCCTTTGGCGCCGTACTGTCCGGAGTAGCGCCGCAGCAGGCAGGTGTCCACTTCCTGGCAGCCGCACAGCAGGCAGCGGCGGGCCTCTTCCTTAGCCTGGTCCTCGGCCAGCGTATGCGAAACCTCGTCGCAGGTGCGCGCGCGGCTGAACGCGTCCAGCTGCGGTATTTTAGCGCGCGGCATTTTAGGATATTGCGCGTAGTCGGAGGGGGAAAGGTCCTTCAGCGGTCCCTTGCTGATATTGAACGGATGCGGGGCCAGGTCCTGAGGCTCGCCGCTCAGCTGCGCGTGCGCGGCCAGCGCGGCCACGCGGCCGCCGGCAATGGCCTCTATGGCCGTGGCGGGGCCGGTCAGGCAGTCCCCGCAGACGAACACGTCGGCGTGGCTCGTGGAGCGCAGGGTTCCGGGGTCCGCTTCCGGCGTGCCCCATTTGGTGAGCTTAAGACCGTCGGCGTCGAAACCGTCCCAGCGCACTTTCTGGCCGATGGCGGCTATGACGGAATCCACCACTATATCGGTTTTGGAACCCGGCACGGGCTCGGGCCGGCGGCGGCCGCTGGCGTCGGGCGCGCCCAGGCGCATCTGCACGCAGTGCATGCTGATCAGTTTGCCGGACGCCGAGAACTTGGACGGTGCGGTGAGGAAGCGCATCTTCACGCCTTCCTCTTCGGCCTCCTGTATCTCCTCCGGGTTGGCCGGCATTTCGGCGCGGCCGCGGCGGTAGACCAGCGTAACGTCCTTGGCGCCCAGGCGCAGCGCGCTGCGGGCGCAGTCGATGGCGGTATTGCCGCCGCCCACCACCACCACGCGTTCGCCCAGTTCGGGCTTCCTGCCTTCGTTGACCTCTTTGAGCATCTCAATGCCCGACCAGACGCTGGCGTGGTCTTCGCCGTCCACGCCCATGGCCTGCCCGGCCCAGGCGCCTATGGCCAGCACGATGGCCGAGAAACCTTCGGCGCGCAGGTCGCCCAGGTGGAAATCCCCGCCCCAGACCCTGCCGGTGCGCAGCTCTACGCCCAGCGCCTGTATCTGCTCGATCTCGGCGTCTATCACCAGCGGCGGCAGGCGGTAATCGGGCACACCGTAGCGCAGCATGCCGCCGGCTTTGGGCATGCCTTCGAAAACGGTAACGCCATAGCCCAGCACGGCCAGGTAATGGGCGGCGCTCATGCCGCCGGGCCCGGCGCCTATCACGGCCACTTTCCTGCCGTTCTTAGGCGCCGGTTCCGGCGCCCAGGCGTCGCCGGAACAGCGGTCCCGGTCGGAGATGAAGCGCTTCACCTGGTTTATTGAAACGGCCTCGTCCACGAGCTTCCGGCGGCAATGGTCCTCGCACGGGTGCGGGCAGATGCGGCCGCACACCGACGGGAACGGGTTGCGCTCTTTGATTATGCGCAGCGCGTCGGCGAAATTGCCGCGCTGGGCTTCGGACAGATAGCCGCGGATGTCGATGCCGGCGGGGCACACCATATTGCAGGGCGCCACGCAGTCCCCGTGATGATTGGACAGCAGCAGCTCCAGGCCGAGCTTGCGCAGCTTCCGTATATTCTCGGTATTGGTGCGCACCACCATGCCTTCCTCGGCGCGGGTGGCGCAGGCGGGCACCATGCCCCGGCGGCCGTCCACTTCCACGATGCAGATGAAGCAGGAAGCGTAAGGAGGGAGGCGGGGGTCGTTGCACAGCGTGGGGATCTCTACGCCCTGCGCTTTGGCGATCTCCAGCAGGGTAGCGCCCTGCCCGGCTTCCACAGGATTGCCGTTGAGGTTGATGGTTATTTTTTTCATGACGGCCTCCCTTCGGCGGAGGGCCCCGGGATGATGTCCACCGCCTTGAAGCGGCAGACGTCGCGGCAGATGCCGCAGCGCGTGCATTTTTTCGCGTCTACCAGATGCGCCTTCTTAGGCTTGCCGCTGATGGCCGCCACAGGGCAGCGCTTCGCGCACACCGTGCAGCCGGTGCAGGCGGAATTTATTTTATACGAGATCAGCGCCTTGCACACGCCGGCGGGGCAGCTTTTGTGCAGGATATGCGCCTTGTATTCTTCCTCGAAGTAGCGCATGGTGGTGAGCACGGGGTTGGGCGCCGTCTGGCCCAGGCCGCACAGCGAGGATTTCTTGATGCTGTCGCCCAGCTCGCGCAGCGCGTCCAGGTCGGCGAGCCCGCCTTTGCCGGCGCAGATCTTTTCCAGGATCTCCAGCATCCGCTTGGTGCCGATGCGGCAGAAGGTGCATTTGCCGCAGGATTCGTTCTGCGTGAATTTAAGGAAGAAGCGCGCCACGTCCACCATGCAGGTGGTGTCGTCCATGACCACCATGCCGCCCGAGCCCATGATGGCGCCGGTGGCGTTGAGGGAGTCGTAGTCGATGGGCGTGTCCAGCAGGTTCTCGGGGATGCAGCCGCCGGAGGGGCCGCCCATCTGCACGGCTTTGAGCCGGCGGCCGTGCGGCACGCCGCCGCCCACTTCGTTGACCACTTCGCGCAGCGTCAGGCCCATCGGCACTTCCACCAGCCCGCCGCGCTTTATTTTGCCGGCCAGCGCGAACACCTTGGTGCCTTTGCTTTTTTCGGTGCCGTATTGATTGAACGCGGCCGCGCCGTTGGCCAGTATCCACGGCACGCAGGCCAGCGTCTCGACGTTATTTATAGTGGTGGAATGCCCGAAGATGCCGCTGTTGACCGGGTAAGGCGGGCGTATGCGCGGCATGCCGCGGCGGCCTTCTATGGAAGCTATCAGCGCGGTCTCTTCGCCGCACACGAAAGCGCCGGCGCCTTCTTTAAGGTAAGCCGTGAAAGAAAAGCCTGTGCCGAGGATATTCTCGCCCAGCAGGCCTTTCTCCGCGGCCTGTTCTATGGCGCGGTTGATGCGCCGCACTGCGAGCGGGTACTCGGCGCGCACGTAAAAAACGCCTTTGGACGCGCCCACGGCGTAGGCGGCCAGCATCAGCCCCTCCAGCACCGCGTGGGGGTCGCTCTCCAGCACGCTTCTGTCCATGAACGCGCCGGGGTCGCCCTCGTCGCCGTTGCAGACCACGTATTTCTCCGGGCCGGGGGCGGCTATGGCGAACTTCCATTTCGTGCCGGTGGGGAAACCGGCGCCGCCGCGGCCGCGCAGGCCGGAGGCGGAAATTTCGGCTATGACCTTTTCCGGCTTCATCTTGGTGAGGGCTTTGCGCAGCGCGGCGTAGCCGCCAACGGCCTCGTAGGCTTCTATGGAATCGGGATCGATGACGCCGCAGTTGCGCAGCACTATGCGCTGCTGCTTGGCGTAATAAGGGTGGCCGGCCGCCGGCTTCTCGGGGGAAATTATAAGGCCTTCGGCCACCGGGCGGCCGTTGATAACGTGCTCTTCCACAATGCGCCGCGCGGCTTCGGGGGTGACCTTCCCGTAGAAGAACGAGTTGCCGTCCTGCACCACTTCCAGCAGCGGCTCTTCGTGGCACATGCCGTTGCAGCCGGTGGACAGCACTTCCAGCTCCAGGCCTTTTTCGGCGGCCAGGGCGTCTATGGCGGCCAGCGTTTTGCGGGCGCCGGCGGCTATGCCGCAGGAGCCCATGCCCAGGCGCAGCAGGGTTACGCCGGCGGCGGGCTTCAGGCCGCGGGAGGCTTCGGAGGCGGACTTCCCGGCCGCGGCCGGGCCGGAGCCGGCGGCGCGTCTTTCCTTCACCAGTTTCTTGATCTTGTCGGCGTTCATGCCGCCGTAGGTCTCGTCCTTCACCATCACCACGGGCGCCAGGCTGCAGCAGCCCAGGCAGGCCACGTCCTCTATGGAGAACTCGCCGTCCGGCGTGGTCTGGCCGTGGCCTATGCCCAGGTCTTCCTTGAGCGCGTAGCTCACTTTATCGGCGCCGGAAACATGGCAGGCGGTGCCGTGGCAGACCTTGATGTGCTGACGGCCCACCGGGCTGGTGCGGAACTGGGCATAAAAAGAATAAACGGCTATTACTTCGGCGGGGGCGACGCCGAGTTTTTCGGCCAGGCGCTCTATGGCGGGTTTCGGCAGGTAGCCGAACTGCGCCTGTATGAGCTGGAGAAGGGCTATCAGCGAGCCTTTCCTGTCCCCGTACTTCGCCACTATAGTGTCCACTTCTTTAATAATAGTTGTATTTTCCATAAGAAGTCAGGTCCTTAAAAGCGGTGAGTCCAAGGGTTGATTATACAAAATAGCCCCATTGCTCCGTTTGACCCCGCTCAGGGCGCCGCGCGTTGTAATACTTTCCCGCGGCCGCCGTATTTATTAGTATAGAGGAATGCCGGACCCTATGAGCTTCACGGAACTATACGACCGATTCTTCGACAACGACATAACGGGGAAAGTGTTCGAGTCCGCGCTGAACAAGTTCGGAAGTTTTAACCCGGCCCGCGCGCCGGCCCAGGCCTGGCTGTTCACCATAGCGCGCAACGCGGTGATAGACTGGGCCAGGGCCAGGAACCACCGCGGCGAGGTTTCCCTGGAAGCGGCGGCGGAGCTGGAGGGGACCGACCCCCGCGCCGATACGGCGCTGGAAAGGAAAGAGGAAGCCGGGCTGCTGCTGGCAGCCGTGGGAACGCTGGACGAAAGGACCAGGGACATAATAGCCCTTAAGTTCAGCTCGGGCATGACCAACCGGGAGATCGCGCTGCTGACCGGGCTCGGGGAAAGCAACGTGGGCATACTGATCTACCGCGCAGTGAAGAAAATGCAGGCTGCCGTTGAGGCTGGAAAACTATGAACGAAGCTGAGCTGGCCGAAAAGTTCAACAAAGAGCTCGACGGGATCTTCCGGTGCGAAGAGGCCCGTTTTACTCCCGACCCCGAAGCCCTGGAATTCGCGGCGGCGCTGGCCCGCGCCGACTTCAGCGCCGACAGCGCTATAAAGGCGGAGCTGCGCGAGCGGCTGGCCGGCGCACGGGCCGCGGGGGGCTTCGCCGAAACGCTGCGCGCGCTGCTGCGCCACTCTTACGCGGCCCCGGCGCTGGCCGCAGCCTGCCTGCTGCTGATACTGCTGCCGCTCACGCTACGCCGCGGCGACACCCCGGCCGCCCCGGCCATAGTTACCGCCCAACTGACAGCGCCGCAGGCGCGCCCGCCCGCGCCGCCGGCCGCGGCCCCGGCCGCCGCGCGGCGGGAAACGGAAACCGGCGGCCTCTTCGGGTCCGTGCCCATGGCCAGCCTGACTTCAGAACCTATCCGGAACTTCCCCATAAAAAAGGCAGGCGGCAGCCCCATAGCCGTGGCCAAGGGCCGCGAAGTGAAGCTGAAGAAAGGCACCGGCGTTGTATGGGAAACGGAAAGCGGAACTTATATGTATGAGAGACGCGTTATAACTCCGGACGATATTTTTGAACGCAAGGTGATATGAAAGTACGCATAAAATGAACGGGAGGTCGTATGAAAACAATTGAACTGATAATTATATGCGGCATGGTACTGGCGGCGCCTGCGGCACTGCTGGCGGCGGAGGAGAAACCTGCGGAGACCGTGACGGTCTCTTCGGCGGCTTCACCGGCGACGATCGTGGGCGCTCCGGTGGGGCTGGTCAAAGGCTACCGGGGCACGGCTATTCCCGTAGGCGGGGACCAGCTCCTGTACGTTAAGAAAGGTGACCGCGTGGACGTACTGGTCACCTTCGAGGCTAAGATGGAAAAGAACCGCAAAGAAACGCTGACCTCTACCATCCTGCAGAACGTGATAGTGATAAACGTCAGCAAGCCGGAAAAAGTGGACGACCAGGGCGCCATAGAGCTGCTGCTGAACCCCGTCGAGGCTCAGTACGCGGCGCTGAGCGTGGCGCAGGCGAAGAACATCAACATCTCGGTGCGCTCCATAGGCGACACGGAACTGCACCCGATGGAAATGGCCAGCTTCCGCAAGCTGATAAAATAAGCCGCGCGCTTAGCTGAGGGAGAATATTTATGAAACTCTATATACGAATACTGGCGATAACCACTGCCCTGACCATACGGGCGGGCCTGGCGTACCCGGCGGTCCCGGCCGCGGAACAAGTAAAATGCGCGGCGGAGGACATGCAGGTGCTTTACTACTACCTGGCCCCCGACCTGGACCCGAAGATAAAGGAAAGGCCCACGCAATGCCACGGCGCGCAGACTACGCTTAAGATACCCGACTGGCTTGAGAAAGCCCTGCCGGCTATGCGCGAGAACAAAGTATGGACCGACCCGGAAGAGGGGAAACTGAGCGAGGCCCAGCTCTGGCAGACGGCGTTCTCCATCCTCTACGAACTGGACTATATGACAAAAAAGCTCCTGCCCCCGGCGGAAGGCGGCATAGGGGCGGAACCCGCAGCGCTCGAGACAGAGTATAACGATATACGCATTCGCCTTATAATGAGCGTAGACCGTATAACGCGGGCCGGGCTGGAGAGTTCTTTTGAAGGCAGGGGCACGCCCCTGCTTGAAACCCTGACCCGGGAAATAGAGCGTATGGACGCCCTAACCCTGGCGCTGGCGAGGCAGGACGACGATACGTTCTATGTCAGCGCCGGCGGGGCGCTGCAGGTGACGCGCGATCTCTTCGCGCAGTTCTTCGCGCTGCCGCAGGGCACGCCGGGCGCGAAGTTCGTGCCCAAATACAAGCCCGAAGCGCGCATAATGCCGGGCTACAGGGGCGTGAGCCTGAAAGTACCGGCGTCGCAGGTAGCGTTTCTGGACAACGGGGCGCGGATAGACATGCTGGTGACTTTCGAAGCGATCATGGCGGACGGCACTAAAGAAAAGGTCACCGCCACCATATTACAGAATGTCATAGTGGTGAAGGTGTATAAACCCGAGACCCCCGGCGGCACCGGGGTGGTGCAGCTTATGTGCAATCCCAACGAGGCGCAGTACGCGGCCCTGAGCCTGGCGCAGAGCAAGAACATAAACCTGATCCGGCGCGCCCCCGGCGACTT
>JAPLKJ010000309.1 GCA_026388125.1 Elusimicrobiota bacterium
ACACCGCGCCCAAGCTGATGCGGGGCACGGGGCATAGTATTGCCAATATTCAAACCTTTGACGGCTCTACGCTTTCCGAGCTTATAACGGTGACCTATAAAGAAGGCAATTGGAAAGTTACCGGCTCATCTTCCGGCCTGATAGGTTCATTCCCTACCTGCGGCGAGGTCTGTCCTTTCAGCTCTGATAAACTCACGTTCCAGCTTATTCCGTCCGGTGCCCTGAAAGAAGGGGATTCTCTGGACTTTGTAACTATGGCCGCTTCTGACGACGCCTATGTTCAGAAGAAACTGCTGTTCGGCCCATCGGCGCTGACTAATGGCCGTTCAAAACTTGAGATAGCTTCCTCGGGCGGAATAATCCTGCGCGGCAATACTGACGGGGCCTTCCCTGCGCTGGTTGACAGACTGGATTCTTCCGCAACCTACTACACTTTCGTGGATTCCGGCGCGTTCACCGCCGAACACTCTTCGTTCACCAACATGGACCAGGACGGCATACAGCTTTCCGGTTCGGCCGGTGTGGTTATGTCATCTTCCACTTTTGACTACCTGTGCGTTGCCGCCGGCACCAACACTTATATTACGGCGCGCAGCCTTACCTCGGGGGCCACCTTCTATAATGTGGCTTTCGAGCGGTCGCGTTCCTGCTTCGGGCATATCTGTTATAACGTGAGCGTCGAGGGGGGCGATACGGGGCTGGCGCCTGTGTTCAAGAAGACGGTGCCGTCGCTGGGCCAGCTATGGGGCGAGTATAACGACTACGACCCCGACGCTAAAGTGAACTGGATAGATAAAACCGCATATGTCGATTGCGGCTACCGCATATTCGACGGCAGCGAGATCTGGGCGATAGCCTGCCAGCCGCCCGGGGCTATAGCTTCGCCTTTGCGCATCGGCAGGGACGGGGTTACTTACGGGATATGGCTTGCGCCCGTGGGCGATCCGGCGGCTACGAAGCAGCGCATTAATACGACCACCGGCATACAAACGCTGAGGAAATATTAAGGGGTCAGGTTTTGCTTGTTAATAGTAGCGTGAAAGAAAAAGTAACGGTTAAATAAGCGGAGTTATGAAGAAAGGAACTGCGGTTAATTTAACGCCTGCGCGCGCGGCTTCGCCCGTGCCCTCCCGCTTTGTCCTTAGCGCTTTGCTGTTCGCCCTTTGCCCTTTGCTATTCACTTACGTTCATGCCGCCGTTCCCAAGACCGGCGCCCCCTACGAGCTCTCCGACGACTTCGCCGCCGGCGCGGCCGGTTCCGTGGACCTGAAGGGCGGAAATATCGTTCTTTCGGGTTCCGTCGGGCAGGTGGCGGCTTCTGCCGCCGGCGCGGCGGGCAAGGAAGTGGAGAGCGGCTATTTCTCCAAATACGTTTCCTCGCCGTCCGCTTTGAACTATTACGGGATCACGCCGTCTTCCGCGGCCGTTACCGGCGTGGAAGCTCTGTATCCCAACCCATCCGCCACCCTATATGACATAGATACTTCCTCGAATTCCAACTTCACCGGCATGGTGATCTTCACTTCCTCTCCGGAGTGGCCGGTGTCTATTGCGGGGCTGGCGGGCAACACAACTTATTACACGCGGGTGCGCGCCTCCTACCTGGGCATGGACCAGTCGGCGTACGGGGTGAGCGAGTTCCTTACTTTGCCGGCTACGCCCATCCCGTCGGGTTTCACCAGCGTTTTCTATTCCAGCCTTACCGTGGCCTGGAACTATAACGGTAATTCTCCGGAAACCCGGTATTTCGCGCAGGTGGGGGCCGACCCCGGGTTTACGGTGGGGGCTTTCGCCACCACCTCCGCCTCGAGCCATACTTTCGAGGGGCTGGCGCCCAACACCACGTATTTCGTGCGCCTGAAGGCCATAGGTTCGCTGGGCGACGAGACCGTTTATTCTCTGTTCGGCTCCACTATGACCACGGCGGTGAACCCCTCTACTTCCGCGCCCTGCGCCGTCAGTTCCAATACTGTAACGGCTTACTGGGACTACAACGGCAATCCGTACGGCACGCGCTACCTGGCGCAGGTTTCCACGGATAATTTCCTTACCGTGCTGGCCGCCACGGAGACCGTGAACGGCTATGCGCAATTTACCGGCCTTACGCCCGACACCACCCATTACCTGCGCGCGGCCTCCCTTAACGCCTCGGGCGCGGCCAGCCTGTTCACCGAGCTGCCCGGCGCGCTCACCAACGCGGCGGCGCCGCTGAAGCAGGCTGATACCTTCCCCGTGGTGGGGGCGTTCTCCGTTACGCTGCAATGGCTGGCGAACACTAACCCGCCGCAGACGGAATACCGGGCCGAGATCTCCACCGCCGCCGATTTCTCCGGCGCGGCCGTTATAGCGCCCGGCTGGGCCGCCGGGGCGTCGGCCTCCGCCGTAGCGCTGGAGCCTGTTACTGTTTATTATTTCCGCGTAAAAGCGCGGAACTCCGCCGGCATCGAAACCGTTTACGAGAACCTGGGTTCCACCCGCACCATCTACGGGCTGGATGTTTCCTCGCCGGTGATCACCGACAATCAGAACGGGGACGCGGTCTGGAGAAGCTCTAACTCCGCCGTCTATAACATCGACCTGGCCGACTCCGGCGGCTCTTACCTGGACAAAATACGGGTTAAAGCCTCTTCAGGGCCGGGCGGGACGGGCACGGCCGCCTTTGACTGGAGCGACGCGGTTACGGGGATAAACTCCAACTCCTACACGGCCAACTGGGGGCTTACGTCAGCGCAATGGGCGCTGCTGGGGCCCGGCACCAGTTATATCTCGGTGCGCGCTTACGACGGCACGGGCAACTACGCGGAGCTCGGCGACGCTTTCTATATCCTGAAAGACACCGCGGCCCCGGTAATAACGGATAACCAGCCCGGGGAATTCAGCTGGCGGCAGACCGACCCCGGGCCCGTTTATATGGTGGATTTCGCGGACGGCGTTTCCGGGCTGGCGGCGGTGGAGTACAGCGCCGCGAACGCGCCGGGCACGGCCAGCGGGAATATCCTGGGCTGGACGGCCGTGACGGGCCTTACGCCGGGCGCCACGTATTACAGCGCGCCTTGGGCGCTGGACTTCAGTCTGCTGGCCAGCGGCAGCACGAACTATATCTCGGTGCGCGCCCGCGACCTGGCCGGCGGGGTGGCGCAGCTGACGGACGCTTTCCTGGTGCTTAAGAACTCCGGCGGGCCGGACGTGCATATAGCCGCCCCCTACGCGGCTTACCATTCGACGCTGACGGCAATAAGCGGCACGGCCGCGCAGATAGCCGATTACGCCATAATAGGCACCGAGCTTACCGTACAGCATAAGGGCACGGGCCTCTACTGGGACGGCGAGGCGTTCGCTTCCTCCGCCCGGGTGTGGCTGAAAGCTTCGGGGCTGGCGGACTGGAGCTACGACGCCTCGCTTATCCCCTGGGTTTCCAGCGCGGCTTACCAGGTGGTGGTCCGCTCCAGCGACACGGCGCTGAATTATTCCGCGCCGTACGCCACCGCCACCTTCACGTTCGATGCCAGCCTGCCGGCCGTAGTCATTTCCACGCCGGTTTCAGGCGCCACGGTGGAGACGCCCGGGGTCATGGCGGGCACGGCGCAGGATGCGGCGCCCGACGCCGGCGTGCCGTACGTCACCCTTACTTTGCAGCGGAAGGTTGACCTTAAGTGGTGGAATTTCTTCACCGGGGCCTGGACCGCCAGCCCTGTCTCCACCGTTACGGCCGGCGGCGCCGCCTGGAGCTATTCCCCGGACGACGCGCTGAAAGGCAGCCTGTTCAACGGCGCCACCTACTACCTCTACGCCGCCGCTATCGACGGGGCCGTTCCGCCCAACGCGTCTCCCGCCGGGCTTTACGCCTCCACCTTTACGGTGGCCGATACCACGCCTCCGGGCGTAGTAACCTCCACCTCCGGCGCGGCCGGCAGGCTGCCGGGCAGGCTGGACCTGGCCTGGGTCTCCTCCGGCGACGACGGGCCTTCGGCCATGCTGGCGGCCGGGTTCTACGGCATGGCCTACTCCACCGACCCCGCGGCCGCGCTGAGCACGGCCTCCCTGCAGGTGCTGTTCTCTACCGGCGGCGTCATGCCCGGCTCGGCGCAGGCGTACACGGTAGAGGGGCTTACGCCCGGGGTAACTTATTATCTGCGCATCTGGGTGCAGGACGAGGCGGAGCTGTGGTCGGGCCCTTCCGCTCTTATAACCTCGCGGTCGGGCCGCAGCCTGTCCGATACTATTTCCGGGAACGTGCGCACGCCGTCCAGGCACGGGGTTACCGGGGTGATCGTAGAGGCTATCGATCACGACCTGGCCGTGGCGAAGACCGCCTACACGCTCGACGACGGCAGCGGCTCGTTCACGCTGGGCGGGCTGGCGGTGGGCATCTACCGCGTGCAGGCCACCTGGGTGGACAACGGCTTTGTCAGCTCCATAGCGGCCGACCAGATCCCCACCGGCTATGCCGAGGTTGATTTCGAGCTTTCGGTGGATTACGAACTGGCCAGCATCGGCGGGCAGCTGACGGGCTACAGGGTAGAGGCCGCGGGTTACAAGGTACAGGCGCGGGGCGCCGCTGTGGTGGAGCTCTACCAGCGCAACAGGCTGGTGGCGGTGGCGCCGGTGGGCGCCGGCGGGCGCTTCCTTATTAAGAACCTGCTGCCGGGCAGCTACACGCTTAAAGTTCCCGACGGTGCCGGCGGCCATAAGGAGATGGTGGTAAAGCTCAGGCCCGGAGAAGACCTGCGCATCAGCGCGGTGGGCGAGCTTTTAAGCGACGAGAACGTTTACGCGTATCCGAATCCCGCCCGGCGCAGCGTCACGTTCCACATTGAAAGCGCTTATCCTCATATAATAAAGCAGGTTACGGTCTTCGACATTACAGGCCGGGCCATTAAAGAGTTTAATGACGGCGACTTTAGCGTCACGGGCAGCGTTTACGAAGCGGTCTGGAACATTCCCTCGGGCGTGGCGTCCGGAGTGTATATTTATTCCGCGCGCGTGAAGTCGGAAGATACGGGCGAGTATAAGAAGACGGTGAAGAAATTCGCTATAGTGAAATGACCGGAAATCGGGGATCGAGAATCGGGGATCAAAGATCGGGGATTAGGGAATAAAAAGGAAGAGTTATGAAAATTTACGGATTACTTATGACGGCGGCCATGCTGGCGGGCGGAACTTGCCCGGCGGCGCGGGCGGCGCTGACGGCGGGCGGGATAGGCGCGCTGGACGGCACGGGGAGCCTGCGCGACGCCTTCAGCAACGTGGAGACCATAGCGCTGCGCCAGCAGGTGAACAATTCCGCCGCCAGCGACGAGATGATAAGGTTCAAATTCACCGTGTACAACCCGGCCGGAGGGGCGGTGTTCCGCCACGAGGGCAACTCCACCCGCGGCGTGCCGGGCAATTCCAACAGCCAGGTGGCGCTGCCCATCTCCAGGTTTTACGGCGTTCCCGGGGTTTATAAATTCACCGGGGAGGCCGCGCTGGGCACGGACGCGCCGGTAGTGCAGACGACGCAGTTCTCCATCTCCTCGCCCAATATAAACCTGATCTACCCGCCTTACGGCTCGCGCGACCTTACCGATAAGCCGCTCACTTTCAGGTGGGTGGCCAGCGGGGCTTCCTCCTACAGGATAACGGTGGCGGCCAGCATAGGCCTGTACGACCCCCTGCAGACCGGCGCGGCAACCTCGGGGATGTTCACTTACCCGGAAAACCCGGCCCAGGACAGGGAGAAGCTGGTGCCGGACAAGGTCTATTACTGGAAGGTGGAGGGCCTGGACGAGACCGGCTCGAAAATTTCGGAAAGCTCCGTGTATAACTTCTCGCTTAAATCGCAGGCTTCGTCCCAGTCGCGCAACGTGGCGGTGACCGCGCTGGACCTGACGGATCAGAAGGTGGATTTCAAGAATCCGCTGCATTTCAGGGCGGTGGTGCAGAATACCGGCGGCACCAACGAGGCCAGCATCGAGATAAAGATGAGCCTGAGCGGCGTGCCGGCCCAGGATTCCCCCAAGCATATAGGGATGTTCAACGCCGGGGAGCAGCGGGAGATCCCGTTCACCGCTTTCATGCCGACGGGGCAGGACCAGGGGCTGGCCGTGGCCTGCGTGGATATCTTCGACGACAATATCCCCGACAACTGCAAGACGAAGCTGATAGCCAAAGACACGGGCCAGGCGGTGGCGCCCGCGGAAGAGGAGGACCGCAAGCTGAGCTACCAGGAGATCTGGGACGAGGTCCTGAAGCGGCTCGGCCCGGAAGCCGCCAAGGCCCTGGAAGGGTATACCTTCGACAGCATAGACTGTCCCGACTGTTCCGCCGGGGAGCTGAACGACCTGATGCTGGCGCTTATCAACGGCGAAGCCAGCCTGACCGGGGCCGCCGTTCTCGAGACTTCTCCAAACGGCGCGGCGCTGACCGCGCCCGTCACCGGAACAGCGGAGGCGGAGCCGGAGGAGAAGAGCGAACTGCTGGCCGACCTTATGCCGCAGGACAGGCAGAAGCAGGACGAGTGGAACGGCTATACGGGCGCGGTCAAGGCCGAGGCGCCTGTCAGCTATATAGTGAAGAGCGCCAAGGACTGGGAAAAGACCTGGAAGCTGATCTCCACGGAAGAGCCGCCGGAAGTGGACTTCGAGGACAAGATGGTGGTGGGCATAGTCGCCGGCAGCGGCAGCAGGGCCGATACGGTCAGGATACTGTCTAGCAGGCGCAAGGGCGACGTGGTGATCTTCGACTATTACATAACCCAGGTGTCGGCGGATACTTACTTCGTCCCGTATGTTTTTAAGGTGGTGGAGAAGGTTTACGGGAACGTGGAATTCCAGCGCATAGACGTGGGCGGGAAATAGCGGCGGCGGATAGCGGCAAAGTGCTACAGCCGGAGTGAGAGGGAGAGTTTATGAAATCGCGTGAACTTTTTTTGCCTGCGTTTTTTGCGGTGCTGGCCGCGGCGGCGGCGCCGGCGGCGGACGCCGCCGAAAGCTCGGCGGCGCAGTTCCTGAAGCTCGGCTTCGGGGCCAGGGCGCTGGGCATGGGCGAGGCGTACGCGGCGGTGGCGGACGACGCCGCCGCGCTGCACTATAACCCGGCCGGGCTCGCCCCGGGTTACGGCCAGGGTGGAAGATCGGCAGCGTTCTCCCATGCCTGGCATATACAGGACATGGGGATCTCCCAGGCGGCCTACGTCGCGCGCCCGTGGGGCTTGTCGGTCACTTATTTTTCGGCCGGGGAACTGGAGGGGCGGGCGCCCGTGACCGGCGCTCTGACCGGGAACTTTACAGCCAGCGATATTGCGGTCTCCGCGGGCTACGGGCTGGCGCTGGGGCGGCTGAAAGCCGGCGCGGCGGTAAAATACATAGGCCAGAAGATAAAGGACTCGTCCGCCTCGGCGTTCGCGGCCGACGCGGGGCTGTTGTACGGTCTGGACGGCGTGCCGCTCACGTTCGGCGTGTCGGTGTCGAACTTCGGGACAAAAATAAAGTTCGACGAAGACAGCTTCCCGCTGCCGCTGGTCTGCCGCGCCGGGGCCGCTTACCGCCTGGATAAAACTTTGCTCGCGCTTCAGCTGGACCTGCCCAACGACGACGGGGCCTCCCTGCGGCTGGGCGCGGAATACGCCCCCGCCGCGGGCGTGCGCCTGCGCCTCGGCTATAAAACCTCCTCCTCCGCCGACAAGGACGCCATCCTGGGCAAGGAGCTGGGCGGGGCGGGCTCCGGGGTGTCGAACCTGTACGGCTTCTTCGCCGGGCTGGGCCTGATCTACAGGGATTTCAGCCTGGACTACGCGCTGACGCCTTACGGCGAGCTGGGCAACGCGCACAGGTTCTCTTTCGCGTTCAGGTTCGAATAAGGGGCCGGAAAATAAAAATGGATGCACTGGAGCCTGTAAATTTGGGAAAATATCGGAAGGGAATTACCGCATGCACTTGAATAGAACTTTTCTGCCGCGCGCCGCGCTTTTCGCGCTCTGCTGTCTGCTGCCGCCCGCGGCGGCGCTGGCCAACGGCACGGCCAGCCTGCAGTTCACCGTGGCCGCGCCCGACCCGGTGATGGCGGGGGACCAGATATTGTTCCAGACCCTGGTGGTGAACACCGGGGTGTCGGCCTGGGCCAAAGGGAACTATTACTGGGTGGCCGAAGTTTACGACCTGCAGGGCGAGGAGAAAAAATTCGTCACGCAGACCGCGGCCGTTACCCCGGACGAGACCGTGCAGCCGGGCTCGGCGCACGGCGTGCAGATCCCTTTCCTGGTGCCGGAGATGTTCGGCGGGCACCGCCTGCTTTACCGCGCCTTCCTTTACGTGGACGGCCACAGGCTGCTGGAGACCGACTACAAGGGCTTCCAGGTGACGGAGCGCGAATTCAAGGCGCCGCTCGAGAAGGATATCCAGGTGGGCGGGGACATAACCTTCACCTACAAGAACTCCAGCCCCGGCGGCTGGGACAATCACCAGGGCATTACCTCGGCTAACATGGTGGGGAAGGTGAAGCAGTCTTCCTTTATTTTTAACGCCTATCTGCTGCACACCTATCACCGGCCGATAACTCCGAACCTGATCTTTTTGAATTACTATGCCCCCTGGGGAACCCTGAGCCTCGGCGACGTGTACCCTACGCTGACCCCGCTTTCCATGGACGGGCAGGGCATGCGCGGCGCGGCCTTCGAGCGCACCCGCGAAAAAACTTCCTGGACCCTGCTCGCCGGCAGGGTGGTGGCGCCGGAGGAGCCCACGCTGAACACGTCCGGCCGGTTCTCGCGCTATGCCGGCGGCTTCAAGTTCTCCTACCAGGCCGCGCCCGACCTCAAGGTAACTGTCGACTCCGTGCTCAGCCGCGACGACGAGTATTCCATCACGCAGGATTCGCGGGCGGCCGTCCTCAACCCGCAGCAGAGCTTCGTCTACGGCGGCATGGTGGACTGGAAGATCAGCCGGCGGTTCTCGTTCATGGGGGATTTCCAGAACAGTTCGTACAGCGCGGATATCAACGCGGGCTCGCCCGTGAGCGGCTCGGCCTGGAAGCAGGAGGTGAAGTGGCGGGGCGCCAGCGCGTCGGCCAGGGCGGCCTATTCGCGGGTGGACGCCAAGTTCATGTCTTTTGCCAGCCCTTCCGTTATCCCGGACAGGGAGACCCTGGAGGCGGAGGCGTTCCTCCCCTTCGCGGACTGGACCAGTTTTTCACTGGCCTATAACAGCTATGTGGACAATC
Source organism: Elusimicrobiota bacterium (assembly GCA_026388125.1). Taxonomy (GTDB): domain Bacteria; phylum Elusimicrobiota; class Elusimicrobia; order Elusimicrobiales; family UBA9959; genus UBA9959. The sequence goes on from JAPLKJ010000309.1 coordinate 9,199, forward strand.
TTGAAGACGACCCGGCCAAGAACACCACGCGCCAGACGCAGAACAGCCTTACCAACACCTCGCGGCTGTTCGGCAGGACCATCCTGACGGCGTCGGGGATGCTGAATACGGCCCTGGGCAAGTCGGCCTCGGTGCAGGACAACAAGACCACGACGCTGAGCCTTTCGCTGCTGCAGCCGGTGGGCGCCAACACTTTGAACGCGACGGGCCAGCAGAGCGCTTTCAGGGACAATACCGGGTTCTCCCACGACCTGGACACCACGCTGCTGTCGCTCAGCGGCTCTTTTAAAATGTCCCGGCGGCTGTCGGTGTCGGCCGGCCTGGTGAGATCCGAGACCAAGGACAGGGTGGATTCCTCCAAAGCCACGAACGACACGTTCAACGGCAACCTGGCTTACTCCATTCCCAGGCGCTCCATCGCGTTCCAGCTGTGGGCGTCCATGTCCACCGGCAGCAATAATTCCGTCCTTGCCCCGGCTGATTACGGCAATCTTTCCCTTAATTTCGAGACCATCTGGCTGCGCAGCAAGAGCACCAAGATAACATTCGGCGCGGGCGCGGTCTCTAAAACGGACAAGCTCGTGCCGGCCAACGACGGCACGACGCTGAACCTGCTGACCAGATATAATTATTCTTTCTGACGGCTCCCCGCCCCGGCGGTCATGCCGGGTTGGGGATGTCTATGAATTCGGTCCGTACGCCGAACTTCTTCTCCAGCGCTGCGGCCAGGGCCATCACGCCCGGCTTTTCGGTGTTGTAATGCCCGGCCGAGATGAAGTTCGCCCGGCTCTCCCGTGCGAATTCCTGCGTGGCTTCCCGCACGTCGCCGGTGAGGTAAAGGTCGAGCCCGGCCTCCACCGCCTGCCTGAACATGTCGGCCGCGCCGCCGCTTACCGCGCCCACGGTTCTGATCTTCGCGGCGCCGAAGCGAAAGCAGAGCGGCTCCGCGTCCAGCTTGATGGCCAGGGCGGCGGCTACGTCTCCCATGGTCAGCGGCTTGGGGAGAACGCCGCGAAAACCGATGGCCCCGCCGTCGTAAGTCCCGAAAGGCTTTAAGTTCCCGGCGCCCAGCATTTTCAGCAGGCGGGCGTTATTCCCGCATTCGGGGTGCTTGTCCAGGGGCAGATGCCAGGCGCACAGCGACATGCCGCTCGCGAACAGCAGCTCCAGCTTGTTTTTGAGCGGGCCTTTGAAGGCCTGGCTCTTGCCCCACAGCAGGCCGTGGTGGACAATCAGCATATCGGCGCCCCAGTCGGCGGCCTTCTTCATGCATTCCAGCGAGGCGGAGACGCCGAAAGCTATTTTTTTTACCGCCGGGCGGCCTTCGGCCTGCAGGCCGTTCATCGAGCTGTCCTTTATGGCGCCCGAGCCGAGATATTCGTCCGTCCAAGAAACTATTTTGTCCCTGTCGGTCATGGAACCTCCCCCGCCGTTATTTCCTGTCCGGACTGACCGCGTAAATGTAGCCGTTGGCCAGGTCAGCCGCTATATAATCCGCTATGAAAAATTTTTTCGCGTCCGCGGGTTCCAGCATCAGAGCCGAGTAGGCCCAGAGCAGCGGGTTACCCTTAAGCGCGCTGCGCGGCACCCGTACGGTAATGGCCCCGTCCAGCAGCCTGGGCTGGGGCGAGGCGGTCACTGCGGGGCCCTTGGGCGTGGCCGCGTAAAGCGAAGCCTTGTACGGGGTTATTTCCAGGGCGTATTCCCAGGCGTTCTCCGGGAAAGGCCTGAGCGGCCTGCCCGGCAGCAGGGCCGCCTGCCCGGCGCGCGGCCGGCGGTTTATATCTATGTAGAGGTCCAGGCAGACGTGGCTGAAGCCGGAGGGGAATTTCCTGGCGTTATCGGTCTCGAGCGGATAGAACCCGAAGACCACCTCGTCGGGCAGCACTTCCACTTTAAGCCGCTCGAGCTTCCAGATCCTGTAGGGATCGGCCGTTTTCGGCAGGCCGGCGGCCGCGCCGGTCAATTCAGGTTTCCTTTCGACGTTCTTTATTTCGAACCCGCCGGTGCTGACGCTTATCTGCAGCCGCTCCCGGCTCTCCGCGGCCGCGCCGGCCTCCGCCAGCGAGGAAAAAGCCCAGGCCGGAGGGGGCTTGCGCATAAGGCGGTAGGAGTTGGCGAGGCTGCTGCGCATGTCTATTTCCGTCTCGCGCGCCGCGTCGGGGTCGGCCGAAGCCAGCGCTATGAGCTTCCAGCCTTCCTCGGCCGCGAAGTATTCGTCGAAAGCGGGTTTGGCGGCCGCGTAGTCGCCGCCCGCGGCGTTAAGGTGAAGCATCAGGTCGGCGCGCGTCCTGGCAAGGGCGGCCAGCGCTCCGCTTTGCACCGGGGCGGCGGCCCAGCGGGTGTAGCCGCCGGCGGCGCTCCAGGGCGCGGCCCGCGCGGCGATGTCCGCGGGGGCGGCCGCGGCGGACGGCGCCGTTTTCAGGGCGTCCGAGACGGTAAGCGTGGTTCCCCGGGCGGGATCCTTTAACGCGGCGGCCAGCAGGGCGCGCACCGCCGCCGGGTCCTCGGCGGAGGTTTCGTCGAAAACAACGAAGCGGCCCTCGGCTGCGGGCGCGGCCGTGGAGGCGCTGATGAACGGCACGGCCGTTATGCCGTCCGCCGTAAAGACGGCGGCCGCCGTAGAGGCCAGGGGCCCGCAGGCCAGCCAATTAACGCCCAGCGCTTTCGCCAGCGGGAAATAATCCTCCGTCAGCCCGCCCGGGGGCACGGCCAGGCCCGGCGGGACCTTTTTATGGCGGCGCAGGGCGGCCTCGCGCATAAAACCGAAGCGGAGGCTCAGGAAGTAGCGGTCGTTGCCGGAGAAGGCGGCCGTGGAGGGCTTCCCTTCCCAGTTCACGGTCTCCAGGGCCGGGAAATAAAGCAGCGGAAGGGGAGGGGCGCCGGCCGGGGTCAGGGCGAGCTCCAGCCTGCCTTCGGCTTCCAGGGCCTCTGCCCGGGTTTCCAGGTTCGGCGGCAGCTGCGCCAGGTCGGCGGTCAGCCGCAGCGCTTTGTCGTTCTCCAGAAGGGTTATTATCTCTCCGGCCCCGGCCGCGCCGGCCGGCAGCCAGAGCAGCGCCCTGCCGTCCTGCGCGCGCCCTGCCGCCGGGCACAGTAAAAAAAGCGCCGCCAGCCCCGCGCGGCCCAGGAAATTGCGTGTCTTGTAGTTTTTCATACTGACCTTACTTTACGGTAAGCAGCGAAACTTTGCGCCCGGCCTCGGTGTCGGTGTCGGGGTTGAGGGGGTCCAGCACTTCCGCGCCGTCTATGCGGCAGAGGTACTTGTATTTCCCGGGCGGCAGCGGGATTATCGCTTCCCAGTAGCTGCCGGGCTTTTTAACGAGGGTCAGCGCGTCCGGGTTCCACTTGTTGAAGTCGCCGGCTATCTTAACTTCCCGCGCACCGGCTATTTTTATGGAGAACTTAACGAAGCGCAGCTCCGGCTGCTCCGGCTCCTGCGGCCTTTCGCGCCGGGGCCGCGTGGGCGGCATGGAATTGAGCCGCGAAAGCTTTATGGTGGCGGTGTTCCAGCCGCCCATGAAGCTGAAATATTTCTTTACCGCGTCGTTGAAGATCACCCCGGGCACGCTTACCAGCGCGAAGGCGGCCAGCGCCAGCAGCAGGAGTATGGATTTGCGCTCGATCATAACTTCCCGCCGCCGCCCGAAGAAGGCCGGGGCTGTTCCCCGGCGGCGTCCTCCAGCCGGCCGCGTATCCTGGGCGCCGCGCCCAGCTCCGCCGCCAGCGCCCTGAATTTTTCCAGGTCGATATCGTTGCCCTCCACCGCGGTGGCGAAGGTTTCCGGCAGCGCGCGCGCGGCGGAGCGTATGAACTCCTTTACTTTCTCGAAGCCGGAAGCTTCCCAGGCCGGGAGGGGGCGCATAAGGGCCGCCCATTGCGCGGGGTCGGCGGTGTTGAGGCTTACGTGCACGGAATCTATGAGGCCTTTCATTTCGGGGACCACGTCGCGCCGCCAGACCGCGTTGGCCAGGCCGTTGGTGTTCAGGCGTACGCGCAGCGCGCGCGGCAGCGGGGCCGCCGCCCCGCTCCTGATAAGCCGGGCGCAGGCGAGCAGGGCTTCCAGGCGCATGGTGGGTTCGCCGTAGCCGCAGAAAACGAACTCTTCAAAAGGTTCTTTGGCCCATTCCAGCGCGGCCAGCGCGATGACTTCCTCCGGGGCAGGCTCTTTCCCGGCCAGGTCAAGGCTGCTGCCGCGGTAGTCCATTTTCCAGGCGTTCTTGATGCAGAAAACGCAGGCCGTGGGGCAGCGGTTGGTCAGGTTGACGTAAAGCCCGTTCCTGTAACGGTAGACCACGCTGGGTTTCTGGGTTTCCATTGTTTTGCCGGGAATCCGCTCAATACGCTTTCTGGCTATTCTCTGGCCATTATTCTATCATTTAGAAATGCGGGTTTTAATAGCGCTCAACGCTTTCAAGGGAACAATTTCCGCGGCCGCGGCTTCGCGCGCCGTGGCGCTGGGCGTTAAAAATAAATTTCCTTCGGCCGCGGTGGAGGTCCTGCCCATAGCGGACGGCGGCGACGGGCTGCTGGAAGCGCTGGCGCCGGTCTTCGGCGGCCGGTTCGTCCATACCCGGGTGCGGGGCCCGTACGGCACGGCGCTGCGCGCGCGCTGGCTGCTGGCCGGGCGTACGGCCGTGATAGAGATGGCGGAGGCCGCGGGCCTTAAGCGGGCCGGCGGCCGCCGGCTGCTGCCGCTGGACGCCTCTACGTTCGGGGTGGGCCAGCTGATGCTGGCCGCCGCGCGCGCCGGCGCGCGCGAGATCGTGATCGGGCTGGGCGGCAGCGCCTCCAACGACGGAGGGGCGGGCTGCGCGGCCGCCTTCGGCTTCGAGCTGCTGGGCGCCGCCGGCCGCCCGGTGGCGCCCGGCACGCACGGGCTGGCGGCCCTGCGCGCCATACGGCCGGGGACGGCCCCGGCCCGGCTGGCAGGCATCAGGGTGCGCGCCCTCGCCGACGTCTCCAATCCCCTTTGCGGGCTGCTGGGCTCCGCCCGGGTCTTTGCCCCGCAGAAAGGCGCGGGCCCCGCGGCGGTGCGCTTTATCGGGACAGCGCTGCGCAATTACGCGCGGCTGCTGCGGCGGGACCTGGGCGTGAACGTGGCCGGCCTTAAGGGCGGCGCGGCCGCCGGCGGCCTGGGGGCCGGGCTGGCCGCTTTCTTCGGGGCCGAACTGCTGGACGGCGCCTCGTTCGTGCTCGAGAAGACCGGTTTCGGGGAAAAACTGCGCTCCGCCGACATACTGATAACCGGCGAGGGCTGTTTCGACCGGCAGACTTTTTTCGGCAAGGCGCCGGGCGCGGCCATCGCGCGCGCCCGCGCGGCCGGCAGGCCGGTCGTGGTGGTCTGCGGGCGGTCGCTCATAACGGACAGGCGCGCGCTGGCGCGGCGCGGCGTGGCCGCCGTAATAGAGGCCGGGGGGCTGGGCCGCAACGCCGCGGCTTTAAAGCTTGCCGTCGAGAGGGAACTGCCCGGCCTCCTGGCCGGGATTTACCAGGCCCCGTCAAAGAAGGTATAATTGCTTAAATTAACAGCAGCGAAATTAAGGAGCCATCATGCCTGCCGCGACAAGAGCCGTGAAGAACAACAGACAGGGGGGGGATTCAGCCATGAACGATTTTAAAGTAAGGGATATGTCCCTGGCCGCGTGGGGCCGCAGGGAAATAGAGATAGCCGAGAAGGAAATGCCGGGCCTGATGGCCATACGCGAGAAATTCTCCGCGAAAAAGCCGCTGAAAGGCGCGCGCGTGATGGGCTCGCTGCACATGACCACCCAGACGGCCGTCCTGATAGAGACGCTCTCCGCCCTCGGCGCCGAAGTGCGCTGGTGTTCCTGCAATATTTTCTCCACCAGCGACCAGGCCGCCGCGGCCATCGCCGCCACCGGCATACCGGTGTTCGCCTGGAAAGGCGAGACGCTGGCCGAATACTGGTGGTGCACCGAGCGCGCGTTGGATTTCGGCGGCGGCAAAGGCCCCCACCTGATAGTGGACGACGGCGGCGACGCCACCATGATGATGCACCGCGGCGTGCTGGCGGAGGACAGCGCCAGGATCCTCGACGCCAAAGCCGATTGCGAGGACGAGCAGGAACTGAACAAATGCCTGAAAGCCCTCCTCAGATCCTCTCCTAAGCGCTGGCACCTGGCCGTGAAGGACTGGCGAGGCGTCTCGGAAGAGACCACCACCGGCGTGCACCGCCTGTACCAGATGCACGAGGCCGGCACCCTGAGGGTGCCCGCCATCAACGTGAACGATTCCGTGACCAAGTCGAAGTTCGACAACCTCTATGGCTGCCGCGAGTCCCTGGCCGACGGCATCAAACGCGCCACCGACGTGATGATAGCCGGCAAGGTGTGCGTGGTGTGCGGCTACGGCGACGTGGGCAAAGGTTCGGCCCGCTCCCTGCGCGGCTTCGGCGCGCGCGTCATCGTTACCGAGATAGACCCCATCTGCGCCCTGCAGGCCGCCATGGAAGGTTTTGAAGTGACCACCGTGGAAGACACCCTCGGCACGGGCGACGTTTACGTAACCACCACCGGCAACAAGGACATCATCCGCCTGGAGCATATGCTGAAGATGAAGGACCAGGCCATTGTCTGCAATATCGGCCACTTCGACAACGAGATACAGGTGGAAGCGCTGAAGAAAGCCAAAGGCGTGAAAATGGTCAACATAAAGCCCCAGGTGGACCGCTTCGACCTGCCCAACGGCCGCGCCATCTACCTGCTGGCCGAAGGCCGGCTGGTGAACCTGGGCTGCGCCAAGGGCCATCCTTCGTTCGTGATGAGCAACTCGTTCTCCAACCAGACGCTGGCCCAGCTGGAGCTGTGGACCAAGAAAATGGCCGTGGGAGTGTACCGCCTGCCGAAACACCTGGACGAAGAAGTGGCGCGGCTGCACCTTGAAAAAATAGGCGTTAAGCTTACCCGGCTCAGCAAGGAACAGGCCGAGTATATAGGGGTGAAACCGGAAGGTCCCTATAAAGCCGACCACTACCGCTACTGAGCAGGCGACGCCCCCCGGGTACCCCCGGGGGGCTTTTCCGCGGTTTATTGTTTGAACTGCGGCTTTTTTTTTAATAATATATACATTAACGGCCGCCGCGAGTGCTGGCGGCCGGCGCTTGTTTTCGGCATCAAGCCGGACCGCGGAGCAATGAGAGGCTTTCCATGAGTTCCCACCAGTCAAACACTATTTCTTTCGGCACCGACGGCATCAGGGGGCTGATCGCGCGCGATTTTACCTATGACGTGGTAAGGAAGACCGCCCAGGGCATGGCGGATTATGTTTCCTATAAGTACATGCGCACGGAAAAGCCCTCCATCGTGGTGGGCTACGACCGGCGCTTCATGTCGGAGCGTTTCGCCCAGACCATGGCCGAGGTGCTGGCCGCCAACGGGCTTGACGTTACCCTGGCCTCCGCCCCGCTGCCCACTCCCGCCATAAGCCTGCTCACCACCAAGGGCTACGGCCTGGGCGTGGTCATTACGGCCAGCCACAATAACCATTACTATAACGGTATAAAGGTGAAGCAGGGCGGCCGTTCCGCCCCTCCTTCCGTTACGGCCGAGATCGAGAATTACGTGGCCAAGGCCGTGCCGATGAAGCCCGGCCCCGTGCCGGTGCCCGTAAAGAATTTCGCGCCGGCATACCTGGAATATATGCTGGCCAAGGCCCCCGCGGCCAAGCTGCTGGGCAAACTGCCGGGCATCGTGGCTATGGATTTCATGCACGGGGTAGGGGCCGAATCGGCCGGCACGCTGTTCAATTCGAAGAACATCCTGAAGCTGCGCGAAAAGCACGACCCCCTGTTCGGGGGCATGTCCCCGGAGCCGGTGGAAAAGAACATGCAGGAGCTGGTGGCGGCGGTGAAGAAGCATAAAGCTTTGTTCGGGGCGGCCCTGGACGGCGACGCCGACCGCTTCGCGCTGGTGTCCGACAAGGGGCAGTACATGACGCCCTGCCAGACCGCGCCGCTGCTGCTGGAATACCTTATTTCGAAAGGCGGCGTGAACGGCAAGGTGGTGCAGGCCGTTTCGATGGGCTACCTTACCAAGCGCATCGCCAAAGCCGCCGGCCTGCCCTTCGAGGAAGTCCCGGTGGGCTTCAAGTACATAGCCGAAAAGATGCTTTATGAGAACGTGTCCTTCGGCGTGGAAGAATCCGGCGGCTATACCTGGAAAGGCAACCTCCCCGAGCGGGACGGCGCGCTGACCGCGCTGCTGGTGATGGAGATGGTCATCAAGACCGGCAAGCCCGTTTCGGCGCTGTACGCCGAGATAGAGAAGAAATACGGCAAGTCATCCTTCGTGCGGCGCGACTTCACGCTGCCCAAGGCCATCCCCAATAAGCACTCCTTCGCGGTGAAGATAAAGAAAAAACTGCCCAAGGTGCTGCTCGGCCACAAGATAACCGAGACCAACACCATAGACGGGCTTAAGATAATTTTGGACAACGACTGGTGGGTGCTGATGCGCCCGTCGGGCACCGAACCGCTGCTGCGCACCTATGCCGAAACGGACAGCCAGGAGAACACCAGGAAGTTCCTGGACCTGGCGTTCAAGCTTGTGGATATGAAGCAGTAAGAGGGCCGGATAACTAAAAACGGAGGAAACATGAACTTCAAAGGCAAAAGATACGTCAGCTCGGAATCGGTGACCGAAGGGCACCCCGACAAGGTTTGCGACCAGATCTCGGACGCGGTCCTCGACGAGATAATGAGAAAAGATCCCGCCGGCCGCGTGGCCTGCGAGACCTTCATCACCCGCGGCATGGTGGTGGTGGGCGGAGAGATCACCACCAAGACCTACGTCGATATCGACACGCTGGCCCGCCAGGTGATCAAGGACATCGGCTACACGCACGCTAAATACGGCTTTAACTACGAGACCTGCGCCGTCATCAACGTGATCGGCCGCCAGTCCCCGGACATCGCGCAGGGCGTGGACACCGGCGGCGCCGGCGACCAGGGCCTGATGGTGGGCTACGCTTCCGACGAGACCCCCGAGCTGATGCCGCTGCCGCTGCAGCTCGCGCAGCGCCTCTCGATGCGCCTCGCCGAAGTGCGCAAAAAAGGTATTCTTCCCTACCTCGGCCCCGACGGCAAGACCCAGGTGACCGTGGAATACCACGACGGCAAGCCCGCCCGCATCGAGACCATCGTGGTCTCTTCGCAGCACACCGAGGACATCCTCGATAAGTCCGGCCACCAGATCACCGAAAAATCCCGGCGCGAGATCATCGACGCCGTCATCACCCCGATCGTGGACCGTAAGATGATAGATAAGAACACCAAGATCTACATCAATCCCACCGGCAAATTCGTGGTGGGCGGCCCGCAGTCCGACACCGGCGTGACCGGACGCAAGATCATCGTGGACACCTACGGCGGCGTGGCCCCGCACGGCGGCGGCGCGTTCTCCGGCAAGGATTCCACGAAAGTGGACCGCAGCGCGGCCTACATGGCCCGCTACATCGCCAAGAACATCGTGGCGGCCAAGCTCGCCCAGGAATGCACCGTGCAGCTGGCCTACGCCATAGGCGTGGCCGAGCCCGTCGGGCTCTATGTGGACACCCACGGCACCGGCGTGATAGCCGACGAAAAGCTGTCCAAGATAGTGCGCTCCAGCTTCGACCTGACGCCCCGCGGCATCATCAAGACGCTGAAGCTGCGCCTGCCTATCTTCCGCAAGACGGCTTCTTACGGCCATTTCGGCCGGCCGGGCTTCGAGTGGGAGAAGACCAACGCCGCAGAGATGCTTAAGAAAAAGGCCGCCGGCGCGCCCAAGTCCGAGTGCGCCTGCTGCTGCAGCTGAACCGGCCGCTGAAGCGCCGCGGCGGACCGGGGGGCCGCGCGGCGCGGAGGCCGGAGGGAATATCAGGGGGAGACGCTATGAAGGTACTCGTTGTAGAAGATAACGCGCTGACGCGGTATACGATAAAAGCCCTGCTCACCAGGCTCGGTCACGAGGTAGTGGCCGAAGCCGAGACCGGGGCCCAGGCGGCGGGGCTCTTCTCGCAGACGAAGCCCGACGTGGTGTTCCTGGACCTGATATTGCCGGGGAAGTCGGGGATCGAAGTGCTGGGGGAGCTGCGCGGCATAAATCCCGAGGCGTGCGTGGTGGTGATAACGGCCGTAGACCAGGAAGAGCTGGACCTCCGCCTTTCGGACAAGGGCGTAAAGGCGATACTGCGCAAGCCGTTCTCGTTCGAGGATTTTAAGGCCCTGATGAAGACTCTGAGCTGAATGGATAAAGAAAAAGACCGGGTACTGGAAAAGATCGCCGGGGCCAGCATGGAAAAATGCATGGCCAACCTTTCCCGCGTCTCGGCCGGGAAGTGGCACGTGGGCGGCGTCAAAGTGACGCGGCGCAGCATGGAAGAATCCATCCACGGCCATGCCGAGGCCGACAGGGTGATGGCCGCCGTATATTTCCAGGTGAAGGGAGAGTATCCGTTCACCTCGATGGTGATCTTCAGGCCTGAGGACGTGGAGCTCCTTTCGCGCGGTTTTCTGGGGTTCTCGTTCTCGAAGCTGCCCGGCCTTAACCAGGCGCAGGAACTGCTTATTTCCGAACTGGGCAACGTCATACTCAACGCTTTTATCAGCGCGCTTTCCAACGCGCTGCACCGCAGCTTCCTGCCTTCCGCGCCGAAATACGTGAACGGCGCCACGCAATTCCTGCTGGAAGCGCTCTGGGCCACCATCGACGGGGAGCAGCCCCACAGCCTGGTAACGGTGGCCCTTGACCTGCATTGCGACAATTCCATCACCCGCAGCGAGGTGGTGGCGGTGGTCCCGGAGCGCCTGGAACGGGCTTTGATGGCCGGCTAGGCCGCGGCGCCGGGCTTTTCCTTTTCCATGTCTTCATAGGAGAATTATCATGAACAAGATCTTTTCCCCCAAAGTTCTGCTCTGCGTCCTGGCGCTGGCGGCGGGTTTCGCGCGGCCCGCGGCCGCGCAGATGGAGATAACCAAAATAGGCTGGGAATTGTCCAGGCTGCAGGAGAAGGCGCGGCTGCCCTACTCCCCGGTAGAGGCGCTGAACGCCGATCCGGCGCTGAAGTTCACCGGCCGCCTGCGCGCCGTGGTGACCCTGCGCAACGCTTCGGCGAAGAAGGTGGAGGGGCTGGTGATACGCTATTCCCTGCGCCTGCGCCTGCTGAAAGCCGGAGAGCCGCAGGAAAAAGCTTTCTGGAGCGTCCCGTTCTATGTCGACGAGCTCCGCGTGGCGGCCGTCAACGCCCTGTCCGAGCGCTCCGCCCGGGCGATGAATTTCGGGTTCTCCGACCAGCTGGGCAAGTTTAAGAACAGCGGTTTTATCCCCACAGCCCTTAAAATGGAGGTCATGCTCTCGCCCCGCCTGGGCGACGAGCCCTCCGCCATCATGAAAGAATCCGTTATCGAGATCCTGAAGCCCTGACCCTTTAACGCGGCCGTTTAACTCCGGAGT
>JAPLKJ010000141.1 GCA_026388125.1 Elusimicrobiota bacterium
CATAACGGGTAATAAGATATCAACTATATGAGGCCGAGTCAACCTTTAACGGCGTTCCCGGGGCCGGTAAGCGCGGTTTCCGCCACGGTGTAGGGCGGCTTGCGGTTGGCGCTGTGGTAGGTGCGCACGATCACCTCGGCCAGCAGGCCCATCACCGCGAACTGTATGCCCGCCAGCGCCATGAAGACGGCCAGCAGGAACAGCGGCTGGTCCTTGACGAAGATCCCGTTGAAGAACTTATTGTAGAGCGTCCAGGCCGCCATCGCCGTCGCCGCGGCCCCCAGCCACAGGCTGATGCCGCCGAACAGGTAGATGGGCTTGGTGATGAAATCGCCCATGAACTTCACCGTCAGCAGGTCCAGCACCACCTTGAAGGTGCGCGCCAGGCCGTACTTGGAGCGTCCCGCCGTGCGCGGCCGGTGGTTAACTTCCAGCTCCGTGACGGAAGCCCCGGCGTAGTTCAGGATCGCCGGCAGGAAGCGGTGCATCTCGCCGTAAAGGTCCACCGATTTCAGCAGGGACGCCCTGTAGATCTTGAGCGTGCAGCCGAAGTCGTGCAGCTTCACGCCGGTGACGGCCGCGATGATCATGTTCGCCGCGCGGGAAGGCAGCCTGCGGGAGAAGAGCTTGTCCCGGCGTTCGCGGCGCCAGCCGCTGACCACGTCGCTGCCGGCCCGGGCGGCTTTGAGCAGCGCGGCGATGTCGGCGGGGTCGTTCTGCCCGTCGGCGTCCAGCGTGACGATCCAGTCCCCCTCCGCCGCGGCTATGCCGGCGGCCAGCGCCGCCGTCTGTCCGAAATTGCGCGAAAGGCGCAGCGCCCGCTGGCGGCCGGCGGCGATAATTCCCTTCAGTTCCGCGAACGAGCCGTCGGTACTGCCGTCGTCCACCCAGATCACTTCGTAGGGCTGGCCCAGCGCGTCGAGCGCGGCCGCGAGCTCCCGCCCGAGCGGGGCCAGGGATTCCTTCTCGTTGAAGACGGGGATGACCGCGGAGATGACGGGTTGCATAGGTTAGCCTTTCCGGGCGAGCAGTTCCAGGTACAATCGCTCCTGCTGCCGCACCATGTGATCTATATCGAATTCGGCCAGGTCCGTTGCCGCGGCGCCGGCGGCCAGGCGCGCGCGCAGCGGCGCGTCGTCCATTACTTTCGCCAGCGCCGAGCAGAAACCGTCCAGGTCCTTTTTTTCTACGGAGTAGCCGTTCACGCCGTCGCGCAGGATATCGGCAACCCCGTCGGCGCGGTAGCAGACCGCGGGCAGCCCGGTCCTGAAAGCCTCCACCAGGCTGCGCGGCAAACCCTCCCAGAGGGAAGTGAGGGCGAAGACGTCCGAGGCCGCCAGGATCTCGGCTGAATCCGCGCGCCAGCCGGTGAACAGGCAGCGCCGTTCCAGCCCGCGCCGCGCGGCGCCGGCGCGCAGCGCGTCCAGCGCTTCCCCTCCGCCCACAAAAACGAAATAAGCGTTCGGGCGCGACGGCAGCAGGCGCGCCGCCGCCTCCAGGAAATCCCCCGGGTTCTTCTGCGGTTTCGCGTTGCCTATGCCGGTCACCACGAAAGCGTCCGGCGGCAGCCCGAGCCCGGCCAGCTTTTCCGCCCTGGAGATCTTCGCGGGATAGGCCGAAAGTTTTACGCCGCTGCGTATCAGGCGGTACTGCTCCGGCGCGCCTATGCCGGCCGCCAGCGCGGTGGCCATGTTGTCCCTGGAAACGAAGACCAGCGCGTCGCTGAACCGCGCGCAGAACTTCTCCAGCAGGATGAACAGGTTCCGTTTAAAAAAGCTCTGCCCGGGGTGGAAGCCGAAGCCGTGAAAGGTATGTATCACTACCGGCACGCGCGCGGCGGCGGCGGCCAGCCTGCCGAGTATGCCGGCCTTCGAAGAATGCGTGTGCGCCACGGCGGGCGCGGCCCGGCGTATCAGGCGGTAGAGAGAGAACAGCGCCGCCAGGTCGGAGAGCGGGTTTATCGCGCGGCCCAGGGCCGGCGCGTAAGTGAGCGTTCCGGGCGCGGCTTTTTCGTCGAGGATCCCGCCGGGGCCGGCCAGCAGGCTGACGGCGAACCTTTCGCGGTCGAGGTGCGCCACGGTATAGAGCGTGTTGGCCTGCGCTCCGCCGAAATCCAGCCGGGTCACTATATGCAGCACTTTTACCATGCCGGTCAGAGGTCCTTTTTTACGCCGGCGGCCGGGGCGCCCGTCACCGTGTAGCCGGGAAAATAATGGGCGAGAATGTCCAGGTAGCCGGCGTCCTGCTTTTGCGCCATGCCGCGCGCGCCCAGCAGGCACAGCCCCCGCCCGTCGCCGGTGCCTACGCCGCGCACCAGGAAAAACTCCGGGAGTTTTCCGTCGTAAACCGGGCGTATGCTGAACAGCGTGGAGCGCAGCGTGCCCGCCGCCAGCAGCTCCGAGATCGCTCCGGGCCCGTCGATAACGGCCGTTCCGGCGGTGCCCTCCGCCCTGATGGCTTTTACCCGCCCGTCGGCCTCGCGGGCCAGCGGCACCAGCGCCTTCAGGCGGCCTATCTTATGGCTGCGGTTCAGGCGCGATTCTATCCATTCGGGCCTGAGCAGCAGCGTCCACGCCACGTCGGAAGTCTGCGTTTTGTCGCCGGCCAGGCAGAGCAGCCCGGCGGGCGGGCTTTCCACGCCGCGGGCGTAGACGCTGAAAGGCGTGGCCGTCGCCGCGGGCCGGCCGGCGTCGTTGGCGCCGGCGGCGGTCAGCCCGCCGCAGGCGCGGTGAAAAGCGGCCGGCGCCACGGCGCCGGCCTCCTGCAGCAGCTGGCCGCGCGTGGCTTTGGCGGTCGCGGCCGAAACCTCGTTCTCCGCCTGCAGGCCGGGGAAAGGCAGGCAGTGCGCCGAGTCGCACAGGTCGTAGTCGCGGCTTTCGTGCCGGGCCGCGGCGGCCAGCCAGGTAAGCCGCGTGCGCACCGTCACCGCCAGGGCTTTAAGATATTCGGGCAGCTTTACCCTGTCCGCCAGCGAGGCGCTGATGGAGCTGACCAGCGGCTCTATGGCGGTCTCGCCGATCAGCCAGAATCCTTTTTCGCGCGCCAGGGCGATCAGTTCTCCCGCTATCTCCTTGTCTCCGCGGTTAACGCCGTGCGCGCCGGGGCCCAGTTCGGGGTTCTTTATCAGCAGCGTGGCGC
>JAPLKJ010000295.1 GCA_026388125.1 Elusimicrobiota bacterium
CATCCTGCAGGTGCACGCCACGGACCTCGGCACCGGCAAGGCGCAGCATATTACCATGAGCGACCAGACCCAGCTGTCCAACGACGAGATAGACAAGTGCGTCAAGCAGGCGGATCAGTTCGCCGACGCCGACAAGAAATACAAGGAGAAGGTGGAGACCAAGAACGAGGCCGACACCGTGCTCTACACCACCGAGAAGGCCCTTCGCGACCACGGGGACAAGATCAGCCAGGACGAGCGCCTGGCCGTGGACCGCGCCATCAACGAAATGAAGGACGCGCTGAAAGGCGAGGACATGGACAAGGTGAAGAAAGCTAAGGATTCCCTTATCCAGGTTTCGCAGAAGCTCGGCGAAGCCGTCTATAAGGCCGCGCAGGCCAAGGCCGGCCCCGAAGCCGGAGCGGCCGGCGCCGGTCCCGCTCCCGAGGGCGCGAAAGCGGCCCCCGGCGGCAAGGACGACGTGGTGGACGCGGAAGTGGTCGACGAGAAGAAATAAGCCGAATCGAGGATCCGGGGTCGGGGGTCGGGAGTCGCGTAATACCGCGAACCTTGACCTCCGCCCCCGGTTCTTGTTCCCGTTCCTTTCCCCGATCCTTGATCTTAGATTCTTGATTTTGTGAAGTGATATTTATGGCTTCAAACGATTATTACCGCACCCTCGGCGTGGCCCGCAACGCCGGCGACGACGAGATAAAGACCGCTTACAGGAAGCTGGCGATGAAATACCATCCCGACCGGAATCCCGGCAATAAGGAATCCGAGGCCAGCTTCAAGGAAATAAACGAGGCTTACGAAGTGCTGTCCGCGCCGGAAAAACGGCAGGTCTACGACCAGTTCGGGGCGGAAGGCCTCAAGAACGGCGGCGGCGGGCGCGGCGGCTTCGGCGGCTTCCCCGGCGGCGATATGGGCGACGTGTTCGGCGATCTTTTCGAGAACCTGTTCGCCCAGGGCGGGGGCCAGCGCGGCCAGCCCCGCTCCCGGCGCGGCGCCGACCTGAAGTACGAGACCGAGATAACGCTGGAAGACGTTTTCACCGGCGTGAAGGTCCCCGTCAATTTCGAGCGCACCGAGATCTGCGAGGCCTGCGACGGCACCGGCGCGCAGGGCAGGGGCGGTATAAAGAAATGCCCCGCCTGCAGGGGCGCGGGCCGGGTGCAGTACTCTCAGGGCTTCTTCTCGTTCAGCCAGGCCTGCCCCGAATGCGGCGGCCAGGGAGAAGTTATCACCACGCCCTGCAAGGCCTGCAGCGGGCAGGGGCGGGTTAAGAAGAGCGTTTCCATCAACGTGAAGATCCCGGCGGGGGTGGAGGAGGGGGCTGTGCTGCGCGTTTCCAGCGGCGGCGACGCCGGGGCGAAAGGCGGGGCCTCCGGCGACCTCTACATACAGGTCCGCGTCAAGCACCATTCTCATTTCGAGCGCAACAAGCGCGACCTTATTTATGAATGCCCCGTGACGGTATGGCAGGCCGCTCTGGGCGGCGAGGTGGACGTGCCCGTTATAGAGGGCGGCCGGACCAAGATAAAAATAACTTCCGGCACGCAGCACGGCAAAACGCTGCGGGTGCACGACAAGGGGCTGCCAGGGCCCGGCGGCAGGCCCCGGGGCGACCTGCTGGTGAAGGTCAGGATAGAGGTTCCGCACGAGCTGACCCCGCGCCAGCGCGAGCTGTTCTCCGAGCTGGCCGCCCTGGCCGGCCACGAGGTGCCGCCCGAGGAAGAAAAAGGTTTTTTCAAGAAAATATTGGGCTGACAGTTCAGCCCCGGGGCCGCGGCGGTCTATGCCACAATACCTTATCCCAGCCGGAAATATCCGCGGCGGCGAATTCTTCGCCGGCGGGGAAGAGGCCGCCCACATCGCCCGGGTCGCCCGCGTGCGCATCGGCGACGAGATAGAGCTTTTCGACGGGCTGGGCAACCGCTACCTGGGCGTGGTCAAAGCCGCCGGCCATGACGGCGTGAGCGGCGCCATAAAAGAAAAACTTCCCAGCCCGGAATACAGGACAAAACTGACGCTTTGCTTCTCCATGACGGCGCGCCAGGCGCTGGAGAGCGCGCTGGAGCGCTGCACCGCCGCCGGCGCGGCCGTCTTCCAGCCGCTGAAGAGCGCGCGGACGCAATTCGATATTTCAGGCGACTGGGAGCGCAGGCTGCCGCGGTTCGAGCAGATAACGGTGTCCGCCTGCAAACAGTGCGGGCGCGGCCGCCTGCCCGAAATACGCAGGCCGGAGCGTTTCGACGAACTGCTGCTGCGCGGCGGAACCGCGGTGTTCGCCGCCGTCGGCGGCGTGTCTCCCGACGCGGCAGCCGCGGCGCTGGCCGGAAAAACGGAGATAAATATTTTTGTCGGGCCCGAAGGCGGTTTCACCGCCGAGGAGCTTGAGCTCGCCCGTTCCAAAGGCGCGCTGTTCATGGATCTGGGGCTGCACGTGCTCAGAGCGGAGGACGCCTGTTTCGCCGCGTCATTGGCGCTGCTTCCCCGCCTGGGTTAGCGCTTCCGGGCGTTATTTTTCGAGTAAACGGGCCGTTTCCCGCTTGCCGGCCAAGGCGAGCTTGTTCTTCGGGTCCAATTCCAAAGCGATCTTGAACCGGCGCAGGGCTTCGTCCAATTCGCGGGCCCGGAACAAAGCCCGTCCCAGTTCGGCCTGGTAAACTGCGTTCTTCGGCTCCAGCTCCGCGACTTTCCTGTAGTGGTATACGGCCGCCTCCGGATTATTGATCACGAAATAACAGATATTCGCCAGGTTGTGATGCCCGAGCACGTAATCGGGCTTTATTTTTACCGCCAGGCTGAAGTGCTTTATCGCCTTCTCAAGCCGGCCCGTTTCGAAATACGCCGTGGCCAGGTCGTTGTGCGCTTCGTAAAAAGAGGGGTTTATTATAACCGCTTTTTCGTAATAAGGGACGGCTTCCCTGACTTTCCCGTTGTCGGCTAAAGCGTCCCCCAGGTTATCCAGCGCGTAGGTGGAGCCGGGCTCCACGGCTATGGCCTGCCGCCACAAAGTTTCCGAGTCGTGCCACACGCCGAGCTGGCGCCGCGTTGAAAAGCTGAGCGCCGCCAGCAGCGCCAGGCCGGCGAGCAGCAGCGGCCGGCGGTGTTTTTTTACGCTCAGTGCGCCGCCCGTGAGCAGCAGGGTCCAGGGCAGGAATGTAAGGTAGGAGTATCGGTCGGCGGCCGCCTGGTAGCCTGTCTGGGCCAGGCCGGACACGGGCGCCAGCAGCAGCAGGTACGCGGCCCAGACGGTGAGCCCCGCTAAGGAACCGCGCCGGGCCAGGAAAATAAAAATACAGGTCAGGCTTAAGAAAAGCGCGGTGGTAAGCCAGTAGGGCCAGAGCCAGGGCTGCAGCTGAACGTCCAGCTGGTACAGCGGCGACAGGCCCAGCGGCAGCAGCGTTTTCCAGAGGTAGAAGATACCGCCGTACATGGCCTGGGTAACGCGCTGGAGGGCTGTGTAATTCGCGAAGGAATAAACAGAGCCGACGGCCTGGTGGCTGCGCAGGGTGACCGCCGCGACCGGCAGCACCAGAAGGAGAAGATGCAGTTTTCCGCGCAGCGCGCCGCGCAATTTTCCCCTGAATCCTTCGGCGGGAAAAAGATGGAGGTCCAGAAGCATCAGCGCCAAAGGCAGCAGCATTCCCGCGGGTTTGGCCAACAGCGCCAGGGCGAAGAAAAGGCCGCTGGCCAGCGTCCATTTAAGGCGGCTCCCGGCGCCGGCGCGCAGGCGAATGTAGCTTAAGACCGTCAGCAGGTAAAACAGCGTGCTCAGCGGGTCATGCAGCCCGGAAGCCCAGGCGGCCGGTTCCACGCGCAGCGGGTGCAGCGCGAAGAACAGGGCGGCAAAAGCCGCCGTCGGCAGCAGCGCCCGGTCGCTGGCGGCTTTAAATCTCCTGAACAGGGCCACGTTCAGCAGGAACAGCAGCGCCGCGTTGCAGGCGTGCAGCAGAACGCCGGAAAGGTGATGCCCGCCGGGGGTCAGGCCCCAGAGCTGGTAGTCTACGGCGGTGGCGAGGCGCGTTAGCGGGATGTAAAAGCCGGCGCCTGTATCGCTCCAGATCCATTTCATCTGCTGCGGGCCCAGGCCGCGGTAACCGGTGGTTTCCAGGAAATTCTTCTGGTCGTCCCAGCTTACGAAGCCGTTGTTCACGGCGGGCAGGAAGACCGCGAAAGTGACAGCGCCTACTATGGCCGCGGCGCAGAGCAGGCGCGCTGCGGCGGAGCGTTCAGGGCCGGTTATCAGACGTTTTTCGGTCAGTGACCGGTATAACCGGACGGCTTGGTCTTTGAGCGCCATGTCCTTAAGAATACCAAATTTCCCCCGTGCGTTGGCTTGTTAAAGGGGCCGGCATTTGCTACAAGATAGATAGGGGCGCGGAGGCTGTTCTAGTATTGCTGAATATCTGCTCCCCGGGCCCGGTATATACCTATGATAGACTTAAAAGCGGCTTTCCTGAAAAAAGTAAAAGACATACTTGCCGGGCATGTGCCGGAATACGACGTGCTGGTCTACGGCTCAAGGGCCGACGGCAGCGCGAAAACGCATTCCTACCTGGACCTGGCCGTGATGGCCGACAACCCGCTTTCCGCGCCGCGCCTGGAGAAACTTTCCGCGGCGTTCGCCAAGGCCGGCTTCCCGTTCAAGGTGGATACAGTGGATTGGGCCGCCACCGGCAAGGATTACCGCAAGGTGATCAAAAAGACCGGCGTCCTGATCCAGACCTGCCCCAAAAAGTAAATAAACGGTAAATGGGGTCAGGTCTTGCATTTCAACATTTTGTTGAAA
>JAPLKJ010000139.1 GCA_026388125.1 Elusimicrobiota bacterium
TCCTATCTTTTTATTAAATTCGCCGCGCAGGATTCCGCCCCGGAGCTGTCCTGGGCAGCGGTGCTGTGTTCCGGCCGGCAATACCTGGGCTATAAAGGCGCCAGCCTTAACTTCCTGGGCAGATCGGGCGCTTTCTCCGTCCGGGACGACCGCCTTGCCCTGGGCCCTTCCAGGAACCTGCTGGGCAAAACCCATCCCTGGCTGCTGCCGGACGCTGGAAAAGGGGGCGCCAGGGACCTGGACCGGCTTTGCTCGGCCAAACTGCCCGCGAACGTGAAGGAATATACGGTCAAAGCCCTGCCCGAAGCGGCCGGCGGCTTTTCCTTTAAATACGACCCCTTAAAGAGCGCCCTTACCGTAACCTGGCGCAAATGACCTTCTGAAGTCCGTTTCCCGCCGGCCAAAGAGCGAAAACCCGCAAAAATGCTATACTAGGTAGCGTAATCTTCAGATTTTCGTTCCTACATAACATTAAGGAGAACAGTACTTAATATGTCTAAAAACATGACAGCCATGGATGGAAACACAGCAGCGGCGCACGTGGCCCACGCCACCAACGAAGTTATCGCCATTTACCCGATAACCCCGTCTTCCGTGATGGGCGAGATCTCGGACATCAAGTCCGCCAAAGGCGAAAAGAACATCTGGGGAACGATACCCTCCGTTATTGAAATGCAGTCCGAAGGCGGCGCCTCCGGAGCCGTGCACGGCGCCCTGACCGCCGGCGCGCTGACCACCACTTTCACCTGCTCGCAGGGTCTGCTGCTGATGATCCCGAACATGTACAAAATAGCAGGCGAACTGACCAGCACCGTGTTCCACGTCAGCGCCCGCGCGGTGGCCGCCCACGCCCTTTCCATCTTCGGCGACCACGGCGACGTGATGGCCTGCCGCCAGACCGGCTGGGCGATGCTCGCCTCGGCCAACCCCCAGGAGGTTATGGACTTCGCGCTGATCGCGCAGGCGGCCTCCCTCAAGACCCGCATCCCCTTCCTGCATTTCTTCGACGGTTTCCGCACCTCCCACGAGCTGAACATGGTGGAAGTGCTCTCGCCCGAGATCATGCGCAGCATGATCAGCGAGAAGCTGATAGCCGAGCACAAGGCCCGCGGACTCAACCCCGAGCACCCCGTGCTGCGCGGCACCGCCCAGAACCCCGACGTGTTCTTCCAGGGCCGCGAAGCCGGCAACCGGTTCTACGACGCCATCCCGACCATGGTGAAGGAAGCCATGGGCCAGTTCGAGAAGCTGACCGGCCGCAAGTACGGCCTGTTCGACTACGTGGGCGCCCCGGACGCCGAGAAAATTGTAGTGATAATGGCCTCCGGAGCCGACGTGGTGGAGGACACCGTTAATTTCCTCGTGAAGGGCGGCGCCAAGGTGGGCGTGCTCAAAGTGCGCCTGTACAGGCCCTACTCCGAAGTGGACTTCCTCAAAGCCCTCCCCAAGACCGTGAAGAGCATAGCCGTGCTCGACCGCGTAAAAGAACCGGGCGCCATCGGCGAGCCGCTGTTCCAGGACGTGGTTACCGCCTGCGCCAACGCCTTCAAGGGCGGCGCCCTCAAGGAACTGCCCCTCATCGTCGGCGGCCGCTACGGCCTGGGCTCCAAGGAATTCACGCCCGCCATGGCCAAAGCCGTCATCGAGAACCTCGGCGCGGCCAAACCCGTGCGCGGCTTCACCGTGGGCATCAACGACGACGTGACCAACCTGAGCCTGAAGTACGACGAGGGCTGGACCACCGAGCCCGCGGACATCTTCCGCGCGCTGTTCTTCGGCCTGGGTTCCGACGGCACCATCGGCGCCAACAAGAACACCATCAAGATCATCAGCGAAGAGACCGGCCAGTACGCGCAGGGCTACTTCGTATACGACTCCAAGAAAGCCGGCTCCATGACCGTGTCGCACCTGCGCTTCGGCAAGAATTATATCCGGGCGCCGTACCTGGTCAACAAGGCCCGCTTCATCGGCTGCCACCAGTTCAGCTTCCTCGATAAATACGAGATGCTCAACAAGGCCGAGGAGAACGCCACGTTCCTCATCAACAGCCCGTTCGAAGCCGCCGTAGTCTGGGACCAGCTGCCCATCGAAGTGCAGGAAGACATCGTAAAAAAACACCTGAAGGTCTACGTCCTTAACGCCTCCAAGATAGCGGATAGTACCGGGATGGGCGGACGCATCAACGTCATCATGCAGACCGCCTTCTTCGGCATCTCGGGCGTGCTCCCGAAAGACGAAGCCATCACCGCCATCAAGGCTTCCATCAAGAAGACCTACTCCAAGAAAGGCGACAACGTGGTGAACCAGAACTACGCGGCCGTGGACCAGACGCTGGCCGCCATCCAGGAAGTGAAAGTGGGCGGCCTGACCTCCAAGATCAAGCGCTCCTGCGCGGTGGAGGGCTTCCCGCCCTTCGTGCGCAACACCCTGTGCGAAATGATGGCCTTCCGCGGCGATTCTCTGCCGGTCTCGGCCATGCCGATCGACGGCACGTTCCCGACCGCCACCTCGCAGTACGAGAAGCGCAACATCGCCCTCGAGACCCCGGTGTGGGAGAGCGACCTGTGCATCCAGTGCGGCTTCTGCTCGCTGGTGTGCCCGCACGCCGCCATCCGCATCAAGGCCTATGACGGCGCGGAGCTGGCCAAGGCCCCCAAGACCTTCAAATCGGCGGAAGGCCGCGTTGCCCTTAAGGGCATGAAGTTCACCACACAGGTGGCCGTGGAAGACTGCACCGGCTGCGGAGCCTGCGTGTACAACTGCCCCGCCAAGGAGAAGAAAGAGGGGAAAGAGACCGGCCGCAAAGCCATCAACCTCGCGCCCCAGTTCCCGCTGCGCGAGAACGAGCGCGAGAACTTCAAGTTCTTCCTGGCCCTCAAGGACCTGGGGTCCTCGAAGATCAACCGCAACACCGTGCAGGGCAGCCAGCTGGGGCGCCCGCTGTTCGAGTTCTCCGGCGCCTGCGGCGGCT
>JAPLKJ010000119.1 GCA_026388125.1 Elusimicrobiota bacterium
GGGTGCGAACATCTCGGCTTACGGCGAGCAGTTCCGGCTCTGGTCAGGGCAGGTGAACCACCTGCTGGGCGATCCCATGGCGGCTTACGGCCTGGCCTATAAGGCGGTGGTCATGCAGGCGGTGATGCTTTCGTTCACGGATTGTTTCAGGTGGCTGGCGTATACCGCGCTGCTGGCGATACCGCTGATCTCGCTGTTCAAGGGGACCCGGCACATAAAAAGCCAGGCGGAAATGGCGCAGCTGGAATGAGCCGCGCCCGCCCCGCCTACGCCGGCAGTTCTATATAAAATACCGAGCCCTCGCCTTCTTTTGACTCTGCCCAGATCCTGCCGCCGTTCTTTTTCGTCATCATCCGGCTCATGGCCAGGCCTATGCCCTCTCCCTTTTCCGCGCCGGCGTTCCTGCCGCCGGAAAAAATGCGCCAGATATCGGGCAGGTCCAGCTTGCCGATCCCGATGCCGTTGTCCGCGATCGCGTAACGCGCGGCGGCGGGGCCGCTCTTCTCGCCGCGCACCGTTATTTCCAGCCTGCGGTTCTTGTCGCGGTACTTCACGGCGTTGGCCAGCAGGTTGCTGAGGATATGGTTCAGCGCGTCGGCGTCGGCCCTGCACGGCGGCAGGTCGCCGGCCTTCACCGCGGCGCCTGTCTCCTCCAGCTGGTAGCGCAGGACGTCCAGGACGCCGCGCAGGATCGCGTTCACGTCCAGCACCTGCGGGCGCATTTCCACCCGGCCCAGGCGCGAAACTTTCAGCAGGGCGCCTATGAACTGGTCCATCTTCCGGGCGCTTTCGCTGATGAAATTCAGGGCCGAGGGGATGCGTTTCGCGGTGATCGCGTCCACCGGGACCCGGATATTTTCCGGCAGCGCGGCCGCCTTGAGCGTTTTCCGCAGCTCGGTGAAGTCCTTGAGCAGGTTATGGCTGAAGCCCTGGATGTTTATCAGCGGCGAGCGCAGGTCGTGGGTGGTGATGTAAAGGAAATTCTCCATCTCCTGCTTCTTCTCCTGCAGCTGGTCCATCAGGCGCTGCTTCTGTTCCTGCGCCTGGGTTTCTTCGTCGATGTCCAGGATTATCCCGGCCAGGCCGTTCACCCGGCCGTTCTCGTCGCAGATCCCGGTGCCGAACTCCTCCACCCAGATCTCCCGGGCGTCCTTGCGCCGCAGCCGGTAGCGGAGCTGATAGGGCTGCCCGTCAGCCAGCGCGGCGCGCATGGCGGCCTCGACCGCGCCGCGGAAGTCCGGCAGCACGGCCCGCTCATATACGCCGTTGTCGGCCAGCAGCTCTTCCGGGGCGTAGCCGGTAATGGTCTCGGCGGCCTTGTTCGCGAAGGTCAGCGCGCAGACCGGGCCGCCGAGGCGCGTATAAACGAAGCCCGGCAGGCTTTCCGACAGCATGCGGAACTTGGTCTCGCTGCGGCGGAGGGCTTCGGTGGCCAGGCGCCGCGCCGTCCTTTCTTTCGCTTCGGCTACCGCCCGCTCGATGGAAGAGGGGAGCCGCGCCCGCCTGTCCTTGAGCAGGTAATCCACGGCCCCGGCCTTGAGCAGCGCTACGGCGGTCTCCTCGCCTATCGCGCCGGAGATGCAGATCACCGGCACGCCCGGGGCCAGGTCCGCGGCCTGCTTCAGCGAGGCGAACCCGTCGAAGCCCGGGATGTTGAAGTCGGTAAGTATTATGTCGTAGGCGCGGCTGCCCAGAAAGGCGCCGTACTCTTCCCGCGTTTCGGCGTGGTCGAGCCTGATGTCCTGGACGGCGGCGGTAAGCAGGACGCGGATGATCTCGGCGTCGTCGGGCGAATCCTCCAGGTACAGTATCCGCAGCGGCGCCGGCGCGCCGGGCTGCGGCTGCTCCGGGCGCGTTTCGGCGCGGGGGAGGGCGGCGAGCAGCGCCCAGAATACGCCGGCGGTCCGGGCCGCCGCGCTGAAATTCTCGAAGCCGACCGGTTTTACCAGGCAGGCGTTGGCGCTCAGGTTCCGCGTTTTCGCCAGGGCCAGCTCTTCGGCTGAGGAGGCCAGCATGATCACCGGCAGCGCCTTCAGCGCGGGGTCCTGACGGATAACGCGCAGCGTCTCTATGCCGTCCAGGCGCGGCATTGTTATGGCCAGCAGCACCGCGGCGGGGTCCTCCTGCCCGCGCAGCTGGTATTTACCCTCCCGGCGGAGGAACGCCAGGGCTTCCTCGCCGTCGCTTACCGTTACCACCTGGTTCGCTAAATTGTTCGCTTTCAGGGCGGCCAGCGCCAGCTCCGTCTGTTGCTGGTCGTCTTCCGCCAGCAGTATGGGTCCTAATGCCATTTAAAAAACCTCCCGCGGCAGGCTTGCGCCCGGTCAAAGGCCGGCCGGCCCCGCGTGCCCCCTTACTTCCTCTCCGGCAGCTCTTCGTTGGTATAAAGCTTGCGCATGCAGTCGTCGCAAAGGCCGTGGGTGAACCTGACGTCGGAGCGTTCCTCCAGGTAGACCTCCACCTTCTGCCAGAAGCCTTTGTCGTCGCGGATCTTCTTGCATTGCGCGCAGATAGGGATAAGGCCCTGCAGCGTGCGCACTTCCTTGAGCGTTTCCTCCAGCTGGGTGTTCTTCGCGATCAGGGCCAGATGCCCCGTGATGATCTCGCTGAATTCCTCCATCAGGCTGACCACCACGCCGTCGAACTTGTTCGGCTTGCGGTCGAAAAGACAGATGCTGCCGAAGAGCTCGCCGTCCGGGCGGAAGACCGGCACGCCGGCGTAGGCCGCGTAGCCCGCTTTGGCGCCCGCCCTGTTCTTCCAGACGGGGTTCTTTGCCGCGTCGGTCACGATCAGCTTTTCCCGCGACCGTATGACTTCCGCGGAGTAGGCGCGGATGCCCGGCTTTATTTTCAGCAGGTCGCTCTGCGCGAAGGGTTTGGCGGGGCCCTGGCTGGTGCCTATGACCCGGATGTCGTCCTCGGCCACTACATAGATGCCGGCTGGCATCCCGGCGAGCTGCGCCAGGATGTTCGCGATGTTCCGCCACTTCACGATGGCGATGCCCGGGATGCTTAGTTTGTGTGTGTCTGACATTCGGCCTCTTATACCGGCAGTTTTGAAACGGATACCCAGTAAATTTCGAACTTTCGGACCAGCTCCAGGAATTCGGCCAGCGAAGCGGGTTTGGTGATGTAGGAGACCGCGCCGTTCTCGTAGCTGCGCACGATATCCTCGTGCCTGGAGGAAGTGGTGAGCATCACCACCGGTATCGCGCGCAGGCGGGGGGAGGCCTTGAGCTGCTTGAGCACCGCTATCCCGTCCATCAGCGGCAGGGTGATGTCCAGCAGTATCAGGGACGGGCGCAGCGGCGCCTCTCCCTCCCGGCTGCCGGCGCCTGAAAGCAGGTCCAGCGCTTCCTGCCCGTCGCGGGCTATGTGGACGGTGGAGATGAACTTGAATTCCCTGAAGGCGCGCCGGGCGATGATCACGTCGTCCTCGTTGTCTTCCACCAGCAGGATGCTCAGCTTGTCGTTCTCTTTGGTCATAAGCCTCCGCGGCTGCGTACGGTCACGGCTTGGCGCGCAGGTCCGCCGGGATAAGGGCGTAGAACACGGAGCCCTTTCCTTCGGCCGATTCTACCCAGATCCTGCCGTTGTGTTCCTCTACTATCTTTTTGACTATCGCCAGCCCCGCCCCGGTGCCCCCGCCGTATTCCTGGCGCGAGTGCAGCCGCTTGAAGATTTTAAAGATCTCCTCGAAATACTGGCTGGGGATGCCTATGCCGTTGTCCTTCACCGAGAATTTCCAGTAATAGTCCCCGAATTTTTCCGCGCTTATGTCTATCTCCGGCACGGGCTTGTTATTGTATTTTATGGCGTTGCTGACCAGGTTCTGGAAAACCTGCCGCATCTTGACGGGGTCGCAGAAGATCTCCGGCAGGTTCTCCGACACCCTCACCACGGCTTTGTGCTCCTCCACCAGGGCGGAGATCCCGGCCACCGCTTCGGCGGCCAGTTTCGCCGTAGAGGCGAGTTCGTAAGGGTTGCGCACCCGGGCCACCCGCGCGTAGCTCAGCAGGTCGTCGATGAGGCGGCGCATGCGGCCGGAGGCCTTCACCACCCGCTGCAGGTAGTCCCCGGCCTGCGGCTCGAGCTTGGCGCCGTAATCCGAAAGCAGCATGCCGGAGAACATCTCGATGCCGCGCAGCGGCTCTTTCAGGTCGTGGGAGACCGTATGCGCGAAAGCGTCCAGCTCGCTGTTGACCGTCTCCACTTCTTTCAGGTACTGCGCCAGCCGGGCCTCGGATTCCTTGTGCTGGGACGTGTCCTTGAGCACCATCACTATCTG
This sequence comes from Elusimicrobiota bacterium, assembly GCA_026388125.1. GTDB lineage: Bacteria > Elusimicrobiota > Elusimicrobia > Elusimicrobiales > UBA9959 > UBA9959. Next base: position 4,289 of record JAPLKJ010000119.1, read on the forward strand.
CCTGCGGCCTTCGCCGCCGATAAAGGCCGCGGAAAGCATGACCGGCAGCTTTTTGCCGTCCCGCGCCTTCAGCCAGAGGTCCATTTCCTTGATGTGCCCGCTCTTGGCCAGGAGCGGGAACGGCGGCTGCGCCCCTTCCGCCTGGGGCTGCAGCAGCTCCCCGAGGTTCTGCGCGCCCGGGGTAAGGAAGTCGTAGCCCGAGAACTCAGCTGCGGCCCGGTTGGCCTTCAGGATATTCCCGGCCACGTCGGTGATCAGCAGCGGGTCCGGCATGCTCTCCAGCACCGAGTCCAGGTACTGCTTCGAAACGGTGGTCTCGGAGAGGCCGCGGCTCAGCTTATTGAAACTTTCCGCCACGTCGCCCAGCTCGTCCCGGGAGATGACAGGCACGGAGAAATCGTAGTCGCCTTCGCGCACCTTGCGTATGCCCTCGCCCAGCAGGGAGACCTGCCGCAGGATAACCCTGGCGAAAAGCGCCGACAGCAGCGCGGCCGCGGACGCGATGAACAGGGCCAGGATGAGCAGCTTGAAGCTTATGTCCTTCTCGGCTTTGCGGGCGGGGGTCAGCGGCAGGCCGGCCCTCAGGAAACCGGCCGTCTCGCCGGTAGTTCCCAGCCCTTCGAAGAGGATGTCCTCGCCGGAGGAATGTTTGTGGCGGGTGACGGGGATCACCGCGTCCACCACCTCCTCCCCGTTGTACATGGTCCTGCGGAAGACCGGCGCCGCCGAGCGCGCGCCCCTGAGCATCAGGGGATCGGCCAGCCTGGTGCCGGTCAGGGCCACGTTGGTGTGCGCGATTATCGTTCCCTCCGCGGTCACCATCCCGGCGTAGAGCGCTCCGGTCTTCTGGGTGAAGGCGTGCAGCGCCGTGATGCCGTCCAGTTCCCTGCCCGAGAGAAAAGCTTTCTGGAAACCCAGGGTAAGATCGGCTGCCGCCGAAGCCGCCGAATCGGTTATCTGCCCGCCCATGGCCTCGGAGACCGCCGCGCTGGAAAAATAAATATTAACGCAGAAGGCCGCGCTGATGAGCAGCAGGATGAAAAGCAGCGTCTTAAGGTAGAGTTTCATGGGAACAGGTAGCTGGCTTCGCGCAGTATCTCCGGCGTGAACTCCAGCCCGCACTTTTTCGCGGCCGTGGCGTTAAGCGTCAGCTCCTCCTTTCCCGGGTAGATGGTCGCCGCGGGGGTTTCCCCGGCCTGCAGGCTTTTGGCGGCCGCCGCGGCGGCGGTCCCTATCTCGGCGAAACTGGCCCCTACGGCGGCGGCGGCGCCTTCGCGCGCTATGCCCTTGGTGGAGGCATAGAACGGTATGGAGCTGCCCCAGGAAAACTCGCGCAGCATCATCAGGCTCTCGGGCGAGATCAGGAAGGGGTCGGGCGGCAGCCAGAAAGCGTCCATCTCGCCCAGGCCCCGGCGCAGCAGGCCCGGCAGCTCCGCTATGTTCTCCACCTTTACCGTGGAGATCTCGATGCCGCGGGCCGCCCCCGCCGCCCGCAGCTCTTCGGCGTCGGCGGTGAAGTCGGGCAGGATCCAGAAAACCCGCAGCCTTTTCAGGGAAGGCTGTATCTCTTTGAACTTCGCGAGGGTGTTGGCGAAGCCGGGTATCATGCTTATCTTCACGGTCCGGCCTTCCCTGCCCTTCGGGTTCAGGAAGAAGCCCGGGGCCATGCAGTAGACCACGTTCATGCCGGCGGGGTAAGCCTGGCTGGCGGCCTTCGCACCGAAAGTGACCACGGTCTTCGCGCCCGCCGGCAGTTCGGGCCGCTCTTTGGACGCGTCGTAATACTTGACGCTGGCGCCGTAGGCCGCCTGGAAGGCGGAGAACGCCTCCAGGTAAGGCCCGCTGCCGGAGGAAAGGACCGCCACCGTGCCCTCCGTCCCCGCGGCCGCGGCGGGAAGGGGGGAAAGGCACAGGCAGGCGGCCGCCGCGCGGCGGAGAAGTTTAAAATTCATAGGCGGCCTTTAAAAAAACTTCCCGGGAGGCCGCCGGCAGCGGCGGGTGCTCGTAGCCGGGCGTATAATAAGCCTGTAAATAGCTGTAATTCGTTCCGAAGACGTCGTAGACGCCGA
>JAPLKJ010000286.1 GCA_026388125.1 Elusimicrobiota bacterium
TCCGGCGGCGCCGGCGGCAGGGGCAGTTCCAGTTCCGGCGCCGGGGCCTGGGCCGCGCGCCCGAGCAGGCGGTTCAGCCCGCGTTCCAGCATATGCTGGGCGTTCTTGTATTTTTCATGCTGCCATTGCGCGGTCTTGAGGGCAGCATCGGTTTCCAGCAGCGCGGCCTTGTTCTCGCGGCCGGCCTGGTACTTCAGGCGTATCAGTTCCAGGTTCTCCGCGCGGCGCTTCAGCGTTTCCTCCGACAGCTTAATGGTCTCGCGAGAGTTCAAAATACTGGCGAAGGCGGTCTTCAACTGGTAGCGCAGGTCGGAGGTTATGCCGTTATACGCGGCCTGTCCGCGCTTTACGGCGGCGTCGGCCGCGCGCACCGCCGCCGGTACGGAGGGGGCGAACAGCGGCTGGGTGCCGCCTATGCCGTAGGAATAGGAATTTCCGTCCGCCCGGCCCTGGCCGCCGGAGCGCCCGTAGGAGGCGTCCGCCGAAAAGCTCGGATAAAAGCCGGCGCGCGCCGCGGCCGCGCGCAGCCGGGCCGTTTCCAGTTCCATGGCCGCGGCGGCGGTCTGGGGGTTGGCCGCGAGCATGGCTTTTTCCGCGGCTTCAAAGGTCAGAACGGCCGTCTGCGCGTAAAGCGCCGGGGGAAGGAGCAGCAGGAGCAGGGCGGCGGAAGCGTTGCGCATATGTCAATTCTACCATACTTGCCCCGGCCGGGCCGGGCCGCTAGGCGTAACTGTGCATGCCGCGCAGCAGGAAATTAACTCCGAAGTAAGTGAACATTACCAGCGCGAAGCAGGCCAGCAGCAGCAGGGCGAACCGGTGCCCGCGCCAGCCTTTCCTGCGCAGGTGCAGCGCGGCGGCATAGCCCAGCCAGGTCAGCAGCGACCAGGTTTCCTTGGGGTCCCAGCTCCACCAGGCGCCCCAGGCCGTGTTGGCCCAGACGGAGCCGGTTATGATCCCGAGCGTGAGAAAAGCGAACCCCGCTTTCGCCAGGCGGGCGAGCAGGTCCTCGAACAGCTCGGCCTGCTTCTTCAGCAGGGCCCGCGCCGCGGCGGCCGCCGCCAGCGCGAAGGCCGCGTAGGCGGCCATCGACGAGAGCACGTGCAGTATCAGCCAGTCCGAGCGCAGGGCCGGCATCAGCGGCCTGGCCGTCTTGTCCAGCAGGGCGGCCGCGCCGAAAAGAACGCAGGCGGCCAGCGCCGCGGCCGGCAGGGCCTCGGGCTTTCCGGACCGGCGGTAGAAGTAGAACGCCAGCGGGAACAGCAGCCACAGCATGGTGAGCAGCGATTCGTACTGGTTGGAGAGGGGCGGCCTGCCCAGCCGCAGCCAGAGCAGCAGCAGCCCGGCGCTCAGGGCCAGCCAGGACAGCGCCAGGGCCGGCGGCGCGGCCCGCGCGAATTGCGGGCGCCTGAAAACATAGGCGGCGGCCCCGGCCGCGGCGGCCGCCAGCGAAAAAAAGAAAGCCGCGTTAAGGATCATTCCCTCAGCCATAGCAGTATCCCCGCGAGCAGTACGGCGAAGCCGACATACACGCCCCACAAACCCTGGTCCCTGGCCGCCGTGAGCAGGGAGTACCCCGCGTCGGCGGGGTCGTAGCTGGTCTGGTAAAGCGTATAGCCTTTTACCTGCAGCGGCCGGTTGACGGAGATCTCGCCCTTATACCCGTGCCCGTCGTCCGGGGTTATCAGCACCGAGCTGGTGAAGTTCTTTATCTCCGCGTCGGCCAGGCCGTAGGAAATATTAAAAGGCAGCTCGCTCCTGTGCATGCCGGGGAAATTGGCGAAGAACCACAGCCGGCTGGTCTTTCCCCCGGCGGTGATCTCGAGCTGCGCCGCCGGGTTGTGCCAGTAGGGCGATTTATCCAGGGCCTCGCCCTTCGCGGGAAGCCCGAAATCGCGCAGCAGGCGCAGCACCTTTATGCGCGCATCGCCGGCCTGTATTTCCGCGCCGGGGGCGGCGGCGAATTCCCGCCTCCCGTCCCTGTCCGTCACGGTCAGCCTGCCGCGCGGCTCGCGGTAGTATTCAAGGCGGAACGCCTCCAGGCGCACTTTGAACGGCAGTTTGTAGACGGAGTCGCCGGAGTAGACGAAAGCCGATTCCGCGCCGGTGCGCAGCGGCATGCTGCCTTCGAAGCGGAGATAGCGGCTGGCGAAGGAACTGATGATCACCAGCACTATGCCGGCATGTATCAGCAGGAAAGCGGAGGACGCCGTCCTGCGGCGCCGCACCGCGCAGGCGGTTATGTTGGCGGCCAGCAGCACGCCCAGCGCGGCGAACCACCAGGAGCCGTAAGGCGGCTGGCCGCGGCTGACCATCGTCTGCCAGACGAAAACGGAGGCCAGCGCCAGGCACAGCGCGAAGAACAGTTTGAGCGAGGACAGGAAGTTCAGCATCAGCCGAGGATGTTCTTCAGGAAGCCGCGGGCTTTCTTTATGCGGGCTGCGGCCTGGTCCTTGTCTATTTTCAGGCGCGCCATGACGATGGCGGTCTTGACGTCGTTGCCGGTGACGTCCAGCAGCCGGCGGGCCTCTTCCCGGGGCACGCCGCCTACCGTGGCGGCTATGCGCTCGGCGCGCAGCTCCAGTTTTTTGGACGTGGTCTTAACGTCCACCATCCAGTTGTGGTAGACCTTGCCGGAAATTATCATCGAGGCCGTGGAGATCATGTTCAGCGCGAGCTTGGTGGCGGTGCCCGACTTCATGCGCGTGGAGCCGGAGACCGGCTCGGGGCCGACGTCGAGCGCCACCCGTATGGAGGCTTCCTTCGCCCTCTCGCGCGGGTTGCAGGTGACCAGCACGGTTATCGCCCCTTTGGCGCGGCCGGCGGCCAGGCCGCCGCCGACGTAAGGAGTGATGCCGCTGGCGGCTATGCCTATCACGGTATCGCCGCGGCGGGCCAGGCGGGCTATTTCTTTTTTTCCGTTGCCGAAAACGTCTTCCGCGCCTTCTTTGGAATGGAACACCGCGCCGGGACCGCCGGCCATCAGCGCCGTGAAAACTTCCGGGCCCACGCCGTAGGTGGGGGGGATCTCGGCCGCTTCCAGCACGCCCAGCCGGCCGCTGGTGCCGGCGCCTATAAAGAAGATCCTGCCCCCGGCCAGGTAGGTCCGGGAGACGGCGCGGGCGGCTTTCTCTATCTGCGGTATGGCTTTGGCCAGCGCCAGCGGTATGAGCATGTCCTCGTGGTTGAGTATCTCGAGCACGCGCCGCAGCGGCACGCGGTCAAGGTCACGCGTGCGGGGGTTGAGCTGCTCCGTGGGCAGTTTGGAATACCTGGCGAAAGTGTCGGTGTTTTTCATGAGCGTCGGCCCTTTAATCCTGCGGGAAATCCGGCATCCCGGCTTCGTCCTGCGGCGCGTCCCCGGCCGGCTCGGCCGGGCTTGCAGCCGCCGCCGCGGCGGTGGAGAACTGCACCAGCTCCGGCAGGCGGGGGTTCTTTATCCAGTCCAGCAGCCGGCGGACGTTGTATTTCGTGACAAGGGCGGGGCCTACGCCTTTTGCCTCCACTATCACGGTTACGTTCGCCTTGCCGCAGGCTATCTGGGCCGTGCCGTTGAGTATCTGGAACTCGGTGTACTGGCGGGCGCTGTCCGCTCCCGCGACGAGCAGGATGGGCCTTTTGCCGTAGGCGCGCAGCGGGTTCACCGAAAGCACGTCGTTTACGTTAAAGACCGGGGACAGGGCTATCACCATGGCGACCTCGGGGTGTATGGCGGCCGCTTTTATAGCCAGGTTCGCGCCCAGCACGGAGCCCGCCAGCACTATCTGCCCGGTGACGGAACTGGTGGAAAGATAAGCCAGCGCCGCTTCCACGTCGCGCAGCATCTTATTGTATTCGTTGTCGGAGCCGCTCAGGCTGAAAGACTTCCAGCTGGTGGTGGAGCCGTCCGGCGTCACGAAGCTGTTGCCGTGGCCGCGCAGGTCCATGGCCAGGTAGCCGAAGCCGTAGCGCTGCATCGGCTTGAACCATTTCTCCCATTCCGTGAGGTCGCTTTTCTGCGTGTGGATGAAAACCACGGTGGGCGCGCCGGCCGCGGCTTCAAAGTAGCGGGCGGCCAGGTTCCAGCCGTCGTCGGTGGTCAGCGTTACGCGCTTCTCCATGCGCTCGGCGCATGGGGCCGCGGCCGCCGACGCGAACAGCGCGGCTGAGAAAAAAAGGATAAAAGCTCTGATCTTCATCGGCAGCCCCGCTCCCGGGGTGTTCTGCCCGCGCCGTCGCAGGCCTTTACTTTACTATCTCTTCCGGCTTGAACCAGATATTAATTTCCCGTTCCGCTTCTTCTACGTTGCCGGAGGCGTGCACCACGTTCTCGTAGTAGCCGTGCTTGCGGCAGACGCGGCCGAAAGCGCCGCGTATAGTGTCGGGCGAGGCGTCTTCCGGATTGGTGGCGCCCACCGCCGCCCGTATGCCTTTCACGGCGTTCTCGCCCTGGTAGACCAGCGCGAGAACGCGGCGCTTCGAGACGCCGTGATAGTCGCCCTTGATGAAATTTATCAGCTTGTCGTACATGGCCTTGTCGGCGAAGACGCCTTGCCCTTCGAGCAGCGCGTAATGCGTGCGGGCCAGCTTTTCGTCCACGGAGACCACTTTAGCCGCCACCATCTCCAGGTGGGTGTTGTCCAGGCGGTCTATGGCCAGCCCGGCCAGGTGCCGCTGCATGCCGTCGGGTTTTATGAGTACCAGCGTTCTTTCAATGGCCATAGGTCCTCCGTGGAATATATCCCATTCTACATATTTTTGCGCCGGTCAAATAGGCCGCCGGACGCGCGGCGTTATATTATTAACCTTGTCTCAGGCGCGGCCTTTCTTGTAAAATAAGAGCCTAACACCGCCGCGCCGTTCGCGCAGCGGCGCCGGCTTTTGCCGCGAAACTTGGCTTTAGTCCTGACCGGACGGGAGAATTATGTCAAAGGTAATGGTTGTTGACGACGAAAAAGACGTGGTGTACCTGATAAAGGTGCTGATGGAGCGCGAAAAATTCGAGGTGATAGAGGCTTTCAACGGGCTCGAGGCGTTCAACATGCTCACCGCCAAGGACGACAAGAAGGTTTTTCCGGACGCTATCGTCCTGGACATCATGATGCCGGAAATGGACGGTTATACTTTCCAGTCCAAGCTGCAGGAAATGGAAGGGCTGCAGGATATCCCGATCGTCATCCTTACGGCCAAGGGCCAGATGAAGGACCTTTTCGAGCTTTCCTCGAACATCTTCGCTTTCGTGGAGAAACCGTTCGAGCCCAAGAACCTGGTAAAAATAGTCAAAGAAGCGATGGCCTCCAAAAAATGACCAACATAATCCCCAATTCAGGCATCAACGAAATAGTCGCGAACAATTACGCCAAGATCAAGGCGATCAGGGAAAAGGGCATAGATCCCTTCCCGCACCGTTTCAAGCTTACCCATAAGATCGCGCAGGCGGCGGCGCTGCCCGCCGAAACGCCGGTGACCATAGCAGGCCGCATGGTGCTGATGCGCGTGATGGGCAAGGCCACCTTCGCCCACCTCAAGGACGGCACCGGCAAGCTGCAGATCTACGTGAAGAAGGACATCGTAGGCGAGGAAGCTTACGAGATTTTCAGGAAACAGATGCACGTGGGCGATTTCCTGGGCGTGGAAGGGAAGCTTTTCGTCACGCACACCGGGGAGCTCACCGTCAACGCGGAAAAGCTCACCGTGCTGTCCAAATCCGTTAGGCAGCTGCCCGAGAAGTTCCACGGCCTCACCGACGCCGAGGCCCGCTACCGCGAGCGCTACCTGGACCTTATCTCCAACGAGGACTCCAAGGCCATCTTCGTGCGGCGCGCCCAGCTGGTGGCGGCGCTGCGCGACATCCTTAACTCGGACGGCTACCTGGAAGTCGAGACCCCCGTGCTCTGCTCGCAGGCCGGCGGCGCCTCGGCCCGCCCGTTCATAACTTTCCACAACGCCTACAAGAACGAGCTGTACATGCGCATCGCGCTGGAGCTGCCGCTCAAGAAGCTCATCATCGGCGGCTTCGACGGCGCCTACGAAATAGGCCGCGTGTTCCGCAACGAGGGCGTGGACACCCGGCATAACCCCGAATTCACCATGCTGGAGGCCTACAAGGCTTACTCCGACTACCACGGCATGGCCGAGCTGGTGGAGCGCGTGTTCGAGCGCTGCATCAAGCTGATAGGCTCCGAGACCATAGAATACAACGGCGAGAAAATAAACCTGAAGCCGCCGTTCAAGCGCCTGTCCCTGCCCGACGAGTGGAAGGCGAAGACCGGCGAGGACATCCACGAGATCCTCAAGGGCAAGGGCTTCAACCGGGAGAACCTTAAGAAGCTGGCCACCCGGCTGCACATCGAGTACGGCCCCGATACCACCTCCGCCAAGATCTTCGACCGCATCATGGACGAGAAGATCCTCGCTTCGCTGCATCAGCCGACCTTCGTTTTCGACCATCCCACGGCCATAACGCCGCTGGCCAAGTGCAAGGTGGGCGACGAGTGCCTGGTGGAGCGCTTCGAGTTCTTCGCGGGCACCGAGGAGATAGCCAACGCCTACTCCGAGCTGAACGACCCCGAGGACCAGAAGAGCCGCCTGGTGGAGCAGCTCCGCCAGCAGCAGGAGGAGAACAACGGCGAGGCCGATATCCTCGACAAGGATTTCATAGAGGCCATGGAATACGGCATGCCCCCGATGGGCGGCATCGGCATCGGCATAGACCGCCTGGCCATGCTGATCACCGGCAAGCCCTCCATCCGGGAAGTGGTCCTTTTCCCGCTGCTGCGGCCCACGGACGGCGAACCGGCGAAATAGCGCCGCCGCCGGGCGGGCAGGGAGTTCGTGACCGCGCGGGCCGCAGTTAAAACATGTCCACAGAGTTCTTCATAGCCCGACGTTATCTGCTGGCCAAGAGGAAGGGGCTCTTCGCCATGGTGACCACGTTCATAGGCGTGGCCGGGGTGGCGCTGGGCGTGGCCGCGCTGATAGTGACGCTGGCCATCATGGACGGCTTCCAGTCCGACATCAAAAAAAAGATCATAGACGCGCAGGCGCACGTGACCATCTACGGCCGCATGCAGCCGCGCGACCTGGAGGTGGTGCGCGCCGCGCTGGAGCGCGACGGGCGCCTGGCCGCGGAGTCGCCCTTCGTGCTGGGGCAGGCCATCCTCACCTTCAATAACCGCTCCTCCGGGGTGGTGGTGAAAGGATTTAACACCGCCGCGGAATTCTCCGTAAATAATCTGAAGAACTCGCTAACGCGCGGGGCCTGGTGGGCCGCAACGCCCGCCAAAGGCGCCCTGCCCGAGCTGGTACTGGGCGAGGAGCTGGCCAAGAACCTGGGGCTCTGGGTGGGCGACGAAGCCGTGCTGGTCTCACCGCAGGGCGTCTCCACCGGCATGGGCATCCTGCCTAAAATGAGGAAATACCGCGTAAGCGGCCTGCTGCATACGGGCTATTACGAATTCGACAATACCATGGCCTACTGCGCGCTGGACGCCGCCGGGGATTTCTTCGGCGCGGGCGGCGGGGCCAACGGCGTGGGGGTGCGGCTCAAGGACATCGCGGACGCGCCCGCGGCCGCGGCGGCCCTGCGCCGTGACCTGGGGTTCGCCTATACGGTGAAGACCTACGCGGACATGAACCAGACCCTTTTCGCGGCGCTGAAGCTGGAGAAGTTCGTGATGTCCCTGGTGCTGGCCCTGATAATCCTGGTGGCCACTTTCAACATAGCCTCCAACCTGCTGATGATGAGCGTGGAGAAGCTCCGCTACATAGGCGTGCTGCGCTCCATGGGCGCCGGCCCCGGCTTCGTGCGGAGAATATTTTTCTGGGAGGGGAATCTCATAGCCCTGAGCGGCATCACGCTCGGACTGTTCCTCGGGATCGGACTTTCCGTTTTCATCTCCGTCTATCCGGTGGTGGAGCTCACTGCGGATATCTATTACATCACCAAGGTGCCGGTGGAATTGAGGCTGCGGGACCTGCTGGGCACGGTGGCGGTCAGTTACCTCCTGTGCATGCTGAGCACCATTTACCCGGCCGTGCGCGCTTCGAAGATAAGCCCGGTGGATGCGATAAGATATGG
>JAPLKJ010000284.1 GCA_026388125.1 Elusimicrobiota bacterium
TCCATGAAAGACCTCAGGGAGTACGTGCATTTCGGCCTTACTTCAGAGGACGTCAACAACATCTCCTACGCGCTGATGCTGCGCGACTGCCTCAACGGCGAAATGCTGCCGGCGCTGGAGGAGATACTTAAAGCGCTGGACACCCTGGCGCGCGACCACGCCGCCGATCCCCTGCTGGCCCGCACCCACGGCCAGCCAGCCGTACCCACCACTTTCGGCAAAGAGTTCCGGGTTTTCCACGCACGCATCTCCAGACAGGCGGAACAGCTCAGGAACCTGCACATCTGCGCCAAGCTCAACGGGGCTTCGGGCAATTATAACGCGCACGCGGCCGCTTTCCCGGCCGTGGACTGGATAAAATTCTCCACCGAGTTCATCAGGAGCTTCAACCCCGAGCGCGGCCCGATGCTCGAGAACAACTTATTCACCACGCAGATAGAGCCGCACGACAGCTACGCGGAGCTGTTCGACGCGCTGCGCCGCGTTAACACCGTGCTGCTGGGCTTCTGCCAGGACCTGTGGCGCTATATCTCCGCCGGCCTGGTGGTGCAGAAGGCCGTGGCCGGGGAAGTGGGCTCCTCCACCATGCCGCAGAAAGTGAACCCGATCCATTTCGAGAACGCCGAGGGCAACCTGGGCATGGCCAATTCCATGCTCACGTTCTTCTCCACTAAACTGCCGGTGTCGCGGCTGCAGCGCGACCTCTCCGACTCCACCGTGGAGCGCAATTTCGGCGCGGCTTTCGGCCACAGCCTGGCCGCTTACCGGTCCATCATGACCGGCCTCGGCCGCGTATCGGTGAACGTTGACTTCGCCCGCGCCGAGCTCGAACAGCATCCGGAGGTGGTGGCGGAAGGCATACAGACCATACTCCGGCGCGAAAAAGCGGCCGGCCCCTACGAGCTGCTGTGTAAATTCACGCGCGGCCGCAATATCACCGCGCCCGACCTCGGCGAATTCCTGGACGGCCTGAAGGTCAAGCCCGCGGTGAAAGCGGAGCTCAAGAAGCTTTCGCCCCTTACCTACACGGGGCTGGCGGCCAAACTTGCGAAACTTCATTAGCTAACTTCAAAGGAGACTTAAATGCCTGTTGATATAGTGGTTGGCGGACAAGCCGGCGACGAGGGGAAAGGGAAGATCTCGGCCTACCTGGCCAGCAAGAACGATTACGCCTATTCCATCCGCGTGGGCGGGCCCAACGCCGGGCACACCGTTTTTTACAAGGACAAGATCTACACGCTCAAAACCATGCCCTCCGGCTTCGTTAACCCGCGCACCAAGCTGGTGCTGGGCGCCGGCACCTATATCATCACCGACTGGCTGGAAAAAGAAATAAAGATCACCGGCGGCGGGGACAGGCTGATCATAGACCCCAACGCGGTGATAGTGGAGCCGCGCCATACCAGGGAGGAGCAGGGCGACGCGCGCATGATGGGCAAGATAGGCAGCGTAGGCACCGGCCTGGGCGCCGCCGTGCGCGACAGGATAGAGCGCAAGAAACTGCGCTTCGCCAAGGACGAGCCGCGCCTGAAAAAATACGTGCAGGACGTGCCTGAGCTGTTGAATAAGTCGCTGGCCAAGGGCCGGAGCATGCTGCTGGAAGGCACGCAGGGCATGAAGCTTTCGCTGCTGCACGGGGAATACCCGTTCGTCACTTCGCGCGATACTACCGCCTCCACGTTCATGGGCGAGGCCGGGCTGGGCCCGAAATACGCCGGGGACGTGTACGCCGTGTTCAAGCCTTACGTTACTCGCGTGGGTCCCGGCCCTGTGGCGAAAGAGCAGACGGACAAGAAGCTTCTGAACAAATACCATACCGCCGGCCGCGAGGTGGGCAGCGTGAGCGGCCGCCTGCGCCGCGTGGGCGAGTTCGAGATGGGCCTGGCGAAGAAAACGGTGACCATCAATTCGGCCACCATGCTCGCCATCACGCACATCGACCTGCTCGACGGCGCGGATATTTCGAAAGGGACCAGGAGCTTCACGGGTTCGGCCAAAAAGTTCATGGCCACGCTGGAAACGCTGTGCAAGACCTACCCCAACCCCAAGGTAGCCCTGATCTCCTACGGCCCCGGCCTTTTCGACGTCCTGGACCTGCGGTAAGAGCCAGTTTAATTAATAGGGATAGGGGCGGCGGCAAGTGTGCCGCCGAGCCCCTCCCACACCACCGGACGTGCGGGTCCGCATCCGGCGGTTCAGAAAGCGGCGTTAACCTCCGCCAGCCGGGGAACACCAAGTTTCGCGAAGTAGTTGTTCGG
>JAPLKJ010000255.1 GCA_026388125.1 Elusimicrobiota bacterium
GGCAGATATTGCGGCGCGTCAGGAACCGGCGGAACGGGGCGGGGAAATCCTCGCCCACCACGCCCACCATCTTCACGGGAGTGAACTGCGAAGCTGAAAGCGAAAAGTGCACGGCCGAGCCGCCCAGCGCCCGGCTGGTACTGCCGTGTATGGTCCGCACCGAATCCAGCGCAACAGAACCGACCACCAGGATAGTGTTTTTCATGGTTGAACGTTTAGCTCCCTGAAATTCCCGCGGCCCCGCCTATCTGCTTATAATATCAAAAACCCCGGCGGCGCTCAAATCCTTAAAACCCGGCCCGTCCTTAAAAGACCCTTATTCTTTTTCGTAGATCCAGAATTCGCACGCCAGAATGCCCGGAGTGGGATCTATAACCCTTTTCTCTTTCCACGAAGGGACCGGGTACGGCTGCAAAGTTATTATAACACCAAAAGCCGGGGCAGTTCCCCGCAATTTTAAAAGCTCCGCCGCGCCCGGCAGCTGCCGGGCTGCACGAACGCGAAATTAGTATAATCGGTTCAGGGTCACAGGGGAATAAAAAAGATATCCGCAGGCAACGATCAAGTACTTATTATCAATAGGTTCTACAGGGGGCAATATGAATAAATTAAAACGGTTCTATCCGGTATTTCTTGCAATAATAATTGTCATCGGTTTTTCCGTAAAACCTGTTCCCAGCGCGCGGGCAAATTCATTCATGATACCTTTTTGCCCTATGTGCCATAGCAATTTCAAGACCCAGTGCTATATTTGCAAAGAACCCTACAACTATCTGCCCGGTTTTGCGCATTTGTGCGATGAATGCTTCAAAAAAACCGGGCTTATCTCGGGGCACCACAGCTGCGGCACCATATATCACGGCTGGATGAGGATCTGCGGCAAATGCGCGGCGAAAAACGTCTGCGCCAAGTGCGGAAAACCCTTGGGCGGCGAGGGAGCGTCCGTTGTAGAGGATGAAAAAAGAGTTGTTGCGCGCTATTCAGTGCGAATTACGGTCCCCGGCAAAAAAGAACAGTTCCTTAAGTATTATAATGCCGCGAACGAAGCAATGAAGAAGAAGGATTACCAGCAGGCCCTTAACTATTTCAAGAAGTGCAATGAAATAATTCCCGACGGCTGCGCGTGCCAGATAGGCATAGCGCTAAGGGGACTAAATAAAGACGAGGAAGCCGTCAAGTATTTTGATATCGCCATTAAAAACGACCCCGCCGATTACGAAGCCTACTATCAAAAAGGGCTGGCCACTCTAGGTAAAGAAGGGTCCGAAGAATCTTTAAAAAAAGCCATAGACCTCAATGTGCCTTACGGGGACGCCTATCTCATGTACGCGTATTTAAGGGAATATAATAAAGATAAAGATCAGGCGGTGACATATTATGAGAAGGGGTTTGAAATTAAGCCTGATGAAATTAAATTCAGGGGAAATCTTATTGATCTCTATAGGCAGGACGGCAGGCTTGACGACGCATTGAAACAGGCGGATATTGCGTGCAAGCTCTCGGGCAATAATCTGGAGTCGCTCAACATCAAAGCAGGGATCTTGATCGACGCGAAAAAATGGGCCGAGGCGATACCGGTTTACGAGAAGATAATTCCACTGGCGGCGACCAATGTGGATGTCCCCTACTACTTTCTCGGTATAAGCCACTATGAGTTAAAGCATTTTGAAAAAGCCAGGGATAACTGGAAAAAAGCCGCCGAACACAATGTGAACAATTATCCCGAACCCTATGCCGGCCTCGCGCTTTGTGAAATGAAGCTGAAAAACCCTGTTGAGGCTGAAAAGTACTGCGAGACAGCCCTTAAATTAACGAAAAACGAGAATTTATTTGTTTTTTACAACCTTGCGAGCACCTATTCATTATTGAACAAAACGGATAAAGGTATCGTCGGGTACTGCGCGGTTCCGCGGTACTGTTTCGTTAGCTCGGGGACCTTGTCGTTCAGATAAGCCTCGAGCTCCTTTACCGTGATCTTGCCGTCCGGAAGGCTGCCGCCATCCGCGTCGCCTTTGAGCCCCTGGATCAGCGCATACGTAAAGACGCCGTGCCCGAGCTGTTTGAACTCCGTGGCTAGCTGCTCCGTGCCCGTTGCCGCCAGCACCACCACCCCCGCGCTCCTGGCAAGCTGCAGGATCGCCTTCTCCTCGGCGGCGCCGCGCATCGCGAAAGCGTCCACGGCCCCGCCGGCCTGGCAGGCGTCAAGCACGATCAGTTGTTTCTGGGCCTTCACACGGGCGCTCAATTCCCTGAGCGTCCCCGCCGAGATAGCCCTCTTTTTCAGCGCGTCGTCGTTGCCGTACAGCTGGGTCACGTCCGACGGCACAAGGTAGTATTCCGGCGGCTGCTTCTCATCCCCTTCGCTCATCACCCCGTGTCCCGCATAGTAGAACACGAACACGTCGCCGGGAAGCGCCCGCGCGGCGAGCTTATCGAAGGCGGCGGCCAGCGCCTCTCTCGTCACCATCCCGTCGTATATCGTCTCTTTGAACGTCTCACGGAATATTCCTTTTCCCTGTCGTTCAACGGTCTCGACGAAAGCTTCGGCGTCCGGCCTGCCGTAATTGAGCCGGTACTTGGGGTTCTTGTATTCGTTGATCCCGACGGCCAGGATATGCAGGCTCGCCTGCGCCTGTGCCGCCTGGAGCTCTACGCTGACCTCCGCGGGGTTCGACTCGGTCCTGTCCAGATTGAAGGCGGTGGCGCGGAACTCGTTCGTGCCCGGGAGGAGCGTTACCCGGTACGTCCTGCGCAGCGTGTTCCCCGCGCCGGCGGCCCGCTTCATGCCCCGCTGTTCTTCGGACACGAGCTTGCCGTTCTGGTACAGGCGGAACTCGTCGATGCCCCCGCCCTGGTCTACGGCTTCTACCGCGATCTCCGCTTCCTCCGCCGGGAAGGACGCGCCTTCCTTCGGCGAAACGATCCTGACCGAGGGAGGCAGCTTGAAGCCCTTGGACAGGTCCAGCGCCGCGGCCGCCGGGGGCGCGGCTTTCCCCGCGAGGACCTGAGCCAGGAGTCCGGGCGTGTAGAAGCGCTCGAAGAAGGAGTCCAGCGGCACGGGCTTGTTGTCCTGCACAAAATGGAGCATCTTCATCCCGTCCTGAGAAGCGTCGAAGCGCCCGTCGGGAGCGACCACGACCCAATCCTTGTCGCCGAAGCTAATCAGGGTGGCTAGTTCCCGCCCGCTCGCGGTGTCCCACAGCTTCGTCCTGGCATCGAAGCTCCCGCTGGCAAGGAACTTCCCGTCGGGGCTGAAGGCGACCGACCTAACATAATAGGAATGCCCCGCCAGGGCGTGCACCCCCTGGCCGGTCCGGGAGTCCAAAAGCGCAACTTTGCTGTTCAGGTCGCCTAACGCCATGAGCTTGCTGTCCGGGCTGAAGGCCACAGCCTCGGTGTTCCCGTTGGGCGCGGAAGTGACCAACTCGCCGGTCGAGGGGTCAAGGATCCTGAGCTCGTTCATGCCCGCATCCGCCAGGAGCCTGCCGTCCGGGCTGAAGGCCAGGGCCTTGCAGAATTCCTCGCTCCTGCCGATCTCGCGCAGGCTCTTCCCCTCCACCGTATCCCAGAGCCTGAGGGTCTTGTCCGTGGAACAGACCGCCAGCGTCCTGTTGTCCGGGCTGAAGGCCATCTTACTGAGGTTCGCTCTTTCCGGCAGCGCCCGGAGCAGGGCGCCCGTGGCGGCGTCATAGATACGCACCTTCTTGAAGCTGTCTCCGTAGCTTCCCACCGCGACCCGTTTGTTGTCCGGGCTGAACGTAAGATAGAATCCACGGATGGTGCTGAGTTCTTTGCCCGTCCCCGAATCCCATATCCTGGCCATCTGGACGGGGTCGCCCCGCCCTTGCATTTCGAACCAGGTCGCATACAGCTTCTGATCCGGGCTGAACGCGTCGAATTTCTCTACCTTCCTGAATTCAGGCGCCTTCGAGGAGATAAGATCCCAGAAGCCCATTAAGCCATCCTCTCCGATATTGATGAAGTTTTTTCCGTCGGGGCTGAAGGCTACCGTCCTGATGCGCCTGGCACTGCCCGAGAGGGTCTGAACCTCCCGGCCTGTCGCGGCGTCCCAGATCTTTACCCCATAGCCGCTGTCGCCGGCGAGCAGGTTCCCGTCCGGGCTGAAAACCAGCATCCTGGTCCCCCCTTTCACCGAGAGGAGCACTTTGCCCGTGGAGACGTCGCGCAGCTTGCCCGCCTCCGCCAGGCGCTTGCCGTCGGGGCTGAAGGCGAGCGACTGCACGATGTTGGCCCCGTCGACCTTCCATAGTTCCTTCCCCGAGCGGACATCCCAGAGCCGGATGGTCCGGTCAAAGCCTCCGCCCGCAACGGTCCTGCCGTCCGGGCTGAAGGCGACGGCCCAGACCGCACCGGAATTTCCGGTGAGCGTGCGGAGCTCAGCGCCCGACGCGACGTCCCACAGCTTGACGGTCATGTCATCGCTGCCGCTGGCCAGCGTGCCGCCATCCGGGCTGAAAGCGAAGCAGTTGATCTGCCCGCCGTGCTTGCGCAGTGTGCGCAGAAGGCGCCCGGTCCCGTACTCGAACAGGCCTATCGAGCTGTAGTCCACGCCGCCAGCGAAGATCCGGCCGTCCGGGCTCGGTTTCCCGGAGCCCGGGACCGTCTGGAGAATGCTGCCCGTGGCGGGGTCCCATACCGTAGTAGTTTTTCCGCCGAATGTCTTCAGCGTCGCCCCGTCAGGGCTGAAGGCGAAGGCCCTGGCCTCTTCCTTCGGCACGAGCGTGCGGAGTTCTCTCCCGGTCCCGACATCCCACAACTTGATAGTCTTGTCGCCGCCCGCGCTTGCCACGAACTTCCCGTCAGGACTGAAAGCTACGCGATCCACATCCGCGGCATGCCCGGTCTGCACTACCAGTTCCGGCTTTTCAGCCCAGGCCGGCTCGAGGGCGGCCAGGAATAATAAGCTCAGAACGACTGTTCCATGCCGTTTTCTTATCATGAGACAAAACCTCCCTGAGAAACTTTTTTCATCACACACCGCTCATGATCCTCTGTCTGCCGGGGCTTCACTTCCCAGTGCCTGCTTTTGCCTTCTTCTCAGCGGCCGCGGTTTTAACGCAGCGGAACCCCACCTGATCGGTCAGCGGCTGGGGGTTGCTCCCGCGCACCGCGGAGCGCACGTTGCTGTCGAAAGACCCCCACGAGCCGCCCCTCGTTATATGGGCGGTTCCCGAAGGGGCTCCCTGCGGGTTGCGTAAAATGCCGCCATTTTCAGGGGTCGGATCGTCGTACCAGGCGAACCAGTCCGCGCACCATTCGTCGGCGTTCCCGTATATGTCGTACAAGCCGTACTTGTTCGGTTTCTTCCCGCCCGCAGGATGGGTCCGCTTCCCGGAATTGCCGAGGTACCACGCATAGCCGGCAAGCGCCGCCGCGTCGTCGCCGAAATACCACGGGGTCGCAGTCCCGCCGCGGGCGGCTTTTTCCCATTCCGCTTCCGTGGGAAGCCTCTTGCCCGACCACGCGCAGTACGCCGCCGCCTGGTCCCAGCTGACGCAGACCACCGGGTTGTCCGGTTTGCGCAGTTCTTCGGAAAGCGGAAGCCCTTTCTTCCATTCGCTGTTGTCCCAGGCGAAACACTCCGCCTCCTCGGACTTGCCGCAGGCCCCCGCTTCGACACATTTCAGATACTCGGCGTTGGTAACCTCCCGCGTGTCCATATAGAACGCGTCGCTGTAGACCTTATGCTGGGGGCGCTCATCCGCCTCGCCTTCGCTCTCAGCGGAGCCCATCATGAATTCCCCGGCCGGGATCAGCGACATCCCGCTGTTTTTCGCAACGGGTTTTACCGCGGCAGGCGGCTTTTTTCCGGCGTTCGCGGACCTCTCGGCCGGCGCCTCCGCCGCGCACAGCCGCACGGCCAATGACACGCTCACCCCAACTATAATAAACAGTGTCCTCATACCCCCCCCCTTTTTAATTGCGGAACACACAGGCCCGGGGAAGTCCATCCGGCGGGGCCCCACCCGGCCAGCACCAGCTGCTGTTATTTTACCCCGCCCCGGCCCCCGTTCGCAGCTTCCTTACTTCTCCATGGTGGTGAGCACCAGGCGGACCTCGGCTTTTTGAACTGCCTTGGCGGCTTTCCTGAAGCCGCGCGACGTCGCCAGCGCCCGGCCAAGATCCTCGGCGAGGATATCGTAACCGTCCGCTTTCTCTGTCTTTATCTCGTCGAATTTTTCCGTAGAGGCGAATACCTGGAGCGTCTCCGCGCCGAAGGGCGGGGCACATTCGAATTCTTCCGGCACTTCGTATACCTTGTTGACCTTTGTGGAGTCGAGGTAATAGTTGTCAAGAAGGAGGGTGCGCTTGCCGTCGGCAAGATGATAAATGAAGCGCACATAGGCCGGCTGGTTGACGCGCAGGTAGATCTTCATTTTTTCGCCGCGCGTGAACACGAGGTTATCCCCGCCCTTGGAAGTCCAGGCTTCCACGTCCAGGCCGCCGCCCTGCAGCTCCCCGTTCTCAAAAGCCTTTTTATCTACCATCGCCTCCTTGAAGTTCTCAGGCCGGAGGCTCAGGTTCGCGGCGTCAATTACCCGCTGTTCAGCAAGAACCTCGGCGCCGGCCGAGATCCCGGAGTCGCTCACGCGCCGCAGGCTTGCGATGAATTTCACCTTGCCGTTCTGCGGCCAGTACGTGCCGGCAAGCACAAGGTCCGCGGCCGGGCCCGCCGCCTCGATAATGTTCCATTTCGCCACGCGGGCGATGTTCGCGGAAAGCGTTTCCTTAAAATAGCGGCCGAACGGGCTGGACATCTTTGTGTCGCGATAGGTGAACGGGGACACCAGCACCTTGCTTTCTTTTTTCTGCTCCTGCCCGCGCAGCGCGAACGCAATATGCCACGCGATGTCGTCCACCGACGAGAGCGGTTTGTCCGCCAGGCGGGAAATAGCTTCCCGCACCTGCGGCAGGGTCATCTCTGCCGGTGACCCGGCCTTCGTCTCAAGCGTGCCAAGCTCCGCGAACGCCCGGCCCGCGCCGCCGCCGGCGACTCCCGAGACCGCCAGCGCCTCTTCCAGTTCGCGGGACAGCCTGAGGCATTCGCCGTATTCGTCCAGGGCGGCGGCATTGTCCGCCCTGCCTTCAGCATCTTTTCCCGCTTTCATCCGCACGGCGAGCTCCTCGCGGAGCCTGGCTGCCTTGCGCTGATAGGTGTCCGCGAGAGAGCTTTTTTTTACCCCGGCCAGCGCCGAACACATCTTCGTTTTGTTGTCGAAGAACGCTTCGGTCTTAAGACCTTCGATATCGAGAGCGCTTTCTTCTTTAAGACTCGAATAAACCTGTTCGGCATACTGGCCGTTTATCTGCTGGGCCACAGCCGAGACTTCGCTTTTCATGCGCGTAAGCACGGCCGCCATGATCCGGCGTTTGGCCATATTCGCCGCGCTTTCGCCGCAGGCTGCCATGTCCTTATCAATGTCGAGCATTGCCTGGCCGAAGCCGACAAACCATACGGCTTCGGGATATTCCTGCGTCTTCCCGCTCTTCTCCACCCACTCGGGCGCGGCGAACGCCGGGCAGTTGAGCGCCGCGATAATAACCGACAATTGCACCAGTTTCATGTTCGTCTCCGATCCGAATTAATAAGCGACAGAATATCAGGGCAAAAGCTGTAAAAAACGCGGTAGGGTCAGCCGCCGCGTTTTTGGGCCGGGCCGGCCTTATTTTCCTTCTTTGAGGATATCGGTCTTCTGGACGGCCGCTTTGGTCTCGGCTATGGAGTATTTGGGGTTGACCTTTACCACCCTGGCGGTGCCTATCCTTTCCTCTTCGGAGCCGAGCGATTCGCCGGTGTCGGGGTCGAGCATCTCCTCGCCCACGCGGTAGATGCCGTAGGTCTTGCCCACTTTTTCGCCGTCGGCGCCGCCGGAATTTATGTAGACCTGGCTGCCGGCTATCTTGATTATCTTTATGGCCCCGCCGCCGCTTTCATCGAACCTGGCGGAGAGTTCCCTGGCCACGGTGTCCACGGCGTTGCGGGCCGCCTTGCCGAGGATGGTCTCGTCGAAGCCGTCCTTGCCGAAGTCGAAGCTGGGGGCTATACTGAGATTGCCCGAGAACTCGGCGCTGGATTTGTCGCCCTCGCCTTTGGCCGCCGCGGCGATCTGGGCCGAAGTGGTGTCTATGGCGCGCACGTCTATCACTACGCGGGCTTTCGTTTTCGACAGCTTGGCCCCGCCGCCGAACGGCAGCACTTTTTCAAGGCCGCCCACGCCTATTTTCGAGTCCTTTATCCCAAACTCGGTCACCGCGCCGGTCACGATATACTGCGCCCCCAGCAGGCGGCCTATCTTCGCGGCGGTCTGGGCCGTCACCGCGCCCGAGGCGCCGAGTTTCTGCTCGTCAAGCACGGCGTCCAGCTTGCTGCGCTCTATTAAAGTGTATTTCTTCGTGTCGGACAGGGCCGTCACCAGCATTTCGGCTATGCCGGTGCCCACGTTCTGCCATGAATGGCTGTGGCTGGACTTGTCTTCCAGGTCCAGTACGCAGATTATCTTTTTCCCGCCGCAATAGCCGTTCACGGTCCCGGCCAGCAGCAGCGCCGCAGAGATAAGTTTTATCTTGTTTCCCATGGTTTCTCCTCCAGCTGTCCCGCCGAAATAATAGCAAAAAGCATACGAGCTTTTAATCGGTCAAGTTTTGGTGAGCCGCAGCGAACATAAGCGCTATAGCTTTCCGCCGCACCCGGAGCAGAAATTAGCGCCCTGCTGGTTCAGCGCGCCGCACTTGGGGCAGTTGGGCACGCCCAGCGGGGCGCCGCAGTTGCCGCAGAACTTGCCTTCCCCGGCGGGCTTGCCGCACTTCGCGCAGATGGTCTGCCGTACGTCCACCGTGCCGGTAAAGACCGCGGTGCCGTCGGCGGCGGCGCCGATATCCTTCACCATCTTCTGCGCCCTGGCCGCGGCCACCTCCACGTTCTCCCTGGGCGCGTCCGCCACGCAGAGGCCGGCCTGTTCGTTCCAGCAGGCTTCGCAATGCCATTTATTGCATTTCGGGCAGCGCTTGAAATGCCCCTTGGCCTCGTTCTGCGCCAGCTCGAAAGCCGCCTCGTGTTCCTTGTGCCACTCCGGGGACATGCCGGTGAACTTGGCGCTTATGGCGTCGGCGCCGCGCTCGAGGCTGGAGCCAAGCCCGGACTGGCCGGCCATCTGCGCGACCACGCCTATCATGTCGCCCAGGCCCTTGAAGAACTTCTTTTTGCCGTAGGTCCTGGACTCGGTGAAGCGGGTCTTGTAGCCTTCGCGGCAGGTGTCGCAGTAAAAGGTGAACTGGAACCCGGCCTCGGTGCTGTTATCCGCGTAGTTGCTGGTGAAGCCTATAAGATTGGACATGCTATTTTCCTCCGAGTTTTTTGCCGCATTTGCGGCAAGTTTCCGAAACCGGCGGCTGCTCTTCCCCGCAGCCCTTATTGTGACAGACCACGGTCAGGCGCACCCCGCACTTGGAACAATAGTCCCCGAAAAAAACCGGTCCCGCGCATTTAGGGCAAATTATCTCAAGCTTGAAGCCGCAGCCCGCGCAGGCCTTCCAGCCTTCCTTTACCGGGGCGCGGCACTGGGGGCAGCGGAAATCCCCGTCGGGGTTCACTTTGCCGCAGGCGGGGCACGCGCCCGCGTCCGGCGGAACCAGTTCGCCGCAATATTTGCACGGATGTTTATAGCCGGTCATTTTGCCCCCTGAAATGATCTGTAGTGAACATAAGCCTGTTAAATTTTCAAAAAAAACGTTCACCTTCCGTCAATTTATTATAATCCCAAATCCTCCGCTAAACATACCGCCACATAGGGGAACAGATTTCACCTGATGGGTGAAGGTTTTTCTTTACGGGATTTCCGCGCTGGCTAATCCTGAAAAACCGCCCACCAACCGCTCATAAAAAATTAGAATGCCTCCTGTGGTCTTTCCAATTCAACACAAGAGACACTCAAGTATTATGATACGACAAAAACCGGGCAGTTTTAAAGTGGAAAAATCCGAATCCTCGCTTACCTCGTTCGCCGGTATTCCCATCATCGCCGACCTAGCGCATTCTTGCGGCCTTATTAAACAACTCAATGCGATAAGCGGCTTATGGAAACGCAAACGCGACTATTCCACCGCCGACCCCATAATGAGCCTCGCGCTTACGCTTATAGCCGGCGGCGAACGGCTCGACGACACCCGTCTGCTGAAAAACGACGCGATCGTGTCCGCCCTGAATCTCGTTTCCATACCGTCCGCGAACACCACCGGCGCTTTTTTGAAACGCTTTTCCCACCGGACCTTAGCCGCCCTGGCGCGCGCCGCGCTTGTGCCGGCGGCCTTCGCGCTCAGGCGGCTTAAAACGGCCATCATCGACATCGATTCCTCGCTTATAGAATCCAACAAGGAAAATGCCGCTTTCACTTACAAGAAATTCTCCGGCTATAACCCCATGCTCGCTTGGTGTCCGGAGGCCGATATCTTTCTCGCCTGTCTGTTCAGGAACGGAAACACCAGCGCCCAGGCGCATATCCTCGAAACGCTCAAATACTGCCGGGACAAATTCAACAAGGCGACACACCTGCGCCTGCGCTGCGACAGCGCCGCTTACCAGTTTAAAATAATGGAATACTGCGTGGCCCAGGGGATTGATTTCACTATAACGGCGGACCTGGCCGGCAGCGTGCGCAGCGCTATAGCGAGTATTCCCCAAGATGGCTGGCGGCCGATGATAAAGGACGGTAAAACTATCCTGTTAGCCGAAACCGTGTACACGCCGGGCGCCACCAACCGGCTCGTAAACCTGCCTGCTTTCCGTCTTGTGGTCACGCGCAAGTCAAGCTGCCATCCAGAATTGTTCAAATATCTTTTTGTGGACCGCGCCATAATCAGCAACTTCCCGCAAACTTGCAGCACGGAAGATGTTTTAACGCATCACAACGCGCGAGGGAACGCCGAAAAGGCCATAGAGGAACTTAAGAACGGCTTCGCGCTTGCAAAACTGCCATGCGCGGAATTGTCCGCGAACGCCGCCTACGCGCAGATCTGCGTGCTGGCTTACAATCTTGTGAGCATGTTCAAAAAGGCCGCATTGCCCGCCGACTGGTTGTCTTACCGTATAAAGAATCTGCGGTTCAGATTGCTGTGCGGCGCGGCGCTGGTGGTTAAACATGCCAGGCACACGATAATCAAGCTGCACAAAAATATTACCTTCCTTGAAGTCTTCGAGCGGGCAAGATGGGCGGTGTTGTCGCAGGAATTATCCGGCGGCTGATCCCGATAACGCGGAACGTAATGCAAAAACGCCGTCATTGTTGATGGTGCGCATAACTTTTGCCAGAACCGTATTTGCCGGCATTTCTGGCGCTAACCACGCGCAAAAATTCGCGGCTAGCCGGAGAAAATTGTAGACTTAAAATCGAAAGGTTAAAAACGGAGGAGATTCCACCCTGTTTTTAATCTTAGCGGAGGATTTGGGATAACACCAAAAGTCAGGGTGTTTCTTCGTAATTTTAAAAAAAGCCCCCCCCGCCCGGCTATTGCCGGGCGGGAAAACTATCGGGAGTTGTTATTTTTTTTCGTCGGCCTGGGTGGGCTATTAAACAAATCAGCCGCCCTTTTCCGGCCCCCTCCGGCAAAATGCTAAACTGTCGCGTATGGGGAATAAACACGATAAAAAAGCGCGTTCTCGCGAGCTCGGGATAATCATCGGACGCTACCCGTCCGGCAAACACAACGCCATAACAGACGTGAAAGGCGTTAAGGTGGGGCAGGTCACGTTAAGATCCGGCTCAGGCCGGCTGCGGCCGGGCCGCGGGCCGGTGCGCACCGGGGTCACCGCCATTATACCGGCGCCCGGCGACCTCTGGAAGTCAAAGCTCCCGGCCGGCTGCTTCGTCCTGAACGGCAACGGCGAGGCTATGGGCCTGATGTGGCTGGCGGAATCCGGCGTACTGGAAACGCCGGTGGCTTTTACCAATACTTTGAGCGTGGGCGTGGTGCAGAAAGCTATCGTCGATTTGATGCTCGGGCAACATCCGACGATAGGCATAACCGACGACACCCTGACCCCCGTGGTGATGGAGTGCGACGACAGCACCCTCAACGACATACGCGGCCAGCACGTTAAGGCCGCCCATGTGCGCGCGGCGCTGAAGGCCGCTTCCCCCGGGCCCGTGACCGAGGGCGATGTGGGGGCTGGCACCGGCATGACCACTTACGAGTTCAAGGGCGGCATAGGCACGGCTTCACGCGTGACGCCCGGCGGTTTCACCGTGGGCGTGCTGGTCAACGCCAACCACGGCAAGCGGCATTTGCTGCGCATTAACGGCGCGGCTGTCGGCGCGAAGATCCCGGAGCTTATGCCTAAAGAACGCAAGGACGGCTCGATAACGGTAGTCTTAGCTACGGACGCGCCGCTGGATTCCCGGCAGCTCTCGCGCCTGGCGCGCAGGGCCATGCTGGGAGTCTGCCGCACCGGCGCGATAGCCGCCAATGGCAGCGGCGACGTATGCGTGGCTTTCTCCACGGCCAACCGCATACCGCATTACCCCAAAGATCCGGTCTTCAAAATGACGCTGCTCTCCGACTTCCACATAGACCCCGTTTTCGAGGCGGCCGGGGACGCCGCGGAGGAAGCCGTGATAAATTCCATGCTGGCGGCGGAGACCGTAGTCGGCCGCGACGGCAACACCGTTTACGCGCTGCCGCACGACAGGCTGAAGGCCGTGCTGGCCGGGAAGGACTAGTGTTATGAAAAACACGGCCGCGCGCGCAGGGAATTCAGCCAGGCCTCCGGGCGGCCTCTGCCTGTTTGGCGCATTGCTCCTGCTCTCTCTCTGCGCCTGCGCAGGCCGGGAAACGCCAGCTCTGCCCGGCAACGCCCTGCCTGTTCCGATCGTACGGCAATCCACAAGCTACAGCTGCGGCGCGGCCGCCCTGCTGGCTGCGCTTTTCTACTGGCAGGTTTACGACGGCAATGAAAGCGGGCTTATGCAAATTACCGGCACTATCCCCGCCCAGGGAACTACGCCGCAGGGAATAGTGAAAGGGGCGCAAAAATACGGGCTTTCGGCAAGCTATAAAGAAATGACCGGGCTCGGGGAGCTGCAACAGGCGCTGGTCCGGAGCGAGACCGTCATCGTAGACATCCAGGCCTGGCCCGGCAGACCGGACGGGATGTCCTGGGCAGAAAGGCGCGAGGACGGGCACTACCTGGTGCTAACGGCTCTGGACAGCAGATACGCTTATTTCATGGACCCGTCGGTGGGGTCGGGCTATACCTATATACCGCTGGCGGAACTGTTCGAGCGCTGGCATGATTACGAAAACCTTAAGAGCGGCATCTGGGAGAACAGACAGCTGGCCATCTTCATAAGCGGTAAAAACCCCATAAAAAAGTTCCCCGCCCCCTTAATTCCCACGCGCTAGACCGTCCTCCGTCAGCGGTAATTGACCGCTACGGCAAGGGCGAGCATCGCCAGCGCCAGCGGGAAATAGACGAACAGGGCGAACTTCACAGTGTGCCGGATGTATTTGAAGAAGCCGACCCCGGCCATCGTGCACACCGTGAAGGCTATCCCGTCCCAGGGCATCCAGAAGTTGAACGCCCCGGTGGCGTACTGAAAGGCCAGCACCACTATCTGCTTGGAAAAGCCCAGCACGTCGGCCAGCGGCGCCAGTATCGGCATCACTACCACCGCCGTCCCGGTGGCGCTGGAGATCACCGCCGCCGAGAATGCGCTGATGCCGAACATGATGTAGGCGACGATGACTTTAGGCGCGCCGGAGAGATAGCCGGCGAAGAAATTCAGTATCGTGTCCAGTATCTTGCCGTCCTTCAGGATGAACCCCATCGCGCAGGCGGCGCTCATCATGACCACGGCGATCATCACGCTGCGCATTCCTTCGATGTTCTTTTCTATCATTTCCGTCACCGACAGCCCGCCCGCTAGGGGGACCGCGATCCCCATCCAGAAGTAGACGGAAGCTATCTCGGTAAATCCCCAGCCGCGCTTTATCATGCCGAACAGGAGTATGGCGAAGCCCGCCGCCAGCAGCACCAGGGCCGCCGCCCGCCTTGCGGTCAGCTTATGGCCCTCGGCGGTCTTTTCCAGCTTCTCCTGCTCCCGGCGTTTGCGCTGGTCCTCGTCGTAGGAGAGGGACCTGCGGGGGTCTTTCCTGACCGCATTGGCGTAGAACATGATGGCTATGCTCACGGCCGACATGAACACCACGAAAGAGATAACCCTGAACCAGGAGCCGGAATACGCCGGCAGCCCCGAGAGGGCCTGCCCGATAAGGACATTGTAGGGGTTGGTGATGCCGGCGGCGAAGCCGATCGGGACGCTCCAGTACAGGATGAGCACGGAGACCATCGAATCGAACCCCAGCGACAGCATCAGCGGGGTCAGCACCAGGATGAACGGGACCGTCTCCTCGTACATGCCGATAGTGGCGCCGCAGAGCCCGAAGGCGAATACCATGACGGGGATAAAGAACAGGCCCAGCCCGCGGCTGCCGGAGATCAGCAGGCTTAAGCCCGCGGAGATGGCGTTGGTGGAGATGATGGCGGTGATGGCCCCTGCGGCCAGCATTATCAGAAAAGAGCGCTCGGCCCCGTCCAGCGCGCCGCGCATGAAGAGCGTCCAGGTCCGGGCGGGACCCTGCGGAACGGAGGGGACCGGGCGGAAAGAGCCGGGCACCACTACTTCGCGCTGCACACCCATGACCTCGATGTGCCTGCGCTCGAATTCGCCCCCGGGGATGATGAAGGTCAGCAGCGAGAACAGGACGCACATCCCGAACACCACTATCATGGGATTGATGTTGCCGACAAGGTCCACGAAGATCTGACGGTAAGTTTTATTCATAGGATCAGGCTAAACAGCCCCCCCTCGGCTTTTCCCGGCGCACGTCAGCGCAGTCCGGCCAGGCGGGCGGCGGTGGTGATAGCTATTTTGGCTATCACGGACGCGTAATCGGGATCCAGCAGCGCGGAAGTGTCGTCCGTGTCATGATAGCCCTTGCGCGACATGTTCTCAAGGGCGTTTATGTGCTCGTTGAAAAGTATGACGGGAAAGCCGGCGTCGGAAAAGATCAGGCCGTCGGTATTGTAGAGGTAGCTGCGCTTGTCGAAACGCGTGCGCAGCGCGGGGGAAAGCTGCGGGAAGTCCCTGGCCGCGTCGAGCGCCACCTGCGCCAGGCCCAGCGACCGGGCCGATTCGCCGGCGCTCAGCTGGAACACTTGGTCGCCGTGCTTGCGCCAGCCTATCATATCCAGCAGCACCAGCCCGCCAATGTCGGTCCTGGACGCCAGCAGTTCGCTTATGAAATACCGCGCGCCCAGGTCGTCGGCCGGGAATTCCTCTCCGGTCAGATGCACCAGCCAGATGTCGCGCGCCAATTCCTTCCCGTTCAAAACTTCAGCGGCGCGAAGCAGCGCCGCCGCCGCCGACATGTTGTCGTCCGCGCCGGGGTCCGAGACCCTGTTGCCGCCCTTGCCGAAGATGTCCTCGCAGAAAGCTGTGTCTATGTGGTCGGCCATCAGTATGGGCCGGCTGTGGTCCGCGCCGGGGATCACGGCTATAAGGTTGGCCTGCTTAGCGCCGCGCCAGGGGAATTCCTGCCGGCGCGTCTTTATGCCCAACTTCGCGTAGCGCTCTTCAAGATACGAAACCACGGCTTCCAGCTGGTTGTCCTTCTCGATGTTGTTCTTCTTCGTGAACTTCTCCTGACGGCCGCTCAGCGGGAATACCGCCTGCGTTTCCCCGGCCAGCAGCATCACGTCTTTGATATAGGCTTCCTTGAAATCGGCGGGCCAGGTCGTTATTTTCACCCCGGAATCCGACTCCGGTTTCCCGGAGGCGGCCGGCTGCATCCACTTGATGTCCGCGGGCCAGCTCACGGGGCCGGCGTTCACCATGATCTTATACGAGACCGGCAAACCGTCCAGACGGGCCGGCTGCGGCAGCACCAGGGCTGTCAGGTTGTTCATCACGGCGGTCGCCGCGAACCCGGCGCGCTCCTCCGGGGGCAGCCAGGCGGCGGTTATCCCCCCCTTTGGGTCAAGCCATACCGCGTCGCCGAAAAGAGGTTTCTGGTAAAGGTCCTTGTATTCGAGCACGTCCGCGAAAAGTTCTTTGTAGTTTTTTTTAGAGGAGGGGTTCAGCGATCGCGGCAGGAAAGGGGCCAGGTCTTCGCTTTCCGGCAGCTTCACGTTCAGCCAGCTGCGCGCGGGAGAGGAAGCGCGCCTGTACCAGACAAAAGCCCAGGTAAGCCGCCCGTCGTCGTCGCGGGCCGGCCAGCCTTCCAGCTCTACGGCTTCGTCCTGCCCGATAAGCTTTTTCGCAGCCAGCGCGGCGCGCACGGCGGCGGCCTGCTTTTCCCCGGAGGTTTTCAGCGGGACGGGGAGCCCCGCGGCCTGGGGGCTTGCGCCCAGCTCTATCTCCCTGGGGCGCCTGCCCAGGTACACCGGCTGGCGCTGTTCGGAATTGGCGGCGATGTCCAGCCACGGCCTGTTCTTCCCCAGGTAGGGCAGCAGGAGGTCCAGCCCGGAGGCTATGCCCGGGCCGGAGAAGGAAGGCGCCGATACCGGCAGGTTCTTTTCTGAGTTGATATCGATCTGCGGCGTCCAGGACGACTGGCTGAAAACGGGCGGGGCCTGAAAAGCTATCAGCGCAGCCGCCAGGAATTTAATATTGGTCATGCACATGTTCGCCGTAACCCTTGATAGAGTGTATCCCGTGACCCGCGCCGCAGCAAGGGGCGGCGGGCCTACGGTAACCGGGGAAAAGGCCCGGTCTAATATGGGCTTACGGACCCAGAGCTTCTCCTTGCGTTTTCGCTCCTCTATTTATACGTGATATGGCCGAAAAGGCGGATATACTCGGGCTTAACCTGGACAGAAAAAGGTCTGCCGCAAATACAGCCTGCTATCGGCGGGGGACGACGAAAACGTTCTGATGGTCCAGCAAGTATAAAGACTATTATCGCAAGTTCTTTCCTTCGTTTGCTCTTTTCTCTGCCTGAAAGTTTTTTAAAAAAACGTTCCCCTTCCGTCAATTTATTATAATACCAGGAAGTCGGGGCAATTTCCTGAAGTCTTAAAAAGCGCCGCCGCGCCCGGCTATTGCCGGGCGTCACTAAATTTTCGGGGTGCTTATTTCAGTCGCCGGCCGGGGCGGGTTCTATCGGCCGTCCGGAGCTGCGGAGTTTTTCCTGAAAAAGGGGAAGAGAATGGCATTTAACAACTACCTTGGCGCGATGAAAGAGGTCAGGGAGGAAATGAGCCATACCACTATCGACTGGAACCGCCGCCCGTCGCTGGGCGAGGGGCTGGCCGGGTTCTGGGAGCGCACGAAATTCAGTTTAAAACTGGTCTTCCTTGAGAAAGAGCTCATCACTTTCGCCGTTCTGCAGTGGGCGTGCATAGGCCTTGGCTATTACCTTTGGCTGCAGATGATAGGCTGGATACCGGCAGCCGCCTGGGAGCGCGCCTCAAATTCCCATGGCGCCACCGCGGGAGACCTGATACTTTTTGTCTGGTCTTTCTTCTGCGTGGGCATTGTGGCTTTTCCGCTCGGCATCCTTTCCGGCTGCATGGGCGCGGTGCATTTCCTCAACAGGCAGGGCAAGGAATCCACGATAGCGGAATGTCTTAAAATGGTGCTGCCCCGGGCCTGGCCGCTGTGGATCTTCCACTGGATAGACGGCTGGTGGACGGTGCAGCGCATATTGGACCGGCTGCCTAAAAAGAACGACAGCCGCTCTTTCGCCGAGAAAGCTGTCAGCGAGCTTGTCTACTACGCCTGGAAAGTAGCCACTATCGGCATCCTGCCGGGGCTGGTTACCGGGCGCGGGCTGATAGACGCGGGCCAGCGCTCCATCGGCCTGGTCAGGAATAAATTCAAGGACGTGATACTGCTGCGGGCCGGCTACTCCGCCTTATGCTGGATAGTGGGCATAGGGGGCTACGCCGGGACCATATTATTCTTTGTGGCTTTCCCGGGGCTGGTGAACTGGAAGGCCTCCGTGGCGGGGCAGATGTACCTGATCTATTTCTGGGTGGGCGTGCCTTTAATGGTTTCCGTCGGCGCGGTGATGCTGTTCCTGCGCCCCGTCTACGTTATCTCCGCCTGCGACATCTACGCCGACTATGTGGCCAAGATGGATGAGAATCTTATGCTTCCTCCGCCCCCCGGGCGGGCCCGCGCCGGGGATACCGCTTTCATAGTAGCCGTGCTGCTCTGCCTGGCCATTTGGGCCGTAATATATTTCCGCGAGCAGCTCGGCATAATGCGGCTGCTGGCGCAGTAGGGGGTCAGGGTGCGCGGAACAAAACCCCGGCTGCCCCCTCTGGCGTATGCAGCGGCGCATCACTTAGCGGCGGCCGTCAAGGGATTGCGGGGTGTCCGCCTGGCCATTGCTGTTTCCGGGGTTCGGGGCAGCCAGTTCACGGCGCCCATGAACTTTCTCGTGCTGTTATTATCCGTCGAGGCATACAGCAACAGCTGGTTTATATTTTCAGAGCTCTGCTCCAGGACCGCGTTCGGATAACGGGCGCTGTTGAAAGGTTCACAGACCGAATATATCTGCCCGGCGATCCCCGCCGTATTCGGAGCCGTGCTGAAGCCGAGAGCTTCTTTGATCTCCAGAAGCGCCCCCGAGGCCTCCAGGCTGCCCCGCCGGCAGACATCCTGATAGGTAAAAAGAACAGCCCGGCCGCTCTTCGCCTCTTCGATCTGGCCTATCTCGGTCAGCACTTTCCCGGTTAGGTAGTATTCCTGGCCCCAGAAGTAGTCGAAGTTTATCTGGTCCGTTCCCTCGTCCACTTTCCTGGCCTTTGCCAGGCGATCAACGGCCGCGGGGGCCACCTCGCAGGGGAGTTCTTTCAGCGCGGCCGTCCCGTCGGTGAAATATCTTCCCTCGACTTTAGCGATACACCCGTACCTGTCCCCGGCGCTCCCGGCCGCCTGTGTTAGCGAAGCGAAGATCGACAGGGCCAGCGCCCCGCCAAGGATTATTTTAAAAAACTTTTTCCCTGATCCTTTTACGCTCATTTTATTAAACCTCACAGGGAGCTCATGTTTTGTTCATATCCGGTGAATTGGGCCGGAAAGCCGCGGGCGGAGGAATTCAACTCCCCGCCGCCGTCAGTCCGCCCGGCGGTCTTTAAGGTAAACGCTGCCGGAGCGGTTCTTAAGGCTTTTCAGATGCCTTTTCATCTCGCTCGAGATATCCACGATCTTGGCGTAATGGTCCAGCTTTCTTTTTTCATTCGTGGTTATGGTTATGCTGAGCGTCATAAGCGGGAATTCCCGGGCCAGCCCGGCACGGTCCTTTGAAACTATGAACCCGCGCGCCCGGTCAGCCTCGCTGTAAAACCCGGGAGCCATCGCGTCGAACCCCGCGGCTATGGCCCGGCCCATCGCCTCCGCCATGCCGGGATCGGCCATAGCGGCGAAGTCATCCCCCCCGATATGCCCCAAAAAAATATCTTCGCCGGCGAAATCATCCTCCAGACCCGTCAGCAGGCCGGCGACGCATTTTATGGCGTTATCGCCGTTCAGGTAGCCGTAAGCATCGTTATAGGCCTTGAAATTGTCTATATCTACGTAAAAGAAAGCCAGCGGAACGCCCGCTTTTATACGCCGCGCGGCCTCTTCCTCTATGGCCGGGCCGCCGGGCAGGTAAGTAAGCGGGTTTGCGTCGAGCATGCGCCGGTTCCTCCGCGCGGCGCCTTCTACCCGTGAGATCAGGTCCAGGGTATTGAAAGGCTTGGAAATAAAATCATCGGCGCCGAGGCCGAATTCCAGCGCCTGCTCCTGGGGCGCGCCGTCGCCGCTTATAACTATCACCGGTATCATGGCCAGCCGGGGATTGCCGCGTATGCGCGCCAGCAGCTCCCGCCCGCCCAGGCGCGGCATGTTGAGGTCGAGCAGTATTATGTCCGGCGGCCGGCTGGAAATACTTTCCAAAGCCTGCACGCCGTCTTCCGCGGTTTCCACCCGCCAGTCCGTGCCCTCGAACACGCGGCTTATTATGCGGTGAAAAGTCTTGTCGTCGTCCGCCACCAGGATAGTTTTGTTCATAATATCAGCCGCCTTTTGACCAGCATTCGTCTGAAACCTGTTTTTCCATTTTCATCAGGACGAAAACCTCCGAGATTCTTGCCGGTTCGGGAGGCATGGACGTCCCCGTCTCGCCGTAAAACGCGAGCAGTTTGTAGAACCTGGCTTTCACGCCCGGGTCCCCGATCTCGCTGCCGGGATTCCTTTTCAGGCTCTGTATGGTGAAGCCGGGGCTTTTCATTCTAAGCGCCCAGTACCAGGCCTTCGCGTCCACAAGCCCGGCGTTCAGTTTCGCAAGCAGGCGCCGTCGGTCCGGGCAGGAGCGGTTTACGGGCTCCGCCACCGCGTCCCGGAAACCGGCGCGCGCGCCGGCCGCAGCGGCGGGAGTCCATTGCGCGGGCAGCTCCGGGAACGCGACCCCGGACGCCTCCACGCCGGCGGCGCCGCCGTCAACCGCGCCCGGCGGCAGGCGGCCGGCTTCGGCTTCGGCCGCCATCAGCACCCGGCCGGTCTTCAGTTCGATAAGCCTGGCCAGCACCCTGAGTTTTTTTCCGCCCGGGAAGATCGTGCCCGTTACCACGGCGTCGAGCGAGAGCATGTTCTTCAGGATCTCCGTCCTGTCGGCCATGCCGCCCGCGGCCGAGGAAAATCTGGTTTCTTTCAGCACCCTGTCGAGCAGCGCCCGTTCTATAAGCGCCGTTTTTTCCGAGCCGGCGAGGTAGAGCCCTATTTTTTCTGCGGCATACTCGGTATCGCCCTTGCCCGCCCCGCCCTTGGCGGAGAATTCCAGCACCGCTATTTTTTTAAGCGCGTTGGTTTCGGCGCACCTGAGGATCTGCGCCGAGAGGTCTTTATACCCCCCGGCGCCGGCGGCTGCCGGAAAGGAGGAAAGCATACAGGCGGCCGCCAGCCCCGCGCTAAGTTTAAACCTTTTGTTTTTCATACAAGTTCTCCCGGCACCTATAGCATACCGGGGCAAGCTAATGGGGACTTCAGGTCGGGTTCAGATTTACTTCAAATATTATCCGGGGCAGGGGGTTAAACCGCAGGCGGATTTCAGACGCCAATTACGTGCGCAAGAAGCGCCTGAACGGACCGCGCTGAGCGCCTGGCCTCCTGGGCAAAAAGCGCGATATCGCGCTGTTCTTTGTAGATTGCCGTTTAATTATGTGGATTGTGCTTTACAGCCAGGCTGAGGGTTTTGTATCCTTAACCTATCGGTTAGTAACCTTTAGGTTTAATGCGCGTAGCAGGCAATGGAGCGACCATGAACCCGTTCATCTTCGGAGAAGTTGTGAAGAATGCCAGTTTCATAGACAGGAAAGCAGAGCTGGAGACTATCGCAAAAGACCTTTTAGACGGGCAGAAGGTGTTTTTAATAGCACCGCGCAGGTACGGGAAAACATCACTTCTCATTGCCGCCGCCGAAAAGCTTAAAGCAAAGGGTGTAAAAGTGATCTACCTGGACTTGTTTAAAACCGCCTCGCTCGAACAGTTTGCCGCCGCACTGGGAAAAGCCGCAGCTGAGATGAGAAAGCTGGGTTTTGCCGAAGCCGTGAATTTTATCAAGGATTTTGTTTCCGGACTGAGGCCGCAGTTTTCCGTAAATCCGGACGGCTCCTTAAGTCTCGGCGTTGACGCCTCGCCGCCTCAGAAGGAAGTTTTCCAGATGATAGAGAACCTTCTGGCCTACCCCCAGGAATTCGCTGTCCGGGAAAAGAAACCGGTAGTTGTGATGTTCGACGAGTTCCAGGAAATAGTCAGCATAGGCGGGGAACCGCTGGAAAAGCTTATGCGCGCGGTAATACAAAAGCAGCGCAATGTCGGTTATGTTTTCTGCGGTTCAAAAAAGACAATGATGAACGAAATGGTCTCAAAAAAATCCCGGGCATTCTTCGGCATAGGACCGGTCACTCACCTTGAAAAGATCCCCCCTGAATATTTCGAGAAGTATCTTGCCGGAAATTTCGCCAAGGGCGGCTTTGACTGCCCCAAAGAAACCCTGCGGTCCATCGTCAGTTCCGCCGGCTGCATACCATACTATATTCAATACCTCGCCCACGAGTTGTGGGACCTTAAAGCCGAAGAAAAGAAGATCACGGGCGCCGATGTTGAACGGGCCGTGGCGCTGATCGCCAAAAGAAACACGCCGCTTTACCAGAACCTTTGGGAAAACCTGCCCCAAACGCAAAAACGGTTACTGCAGGGGGTGGCGGCAAACCCCGGGGCCGCGATATTCAGCGGGGCCTTTATTACCAGATTCCAGTTGAGATCATCCGCACTGGTAAAAAAATCTCTAAGCCTGTTGATATCAAAGGATATTATTGAGAAAGAAGCCGCGGACTACGTCTTTACGGATCATTGGATGGGCGTATGGGTGCGGCAAAACTGTTCCTGATCACGGGCGCAGGGGCGATCGGCAGCGAAACTGTTGTACTATTTAAGTTAACCTAACAGTCCAGCTGCTTAACAATTCACGGCCGGCAGGTACAACGAGAATTCGCTGCCTTGGCCGGGCTCGCTTTTCACCTCAACCCAGCCGTTATGTTGTTTTACCAGGCCGTAAACCATTGACAGGCCGAGCCCCGCTCCCTGGCGTTTTTTCCTGGTAGAGAACAGGGGCTCAAAAAGGCGCTCAAGAACTTCCGGGGTTATTCCCGCGCCGCTGTCCCGGACGGCGATCTTTATGAACATGGTCCCGGCCGCCAGCGGATCTGGCGAGTTTACGGCGCCGCCCTCAAGCCGCAGGGCGGACGAACTTATAACAGCCGTTCCGCCGCCCGGCATATCCCCGGCGGACGGCAACATGGCCTCGCGCGCGTTCACCAGCAGGTTCGCCAGCGCAACCTCCAGCTGCGCGGCGTCGGCCATTATGCCGGGCAGTCCTGGCCCGGGCCGCGCTTCTATCTTAAAATCTCCGCCCGGGGCCAGTTCCGCCCTTTTCAGCGTCTTCATTATTATATCGTTAACGCCGCAGGGCGTCTTATGCAGCAGCTGCCTGCCGCCGAAAGCGATAAGCTGCCTTGAAAGAGCGGCGGCTTTGGCAACGGATGCGTGTATTTCCCGCAGATCCTGCGCTAAGGGATCATCTTCCCCGACGCCGGGCATGGCCAGCGTGGCATAGCCCTCTATAGTGCCCAGGATATTATTGAAGTCATGCGCGATCTTGCAGGACAGCCTGCCAAGGGCTTCCATTTTTTTTCTCTCCGGCAGATACCCGGCCTCTTTTGGGCCGTTTTGACGGCCAGAGGCCGGAACGGCACCGCCACAGGCCTGTGTTTGTTGGTTCATATTTCCTTTGATCACTCAAATTTGTACCCGTGTCCAACTACGCTGACCAGCCGGGCGGCAAACTTTGTGCCCAGTTTTTTTCTTAAGGAGGAAACATGGGTTTCAACCGTATGGGGATTGTCATAGGTGGCCATATCGTAACCCCAGACCGTTTCCAGCATATACGGCACCCCGAGTATCCGCCCCTTTTTTTCCAGCAAGAGGGTGAGCAGATCGAATTCCTTGCGGGTAAGGGCCACCGGTTTGCCGCCCAGTTTCACGGCGCGGGCGGCGGGGTCCAGTTCAAGCCCCTGCTCCCTTATTTTGCGGGCGGCGGGGCCGGAAACCGTGCCGTAGCGCCGCAGCACTGCGTTGATCTTCGCCGCCAGCACGGAGAACGAGAACGGCTTGGTAAGGTAGTCGTCAGCGCCCTTATCGTAGCCGGCCACGATATCGGAGTCCTCCGTTTTCCCGCCTGAAATTATTATCACCGGCGTTCCGGCAGTCTCGGCCGAGCATTTTATGGCCTTGCACAAACTGAAACCGTCCAGCCCGGGCAGTTCGACATCAGCCACTATCAGGTCCGGTTTCGAATCGCGCGCGAACATCAGCGCCTCTGAGCCGTTGTCGGTAAAAACAACGGAAAACCCGCGGTTCTCGAGGTAACGCCGCATAACCTCCAGCATCTTGCGGTCGTCTTCCACCAAAAGTATCTTTTTCGGCATAACTTTCTTCCTAATTTTTCCCTCTTCCCTCTTTTCCAACAACCAGCAAACAACAACTCTTCCTTCCCCCCTACGCCCTTGCCTGGTTGGCGGGGCCGTCCAGGACCTCGCGCAGTTTCAGCATGACCGCGTCCACCGTGAACGGCTTGTATATAAAGGCTATTCCCGGTTCCAGCACGCCGTGCTTAACAATGGCGTCATCCGTGTAGCCGGACATATAAAGCGTTCTGCCTATCATCTTCCTGCGCGCAAGCTCCCTGGCCAGCTCGCGGCCGCTCATGCCGGGCATCACCACATCGGTTATAAGCAGGTCCACAGGTCTGCCGCGCTCTTCCATAAGTTTAAGGGCCGCCTGGCCTTCGGCAGCCACAAGCACAGTGTATCCCCCGACGCGCAAAATCCGCTCGCCAAGGCGGCGCAGGCTTTCTTCATCTTCAACCAGCAGAACTGTCTCGTACCCCTTTACCGGGGCATCCTTATCCTTATCCTTATCCTTATCCTTGTCTTTCCCTTGATCGTCGTCACCGGGTGGCGGTGGAGGCGGCGGCGGTGGTGGAGGGGGCGTCGCGGCTTTCAATTGCGATTGTGGATTACGTTCGGTCAGTAGGGAGACTTCGCTTTCTAAAACGCGGTTTTTCATGAAAAACGGCGGCATCCAAGAGTTCTTTTGAACCGGCACTTGGGTACGAACGGTAACGCGATCGGTTTCGTCGGTGATGACGGGAGGTTCAATCGTGATGGTGTAGTTTCGTACGCTCCCACCACTCATCAAACGCTTGGCCAAGGCTTGACCTTGTGAAGCCTGAGCACCGGGCACAATCAACGACCGCGCCGTCTCGTAGGCGACCGTGTCCGAAACCTGTCGCAGCATCATCACGCGTGAGAACTCGATGCAGGCGAAGATCAGCATGAACACCAGACC
>JAPLKJ010000020.1 GCA_026388125.1 Elusimicrobiota bacterium
CCGATGGCGCGGGAGAACATGCCTATGGACTCGTCGGCGTCTTTTATAACGGGCTCACCTTTTACGGCCGCCCAGGCCCGTTCACGGTCGCGGAAGATCTCGCGCATCACGCCGCCGCGCTCGTTGAAGCGCACCGCCACGTGGCCGGTGACGTAGCGCATTACCTTGTTGAACATGATGTCCGAGATGCCGTGCGAGAAAGCGTTGGCCGTGATAAGTATTGCCACGCCGATGGCCATGGCCGAGCCCAGCAGGAGATTGCGCCGCTTCTGGCGCAGGAGGTTCCGCAAAGATAATTTGATCAGCAGCATATCCGTTCTAATCCCTCGAGATCGCGTCAAGCGGCGTGATGCGCGCGGCCACCCGCATGGGATACAGCGCGGCTACGATGGTAACGCCCAGCAGCTGCAGGGCCGTAAGGGCCACGCCGGACAGGCTCAGCAGCGGGTTGAAGAAGTTCCCGCCATAGAGCAACTGCAGCATGTCGTTCTCAGTGGTTATCCGCAGCAGCGGGATAACGCGCACCGCCGCTATGCCGGCCAGTATGCCGAAGCCGCCGAAGACCGCCGACAGCACGCCGGTCTCGCACAGGAACATGCCGGCGATGAAGGGTTTCTGGGCGCCCACCGCCCGCATCATGCCCAGCTCCGACGCGCGCTCCAGCGCGGACATGGTAAGCGTGTTAACTATTATGATCACCGCCACGCAGAACAGCAGCGTCACGAAGATGAACAGCGCGCTCTTTATTATCAGCGCCATGCTGCCTATCGGCCCGGAGGCCTTGCTCCACGGCACGGCGTGCACGCCGGTCCCGGCCGCGGCAAGGGCGCCGTTGAGCCGCGCCAGGGCGGGCTTATACTCCACGCCGGGATTGACCCTGAGGAAAACCGCGTTATAGGTGCCGTCTTCCGCGCTTTTGACCGCCAGTTTCGCCGCCTTGAGCCGCTGCGGCGCTTTTTTATAGCCGGCCACCATCATGTCGCCGCCGAACAGCGAATCGAGGTCGGAGCCTTCCAGCCCCAGCAGTTTTTTCTCCTCTTTGGGAACCTGCGCGGCCATATCGGCCGCCGTGAAATAGCCCAGGCACTCGCGGTAGGATTCTATGTCCACCAGGCAGAAATGCCCGAAGATCTTGTTAAGGGCGCCGTAGCGCACTATCCCTTTTATCGGGAAGCGTATGTCGCTGGTGGAGTTTAGGCGTGGCGGTATGCTCGTCCAGCAGCATGGCCAGGTTCTTGCCCACCGGCAGGTAGCTGCGCACGTACGGCTGCGCGGCCAGCACTTTCTTTATTTCCTTGTAGCTGTTTATCGGTTCGATGCTCGAGCCCATCATGTTCATCAGTATATTGTCGGTCTTCTGCTCGTCGCTGATGAGCACTATGTCGCCCATGAAGCCGTTGATGATGTTCTTTTCTATGCCTGCCGCCATGCCGGAAATAACGCCGTTGCCCAGCGTCATCAGGAAGGCGCCCGTAAAAAGGATCACCCCTATCACGAGGCTTTTTCCCTTGTGGCGCAGCAGGTTGCGCCAGGCGATGGTGAAGATAAGCCTCATGCGGCCGCGGGTTCCTTTTCAAGCAGCCCGTCCTTGATCTTTACTATGCGCCTGGCGTATTTAAGCACGTTGGCGTCGTGCGTGGAGAAGATGAAAGTAGTATGCTCCAGCTCGTTCATCCGGCGCATCAGTTCCAGTATGGAGGCGCCGGTGACGGAGTCGAGGTTGGCGGTGGGCTCGTCGGCCAGCACGATGTCCGGGTTGGTCACCAGCGCCCTGGCTATGGCCACGCGCTGGCGCTGGCCGCCGGAGAGCTCCGCCGGGCGGTGAGCGGCGTGTTCCTTAAGTCCCACTTCTTCTATGAGCTGGTCGGCGCGCCGGCGCGCCTCGGCGGAGGAACGCTTCATCAGCAGCAGCGGGAATTCAATGTTCTCTATCACGTCCAGCACCGGAATAAGGTTGAAGGTCTGGAAGATAAAGCCTATTTTGTTGAGGCGGATATCGGTTATCTGCCTGTCGCTCAGCGCGGTTATTTCCCGTCCCCCCACCTTAACGCTGCCGGCGGTGGCGTAGTCTATGCAGCCTATGACGTTGAGCAGCGTGGTCTTGCCGCTGCCGGAAGGGCCTATGATGCTCATGAAGTCGCCTGCCGCCACGGTGAGGTCCACCCCGCGCAGGGCGGGCACTACGGTGCTGCCGAGGGAATAATCTTTCCTCAGCGCGCTGATCTCTATTATGTTCATATGTTCTAACCCGGTGTGTTACCGTAAAAACCGCGGGGGAGCGCTGAGCGCTCCCCCGGGTATCCGTCAGAGGTCGGTCATGTATGCTATCTCGTCGTAAGGCGTGCGGTACAGCGGCTGCTTGAGCCTCTTCTGGTCGAAGATATGGCCGAAGATGCCGATGGAGCGCCCCACCACGAACAGCGCGTTCAGGCAGCCCATGGCCACGATGTTATCTATCTCTTCCTTCGAGAAAGAGCCGCAGCTGTTGAGCATGTCCACGAAGCAGATGCCGATGCAGCCGTCCACGTTCAGGATCAGGTTGCCTTTCTTGGACGACGTTATCTGCTCCACTTCCAGCGCGTAGTCCAGCAGCTCCGTCTTCCTGAAATGCTTGCGGCAGAACGCCTTCAGCTGCGTCACGCGCATGTCGGGGTTGGAGATGCTCTTCACCCTGTGGCCGATGCCCGGGATGTTAAGCCCCTTTTCCTTCATGTCTCGCACGAACTGCGCCGGCGTGAGGCCGGAATCCCTGGCGCGCTTGAAGTTCTGCGCCGCGTCGTCTATGGCGCCGCCGAAGCGCGGGCCGATGGTAAGCAGGCCAGAAGCCAGCGCCGAGATGATGTCCTTGCCCGCCCGCGCCGCCACTATGGCGTTGTGCGCGCCGGACACGGCGGGGCCGTGGTCGGCCACCAGCATCAGCGCCGTCTCCAGGAACTTGCGGCCGTACTCGGGCAGGTCGCGCTTGAACCAGAGCAGGCCTATCACGCCGCCAAGCCCCATGCCGCTGTCCAGCACTTTCGAGATCGGCATGTTGCAGTATTCCAGTTCTTCCTTCTTCTCGTTGGAGATAGTGTTGATGAACGTGGTTGCCTTGCGGATCTTCCCCTCTTTCATCGCCTGCGCGAAGTCCATCGGCAGCGCCGGGGCGGCAACTTCCGCCGCGGGCTTTATGGCGCCTTTCTTCACCAGCTTCTCGTAAGTCTTCCTTATCATCACGCCGTAGTCGTCGAACGAATCCGGCACTATGGCGCCGGCGGCCTTCAGCGCCTTGTTCTTGGCCTCGGCGGTCTCCAGGTCCGAGCCCGCCTTCGCTCCGGCGTGGCCGAACTGCACGCCCGCCGGGAACATCTTGGAGCAGGTGCCGGTGACCCAGATCACCAGCGGCTTCTTTACCGCGCCGCTCTTAAGGGCGTCCACGATGCGCAGTTCCTCGGTGCCGCCTATCTCTCCCAGGGCCACTATCAGCTTCACTTCCGGGATGGCCTCGTAGCGCAGGATGTGCTCGAGCAGCGTGGACCCCGGGTAGGCGTCGCCGCCTATGGCTATGCCCTCGTAAAGGCCGTCGGTGTTGCGGGCTATGATGTTGTAGCACTCGTTGGAAAGCCCGCCCGACTTGGACACGAAGCCCACGGAGCCGGGCCTGTGCAGCTTCGATTCCACTATATTTTCGTAGGTGCCGGCGGTGTTGGCTATTTTGAAGCAGCCGGCCTTGATGCCGCCCACGGTGGCGGGCCCTATCACCATCTTGTCGAGCTTCTTCGCTGTGGCGGCCAGGATCCGGGCGCGGCGCTCGGGGATGCCCTCGGCGATCACGCACACGGTGCGGATATTCTTGTGCTCCAGCGCTTCCATGCTCGAGGCGAACGCGCTGCGGAAGGAAGCGAAGTTCACGCAGACATCCGCTTTCGGATGGTTCGCGGCGGCCCTGGCCAGCGTCCGGTACATGGGCAGCAGTATCTCCCCTTTCCCGAAGAAAGCCTTGTGCACGCCTTCGCGGCCCGGGTCCACTATGGCGGCCACCGACGGCACCTTGCGCCCGGCTGCGTAGTCGAAGTCCAGCATGCGCTGTATGGCGTTGGTGTGGTAGCCGTAAACTATAGCGGTGGTGTCTTTGGTGAAAAGTTCAGGTTTCATTTCTTTTTGCCTCCCAGGGCCATTGAAACTACCGAGGTCATGTGGGTTTCGGGCCCGTAGACCTCAATGGGCACGCCGAGCGTGGTGCCCAGTTTGCGCATATTGTCCAAGCCTTCCTTGTAATTTGGCCCGCCGCGCCGCACGTAGATCTTCACCTTGTTCTCGACAAGTTTCGCCCTGTACTCGGTGAGGGCCTTTATGATGCCCTTGAAGGTCTTGGCCACGTCGGTGAAGTTGGCTATGCCGCCGCCTATTATCAGCACCTTGCCTTTAACGGTGTTCTCGCGCGTCATCAGGTCCAGCACGGTCCTGGCGTACTGGTAGGTATCCTCGGCCGAGGGGTCGCCCGAATACTCGCCGTAGTTGGCCAGCTCCCTGGAGTAGCCGAGGTCGCAGACGGTATCCGCGTAGATCACGGACGCGCCGCCGCCCGCCACCATGTTCCAGATGCGGCCTTTGGGGTTCAGGATGGTCAGCTTGAGGCTCGCGCCGGTCTTTTCGTCGAGGCTCCGGATGAAGTCCTCTTCCGGGGTATGCTTGGAACCGAACGAGGCCGGGAATTCCAGGCCGCCCCAGATCCTGGCGCATTCGAAGGCCGCGGTATCGTCCACCCGCGCCACCAGGTCCAGCGGCACTATGTTGTCGCCGGAGAAAGTGAACGGGTTTATCTCCAGGTAGGTGAAACCGCCCTCGGCGTACACTTTATAAAGGGCTTTCACGAACTCCGCCACCTGCGCCGTGCGCCCGCCCAGGTCGGGCATGTTCAGCTTAACGTCGTCGATGGAGGCCAGGATGGGCACCTCGGTCTCTTTTACGGCGCCCCAGTTCTCCTCCACGTAGATGCCGCCTTTATCGGAAAGGTAGATGGTGTCGCCGTCGCGGGCGGCGCGTATGGCCACGTAGCCTTCCTCGTCGTCCTTGTGGGGCGTGAAGGGCTCTATCAGGAAGTCCTGCAGTTCGCCTGTAGTCTTCCCCACCGTCACCGTCTTGTTCATCCGCTCGGTTATCCACGCCCAGGCGGTCTTCCAGTCGGCGTTCAGGCACAGCAGCCCGTGCTTGCCGCGCTTGCCGAACAGCTGGTCGGGCTT
>JAPLKJ010000113.1:0-6171 GCA_026388125.1 Elusimicrobiota bacterium
GATGCATACCGGCCGCATCTTGAAAAAGCCGTGAACCTGGCCAGCATCTACGGCGACTCTGAAGCGAACAGGCAGGAATCCGAAATTTATTCCATCAGCACCTGCATCTATCGTTTCGCGCCAAGGAAGTGACCGGGCCGGCTTAAGCCGCCCCGTTGCCGCACACTGTTTTTTGATACCTAAGGGCTCCGTCATCAGAAGAAAACCCGATTGTGCCTGCGTGAACGGCGATCAGATCTGCGGTTCCAAACACGGGACCGCTCTCCCTGGACACGAAACAGGGCTCGCAGTCCACCCAACCACCTGTCCCCTTTTCTAGAAAAGGCTGAACAGCAACTTCAGGTTCAGCCAGGTTACGGCCAGGCCTATAACGGACAGCAAAAAAACGGTCCAGCGGCCGTTGGCGTAAGCGCCCATCACTTTCTGGGAGGAGGTAAGGTAGACCTGCAGGAAGATGGTGAACGGCAGCTGCACGCTCAGCGCCATCTGGGAATAGATAAGCCCTTTCAAAGGATCTGAGATAAAGAAAACAATAATAAGGCCCGCCACCAGCGAAATTGCCATGCCCAGCCGGCTGTGGCTGTCTTTCAGGTTCAGCGGCTCGCCGTGAATGCCGGAGAAGATGGACCCGCCCGCCATGCCGGAGGTTACGCCGGCCGCTATGCCGGAAAACAGCAGCGCCACGGCAAACACCTTGGACGAAATATGCCCCAGCAGCGGCACCAGCATTTCCCCGGCTTGGCGCAGCTCGCTCACGGGAGTTCCCGACCTGTAGAACGTGGCGG
This sequence comes from Elusimicrobiota bacterium, assembly GCA_026388125.1. Taxonomy (GTDB): domain Bacteria; phylum Elusimicrobiota; class Elusimicrobia; order Elusimicrobiales; family UBA9959; genus UBA9959. Next base: position 786 of record JAPLKJ010000113.1, read on the forward strand.
CCGCCATTATTATTATGGCGCTGTTTATGGCCCAGCCCACCACCATGGAAAGCAGCGTGTCGGCGAACTCGAACTTAAGCTGTTTGCGCATCACCGCGGCGTCCGCCAGGTTCCACTGGCGGCTTTGTATTATTTCTGAATGCAGGAACAGGTTATGCGGCATCACCACCGCGCCCAGCACGCTCATGGCTATCAGCGCGGCGCCCGGCGGGAAGGCGGGCGTTACCAGGCCGGCCCCGGCCGCCGCCCAGTCCACCGGGGCTATCATAAGCTCATAAATGAAAGCTATGCCTATAAGGGAGACGAAGCCTATTATCCAGCGCTCCAGCCTGCGGTAGTTATTGCTGAGCAGCAGGTACAGCACCAGGGCCGTTACCAGCACCGCCCCCGCCCGGATGGGGATATTGAAAAGCATCTGCAGCGCCAGCGCGCCGCCCAGTATTTCAGCCAGCGAAGTGGAGACCGAGGCGCACATGGCCGAACCCAGCAAAGGGTTGGCCAGCGCCGCGGGCAGATGCTTATGCGCGGCCTCGCTGAGGCACAGCCCGGTAACAATGCCCAGGTGCGCCACGTTATGCTGCAGGAGTATCAGCATCAGCGTGGAAAGGGTTATCATCCACAGCAGCGCGTAGCCGAAAGTGGAGCCGGCCGCCAGGTTGGAGGCCCAGTTGCCGGGGTCGATGAACCCCATGGTGACCACCAGGCCCGGACCGATATACTTAAGTATTTCCAGCGCGCCCAGCACCCGCTTGTGACGCCTGCTTTTCAGATCGGCTAAAATTTTGAGCATATTCCGGTACCGGCCGGTATTCATAATACTAAATAGGCCGCCACTCCCGGGCAATTTGCCCGACTGTCGGCTTATTTGTTATAAATTTTATATACCCTTACCTTGAATACAGGAGAAAATATGTCCACCACAATGACCATCCGCCGCACAGCGCTCAATGAGACCATGAGGAAGTACGGCGGCAAGATGGTGGACTTCCACGGCTGGGAAATGGCCATCCAGTTCGCCGGCATCCTGAAGGAGCACGAGGCCGTGCGCAAGTCGGCCGGCATCTTCGACGTGTCCCACATGGGCCAGGTATTCGTTACCGGCGCCGACGCCTTCAAGCTCCTCCAGAAGATCAATACTAACGATCTGCGCAAAGCCACCCCCGGCAAGGGCGTTTACTCCCACGTTACCAACGAGAACGCCGGCCTGGTGGACGACATCATAGCTTTCTGCCTGGCCCCCGACCGCTACCTGGTAATAGTGAACGCCACCACCTCTACCAAGGACTACGAGTGGTTCAAAAGCCAGGCCGTGAAAATGCACGTGAAAGTGGAGAACAGGAGCGACGATTTCTCGATGATAGCCGTGCAGGGCCCGAACGTGCCCAAGATGTTCGAAAAATTCGCGCCCGAAGCGCTGAAGCTGCCCCGCTTCGGCATAGTGGAGAAGGACCTGCTGGGCGAGCATTGCTACGTGAGCCGCACCGGCTACACCGGCGAGGACGGCTTCGAAGTGACCGCCCCCCATTCCATCATCAACCAGCTCTGGGAGACTATGATGGAGCTGGGCAAGCCCTACGGCATTGTGCCCTGCGGCCTGGGCGCGCGCGACACCCTGCGCCTGGAATCCGGCTATCTGCTTTACGGGGCTGACGTGGACGATTTCCACACCACCTACGAGACCGGCTACGGCTGGGTAGTGGCGCTGGACAAAGGCGATTTCAACGGGAGGAAGATATTGGTGGACCAGAAAGCCAACGGCGTGAAGCGCCGCCTTACGGGCCTCACCCTCACCGGCGGCGTGCCGCGCTCCGGCTGCAAGATCTTCCTGGACGGCAAACAGGTGGGCGAACTGGCCAGCGCCACTTATTCCCCCACCCTTAAGAAAGGCATCGGCGTGGGCTACGTAGTGCCGCCCGACCTTAAGCCCGGCACCCCGCTGGAAGTGGAGATCCACGGCCGGCGCGTGAAAGCCGAAGTTACGAAAGTCCCGTTTTACAAAGGCACCGCCTTCAATAAAGGCATTGGCGCCTGAGCAGGATTTTAAATTATCAAGGAGACTATCATGCCTAAACCCGAAGAAGTCAAATATACCAAGACCCACGAATGGATCAGCGCCGGCGCCGAGGTTGCGGTCGGCATCTCCGACCACGCCCAGCACGAGATGGGCGACGTGGTGTTCGTGGAACTGCCGAAAGTGGGGGCTAAGCTCGAGAAAGAGAAGCCCTGCGCGGTGGTGGAATCCGTAAAATCCGCTTTCGATATTTACTCTCCCGTGTCCGGCGAAGTCACCGCCGTCAACGACGCGGTCACCGGCGAACCGGCCCTGCTCAACCAGGCGCCCCTCGACGGCGGCTGGATGTTCAGGCTGAAGCCCTCCAACCCGGCCGAAGCGGAAGCCCTGATGAACTGGACCGCCTACCAGGAATTCATTAAGCAGTCAGCGCACTAAAAGCGATCGGAGATCGGGGATCGGGGAGCAGGGATCGGCGGAAGCCGGCTTCCTGACCCTTGGTCCTCGATTTTCCATCCCCGTTCCCTGATCCCCGATTCTTGATTCTCGACTCTTCTCAAGGAGTTATCATGTACACCCCCCATACGAAAAAAGACAAAGAGGAGATGCTTAAGACCATAGGCGCCGCCTCCTTCGAAGAACTGGTAAAACAGGTGCCGGCCAAATTCCTCTGGCCCAAGATCAATCTGCCGGCCGAAAGCCTGGACGAAGCCCAGGCCGCCGCCCGCATGGCGGGCCTGGCGGCGAAGAACTGCCGCCCGCTGAGCTTCCTGGGCGCCGGCGCCTACGAGCGCTACACCCCGGCCGCCGTCAAAGCCATCACCTCCCGCACAGAGTTCCTGACCGCTTACACGCCGTACCAGCCCGAGGCCAGCCAGGGCACGCTGCAGGCCATCTACGAATTCCAGAGTACGGTCAGCGCGCTGTACGCCATGGACTGCGCCAACGCGTCAATGTACGACGGGGCCAGTTCCTTCGCAGAAGCCGTGCGCGCCACGGTGCGTGTGACCGGCCGCAAGAAGATAGTTTACTCCGCCGGCGTGAACCCGCAGTACATGGATACGCTGAAAACCTATTTCGCCCATTCGCCCGAATACACTTACGTAAAAGTGCCGATGAACAACGGCGTGATGGACCAGGCCGCCCTACCGGCCCTGCTGGAGGGCGCGGCCTGCCTGGCCGTGCAGACCCCCAACTTCCTGGGCCTGATCGAAGACATGAACGGCGTGGCCGACCTGGTAAAGAAAGCCGGCGCGCTGCTGGTGGCCGCGGCCGACCCCGTCAGCCTGGGCATACTGGCCGCTCCCGGCGAATACGGCGCCGATTTCGCGGTGGGCGAAGGCCAGAGCCTCGGCCTGCCGCTGGCTTACGGCGGGCCCTACCTGGGCCTGTTCTCCTGCAAGAAGGAGCACGTGCGCCAGATGCCGGGCCGCATAACCGGCCTGACCAAGGATAAGGACGGCAAGCGCGGCTTCGTGCTGACGCTGCAGGCCCGCGAGCAGCACATCCGCCGCGACAAGGCCGCCTCCAATATCTGCTCCAACGAGGCGCTTTGCGCCCTGGCCGCCACGGTGTACTCGGCCCTGTACGGCCCCGAAGGCCTGAAAGAGCTGGCCGAGGCCAACGCCGGCGCCGCCGCTTATACCGCGGAGCGCCTTTCCTCGATAAAGGGCTGCTCGCTTAAGTTCAAAGGCCCTTTCTTCAACGAATTCGTCCTCTCCGTGCCCGGCAAAGCGGCCGCCCTGCGCGAAAAAGCGCTGGCCCGCGGGGTGGACATCGGCCTGCCCCTGGCCCCGCTGTTCCCCGAGCTCGGCGAAACGCTGCTGGTCTGCGCCACCGAAACCAAGACCGAAGCCGACATCTTAAAACTCGAAGCCGCCATAAAGGAGGCTATATGAACTGCGCTCCCGCCATAGACAACCGCCTCAGCATCGAGAAATCCGACCCCGGCCGCCGCGGCCTGTGGTGCAAGAACCCGCTACGCGCCAAGGCCAGCATCCCCGCCGCGCTGCGGCGCAAGTCCGCCCTGCGCCTGCCGGAGCTGTCAGAGTTCGACGTGGTACGGCACTACACCCGCCTGTCCCGGCTTAACTTCTCGGTGGACACGCACTTCTACCCGCTGGGCTCGTGCACAATGAAGTACAACCCGCGCTTCAACGAGGAAGCCGCCGCGCTCGAAGGCTTCGCCGCGCTGCACCCGCTCGCGCACGACAGCTCGGCGCAGGGCACGCTGGAGCTGATACACGACCTCTCCGCCCGCCTGGTGGAACTTTGCGGCCTGGATGCCATCACGCTGCAGCCCGCCGCCGGCGCGCACAGCGAGTTCACCGGCCTGCTGCTGGCCAAGGCCTATTTCGAGGCGAAAGGCGAGAACCGCACCGAGATAGTCTGCCCGGATTCGGCCCACGGCACCAACCCCGCCACCGCGTCGATGATGGGCTTCAACACCGTCAACCTCGCCTCCAAACCTGACGGCCGACTGGACGTGGAGGAACTGAAGAAACATATCGGCCCCAAAACAGCCGTGCTGATGCTGACCATTCCCAATACGCTCGGCATCTTCGAAAGCAACATAGAGGCCATCGCCAAGGCCGTGCACGACGCGGGCGCGCTGTTCTACATGGACGGCGCCAACCTCAACGCCCTGATCGGCATGGTAAAGCCCGGCGACTTCGGCGTGGACCTGATGCACCTGAACTTCCACAAGACCTTCTCCACCCCGCACGGCGGCGGCGGCCCCGGCGCCGGCGCTATTGTGTGCAGCAAACAGCTGGCCCCGTTCCTGCCAGTACCGCTCGTTAAGAAGTCAGGAAGCGGCTACGTCTCCGACTTCGGCGACGGCCGCAGCATCGGCAAAGTGAAGGCGTTCTTCGGCAATACCGGCGTGCTGGTGCGCGCTTACGCCTACATGCTGGCGCATACGCCCGAGGAGTTCGCCGACATCGCCCGCTGCGCCATCATCAACGCCAACTACGTGCGCAGTCGGCTTTTGGATATTTACCCGTCGTACTCCAAGGAGTACTGCATGCACGAATGCGTGCTGACCCCCGGCGCGGACATGACGGGCAAGGGCCTGAGGACGCTGGACGTGGCCAAGGGGCTGCTGGACCGCGGCTTCCACGCCCCGACCATCTACTTCCCGACCATCGTACACGAAGCGATAATGATAGAGCCGACCGAGACCGAGTCCAAGGCGACCCTGGACGAGTTCGTGGCGGCCATGCGCGACGTCCACGACTCCGGTATGGCCGACCCGCAGGCTTTGAAGGACGCGCCGCACACCATGCCGGTAAAACGGCTGGACGAAGTGCAGGCGGCGCGGCAGCCGAACCTGCACTGGTAGCCCGCGGGCGCCGCGGGGGCCGGCCCTGACAC
>JAPLKJ010000113.1:6211-14230 GCA_026388125.1 Elusimicrobiota bacterium
CGTGGCCGCCCCTCATCACTCGGCTGCCGCGCTTACGCAAGCGGCAGCCTCCGCGAAGGTTTTGCAAGGCCGGCCCCCGCGTCACCCGGAGCGTAAGCTATGGAAAAAGGGATTATAATCGAAACGGCGCCGCTGGACGTTTTCGGGCAGATGGCCACGGACGAAGCGCTGTGCGAGAACCTGCCGGCGCCGCATGTGCTGAGGTTCTATAACTGGGCCTCCCCGGGCGTCACTTTCGGCTATTCGCAGCGGCGCAAGGCGGTGCTGGAGGCCGTGGCGGCCGCCAAAACACCGATAACCGATATCGTGCGCAGGCCCACCGGCGGCGGCATCGTTTTCCACGAGACCGACATAACTTTCTCGTTCATTTTCCACTCGCCCGGGGTTTATTTCGAACCGGGCAAGACCTATGACCGGCTGCACCAGGCTATAACCGCCGAATACGCGCGCCAGGGGGTCTCTTTCGACCTGCTAAAAGAGAAGACCAAGGACTACGCGGTCAACGATCCGGTGATGAGCTGCTTCGAAAAACCGGTGAATATGGATATATTGTATAATGGAAAAAAAGTACTTGGCGGGGCGCTGAGGAAGTTCGGTGACCATATGCTGTACCAGGCGTCTTTCCAGGCGCCTGACGCCAGGCAGAACTCGGCCCTGCACAGGAACGTGGTTATAAAGGCCCTGGGGGCCGAATTCGGGCTCAGCTGGGAAGTATGCGCGCTGCCGCCCGAGACCGCAAAAAAGGCGGCGGACATAACCGCGGCTAAATACCGCACCGAAGCCTGGAACTCCAGGATCTGAACGACAGAAAACAGTGGAGGATACTATGATCGCTTTCGTGCTCTGCAAATTAGTGGCCGGCCTCGAACAGAAAGCCGTGCAGCAGATAAAGAACGTGCGCGGCGTAAAAGAAGTCTACATGACCTTCGGCGGCTGGGACGCCATCCTGATGGCCGAATCCGACACCATAGACAAGCTCAGCGGCCTCATCGTCCGGGAAGTGCGCGGCATCCACGGGGTGCAGACCACCGAGACCCTGGTCACCACCAACCTTTAAAACATGCAAACCCCCGCCGGTTCCGGCGATCCTGCCGACAAGCTGGTGCTGATAGTCGACGACGACGACTCGGTAAGAGAGCTGGTCGAATTCATCGTAAAGAAAGAAGGCTTCCGCGTGGAGAAAGCGGCGGACGGAGAGGTTGCGCTGCAGAAAGCCCGCGCCCTCCACCCCGACCTTATGCTGCTCGACCTTATGCTGCCCAAATACGGCGGCTTCGAGATCCTGCGCGAGCTGCAGGGCGACGAGACCTCCTCCATCCCCATAATAATAATCACCGGGCGCTACACGGACAGCTCCACCGCGGAGATGATAAAGCAGGAATCCAACGTAAAAGATTTTTTAGAGAAACCCATAAAGCCCCAGGTGCTGGGCGCTCTTATACATAAGGTCCTCCGCACCTCGAGAAAATAAAGCGCCCGCCTCCGGCGGCCCGCGCGGCCGTGATGAAAATCCTTAAACCCGCTATCGGCATCGTTCTCGCTCCCGCCGCCCTGGCGGCCGCCTGGGCCACTTTCGCCGCGCTCGGCCCCGTGCTGGGCACGGTGCGCGTCACTTTCCCCCTGCTGGCCGGCGCCCTGGCTTTCACGCTGCTGCACCTCGGCCTGGTCTTTTACCGCGGGAAAAGCGGCGGCGGCCGCCTGTACGTGTCGGCCCACGAGCTCACCCACGCGCTGGCCGCTATTTTCACAGGGGTGCGCGTGCACAAGATCTCCGTGCGCAGCCGCAGCGGGTACGTCCTGCTGGATTCCACCAACGCTTTCATCTCGCTGGCCCCGTATTTCATCCCTTTTTACACCCTCGCCGCCGCCGCGGCCTACTGGCTGGCCTGCCGCTTCTATCCCGCCGCGCCGCTGCGCCCCTGGTTCCTGGCCGCCGCGGGCTTTACGCTGGCCTTCCACCTGCTGCACACCGCGGATATCCTGGCCGGGCCGGTGCAGAGCGACCTGAAGAAGGCCGGCGGGGCGGTATTCTCCATGCCGCTGCTGCTGCTGCTCAACTGCCTGGGGCTGGCGGCGGCGCTGAAGCTCATGTTCCCGGAGCTGCTGTCGCTGAAGGCTTACGCCGCGCGCCTGCTGGCCGCGCTGGGCGCCGCTTACTCGCATATTTATTACGCGGCCGCATATCTTGTTAATACTGCTAAAATATACATCAGTTCATGAAACTTTTCAGGCAGATACTCGTGCGGGTGATCTTCCTGCCGCTTATACTGGCGGCCGGCCTGGCCGCCGCCGCCCTTATTGCCGCGCACTTCATGTTCACGCCGGAGGACCTCAAATCCCTGGTCACCTACCAGTTCCAGGAACTGCTTCACCGGCCCGTGCGCATCGAGTGGGCGAAGCTTTCCGTGACCGGCGAAATAATAATAAAGGGCCTGCGGGTCACCGAGCCCGGCCCGGAAATAGTGGATTTCATAACGGCGGAATACATCTACGCGAAGCTGCGCCTGCCGCCGCTGCTGCAGCGCCGGCTGGAAATAGGCGACGTCACGCTGATCTCCCCGAAAATAGAGCTGATAAAGAACCTGGACGGCCGCTGGAACATAGGCGATATTTTTTCAGGGTACCGCAAGACCGGCGGGAAAAGCAGCCTTAACAAGATAGCCAGGGCGGAGATCAAGGACGGCCAGGTCTTCGTCACCGACCTGAAATCCGGCCGCCGCCAGACTTTCGAGTCGTTCAACCTCAGCCTCAACGACTTCAAGCCTGGCGAGGACACGCGCTTCGACGTTTCGATGTACTTCAAGAGCAATTCCCTGCGCAAGCCCGTGGATGGCCGGATCTACGCCGAGGGTTCCGTGAACTTCGCCGGGTTCAACTGGCCCCTGGCCGAGGTAAAGGGCCTGCGCGGCGACCTCACCCTCCTGAACAAATCCATCACCTTCTCCGGCGGCGTGAGGAATTTCCGCCGCCCGGAGTTCAGCCTGAAAGCCCAGACGCAGGATTTCAGGAGCAGCGAGATCTCCTATCTTTTCAACTCCAACTGGCCTTTCAGGGCGCCGCGCGCCTCGTGGGAGATAAACAGCGTGTTCATCGACACGAAGACCGTTTCGATCAACCTGGCCGCCCGGCCCCTGAACCTGCAGGCGCAGGGAACGTACGACTTTTCGCTGTCCACGCCTTCCTACGCCTTCACCGTCTCGGCCCCGCCCGTGAGCATCGCCCTGCTCAAGGACTACACTGAGATCCCGCTGGACAGCCCCACCGGCAAGATACACCCGCGCATGACGATAACTTCGAAGAACGGCCATCCCGTGCTGTCCAGCATCTTCGCCGACCTCAACGGCGCCGCTTTCGGCTACCACGGGCTGGCGGCCGAAGGCCTTACGGTGACCGCCCTGCTGTCCCAGAACCTCGCCAACAGCTACGTTACCGCTTCCGACGGCAGGCTGGCCCTGGGCCCGGCCCGCCTGACCGGCCTGAAACTGCAAAGCGAGATCTCGAAGGAGGAGCTGTCGCTCGAGTATTCCGGCAGCCTTAACAAGGAGCCGGTGAAGGGCAGGATGGCCATAGTGAACCCCTTCAGCGGCGAGAAGACCGTCTATTTCACCGGCTACTCGAAGAAGCTGATCTTCGCCGAGACCAAGCGGCTGATACTGGACATCGCCAAGCTGCACGACGCCCCGAAGCGCAAGGCCACCCGCAACTCGGACCTGGTCTGGCTCAGGACCCTGAAGAACTCCATTCCCAGCGGCTTCGCTTTTTTCAAACTGCTGTACAAAGCCGACCATTTCCAGCACGAATACATGGAGGCCGACGATTTTTACGTCGCGTCTACGCTCAAGAACATCGCCGGCAGCATAGAGAAGCTTAAAGGCGATATTTTCATAAAATCCGGCCGCGGCACTTTTTACGATGTGGAGGACACTTCGGAGAAGGACCGCGTCTTCTATATATTCTCCATGCCGATGCGCCTGGTCTACAAGTGGAACCGCATGGGGGCCCTGAAGTTCGGCTATAAGCTGCAGGATATCTCGTTCACCGCCATGGGCGGCGACTATTCCCTGGACAACGGCAAGGTGCAGATAAAGAACTTTTACCTGGTGGGCAAGGATTTTTCCACCTCCGCCACGGGCTGGGTGGACTTTTCCCACGAAACGCTGAACCTTAAAATTTATACAATATCAGGCAGGTACTACTCCATGGGCAGTCTGCCCGAAGGCCTTTCGGACGCCAGCGGCAAGCCGGCCCTGGCTTTCACGCTGGAGGGTGCCATGACCAAGCCGGTCATAAACATGATAAGCTCTAAGGACAGCGGCCAGCTGATCAAGGACGCCTCGAACAAAGACCCCAGGATAAATTTCAACAGACTTACGAATTTGATGGGAGGAAAGCAATAATGTCCAAGCTAGAAAAATTCGACGTGGTGGGGCTGCTGCAGGAACACGGGGCCATCCTTAACGGCCATTTCCAGATACCGTCGGGCTTCCATACCCAGACCTACATCCAGCCTTCGCTGGTGCTGCAGTACCCGCATCTCGCGCAGAAGCTGGCCAAGGAAATGGCCGCCAAGTTCACGGCTGAAGTGAACGTGGTCATCTCCCCCTCCGTGGGCTCCATGGCCATCGGCCAGGAAGTGGCCCGGGTGAAAAAAGCCCGCTCCATCTTCACGGAGAAGATAAACGGCGTGATGGTGCTCAAGCGCGACTTCAAGATCTCCGAAGGCGAGAGGGTGCTGGTGGTGGACGACGTCCTGAACACCGGGCGCCTGTGCGGCGAGGCCATAAACCTGGCGCGCGGCTACGGCGCCAAGATCGTAGGCATCGCCGCCATCGTGGACCGCTCCACCGGCGACCTCGCTTTCAACGTGCCGGTGCGGGGCCTTATCTCCTACCCGCTGCAGCTTTACCCCCCGGACAACTGCCCGCTGTGCGCGCAGAAACTGCCGCTGACCATCCCGGGCTCCTCGCATCACCACGCGCACGGCCAGGAATAAGAAGCGCGGCGCCCGCTGACCGGCGGCCGGCAAGCTCCGGCTGCCGGTTACCGCCTACTTGCTGCTATTTCGATATGAAGACCAACACTATAGCGCTGCTCTCGGACTTCGGCACGGCCGACCCCTTCGTGGGCACGATGAAAGGGGTGCTGCTTTCAAAGGCCCCCGGCCTGGACATTATAGACATAACCCACCAGATCCCGCCGCAGGACATTCATACGGCGGCCTTCTACCTGATGGCGGCCATGCCCTATATGCCAAAAAACACGCTGTTCATGACCGTAGTGGACCCGACGGTGGGCACCGGGCGCGGCATAATCTGGGCCCGGACGGAGCATTACCAGTTCATGGCGCCCGACAACGGGCTTATCAGCTGGGTGGAGCAGAACGAAAAGATAAAGGAAGCGCGCTTCATCAATAATTCCGGCCTGTTCAGCAAGAACATCAGCTCCACTTTCCACGGGCGCGACATCATGGCGCCGGTGGCGGCGGCCATCGCCAAAGGCCTGCCGGAAAAGAAGATAGGGCCTGTCTTCAGCGAATACCGCTCTCTCCCGTTCCCGCAGCCGCAGAAAGCCGGCAACAGGGTTACCGGCCAGGTGATAGCCGTGGACCATTTCGGCAACGCCATCACCAATATCCGGCGCAGCTACCTCAGCGCCAGTTCCATTTTCAGCATAGCGGGCCGCATGTTCAAGGGGCTGAAACTCACCTACGCCTCCGTGCCCGAAGGGGAAGCGCTCGCGCTTATAGGCTCCTTCGGATTCCTTGAATTCTCCGTGCGCAACGGAAGTTTCGCGCGCACCTTCGACGTAAAGATAGGCTCCGTAGTGGAAGCCCTGGGATCAATAGATGAATGAGATAAAAACGCTGCAACTGAAACATACCGCCATAAAAAGGCGCGCCTCCGGACACCTCTGGGTGTTCTCTAACGAACTCGAGAAAGTGGATACCACCATACCTCCGGGCACCATCTGCAGCCTGCTGTTCCCCAGCGGGCAGCCGGCCGGGGTGGGCTTCTTCAACCCGAAAAGCCTGATAGCGCTGCGGCTGCTGGCCCAGAACACGCTCAACGTTCCGGAACATTTCGTAAAGGACCGGCTGGCCGCGGCGCTGGACTACCGCAAACTGCTGGGCATAGAAAAATTTTGCCGCCTCTGCTTCGGGGAATCGGACGGCCTGCCCGGCCTGGTGGTGGACCGCTACGGCGATTCGCTGGTGATAGAGATCCTCTCCGCGGGCATGGAACTGCTCAAGGACGAGGTGACGCAGGCGCTGAAGGACCTGCTCAAGCCGCGCGGCATACTGTACCGCAACACCCATCATTTCCGCGAGCTGGAAGGCCTGACCTCCTACGAGGAAGTAGCCTTCGGCACCATGCCGGAAAAGGCCGAGATCATAGAGAACGGCCTTAAGTACCGGATCCCGATGACGGGCGCGCAGAAGACCGGCTGGTACTTCGACCAGCGCGAGAACCGGGCCGCCCTGAAGCCTTTCTTCAAGGGCCGGCGCGTGCTCGACGTGCACACTTACCTGGGCGCTTTCGCCCTTACCGCCGCCGCCGCGGGCGCGGAATCGGTCTGGGCGGTGGATTCCTCCGAGAAAGCGGTGGAGGCGGCCGAGGAGAACGCCGCCATCAACGGCCTTGCGGAGAAAATAATCTTCAAAAAGGAAAAAGCCGAGCGCCTGCTGGAGGCGCTGGAGGAAGGGCAGCTGCCGGAAAAACCGGATTTCATCCTGCTCGACCCGCCCAACATCGTGCGCAGCAAGAAACACCTGCCGCAGGCCCTTAAGATGCTCACCCGCATGGCGGGCGCGGCCATAAAGGCCCTGCCCCGCAACGGCTATCTGGCGGTCTCCACCTGCTCGCACCACATCTCCAGGGGCATGTTCGTGGAGTCGCTGTCGGTGGCGGCCGCCAGGGCGGGCCGCAAAGCCGTGCTGGTGGAGCTGCGCGGCCAGGCGAAGGACCACCCCATACTGATCAGCATGCCCGAAACGGAGTACCTGCACTTCGCCCTGCTCAGGGTAGTGTAAGCGCCGGCAACAAAAACAGGGCCTGCGGGCCCTGTTTTTATTTACGCCGGTTCGCGGCTCTTAAGAAAGTATGCTTTTCACCACTTTAAGGATCTCGTTGCGGCTGGACGGCTTGGTGATGTAGGTCTTGGCGCCGTAGGTGATGGCCTGCTCTATCTCTTTGATGCTGCCTTCCACCGTGAGCATGACCACCGGGATGGTCTTGGAGACCTGGTCGGTCTTGATCTCCTTGCACGCCTTGAGCCCGTCCATCTTGGGCATGTGGATATCGAGCATGATCAGCGCGGGCAGCTCCTTGCGCGCCAGTTCCACGGCCTCCAGCCCGTTCTCCGCCTTGATAACCGCGTAGCCGGCGGCCTCCAGCATGTTGCTGAGCGTTTCCAGCATCTCGGAGTCGTCGTCGGCTATCAGGATCTTATTGCGTAAAGGCATATCTCGGTTTCCTGCTATAAAAGGAATTTGCCGCGGGTTGGGATCGAACCAACGACACCTGGTTTTTCAGACCAGTGCTCTACCACTGAGCTACCGCGGCAAAATGTGGTAGTACTACAGTGATAATATTAGCATTTTTAGGAAAAGAGATTAAGGCTTCATCATTCTTTCCGAAATTAATATATAATTTAAAACAGCGCTGAATTTCTACCGGAGGCAAAATGGCTGACAAAATACTGGGGACCAAGGAATTGGCTGCGGCGGCGATAGAGGCGTACAACAAGTTCGCCGCCAACAGGGGCGCGGACAGCCTGAGAAAGCTTTACGACACGCTCTACGACCTGAACGCCGCGCTGCGCGAGGAGATGCAGAAGAACACGCTGCAGCCCATCAAGCTCATCCTTGCGAAGCTCGACAAAGGTACGCCGCTCACTCCGGACGACAGGCAGTTCATCCGGCTCTGGCTGGTGGGCGACGCGGAAGCCTATTCCAGCCGGGAGAACGACTATAACAACTGGACGGTGGAGCTGACCCGGCTTATGACGGTGATCTCCCAG
>JAPLKJ010000150.1 GCA_026388125.1 Elusimicrobiota bacterium
CTATCACGATTCCTGCCGGGCCTGCCACGGCCAGGGCATAAGGCGCGAGCCCCGCGCCGTGATACGCAAATTCACCGGGAAGCGCTACGTGGAGCTGCCCGAGAGCGAATGGTGCTGCGGCGGCGCCGGGGCGTACGCCTTTACGCAGCCGGAGATCTCCGCGCGCGTGCTGGACCGCAAATTGCGCAACATAGCCTCCATCCAGGCCGAAACCGTGATAGTAGGGGCCACCTCCTGCCTGATACAGATAAACGCGGGCCTCCGGGCCGCTTATCCGGGCGCCGAGGCCGTGCACTACAGCGTTTTTCTCGACAGCAAAAATGCCGCCGGCCGTTAGGGCTTTAATGCTAAAATACAGCTATGCCAAGGGTTGACGAATGACAAGGGTCGATGAACTGGAGACCAGGCTGCGCCTGCTCGTGAATTTCGGCGGGGTCGTTTCCAAGGAAACGAACCTCGCCAAACTGCTCGAGCTCATAGCCGAACAGGTCAAGACCATCATAAACTGCGACCGCTGCAACGTTTTCATACTCGACCGCTATACCAACGAGCTGTGGTCCAAAGTGGCCCTCGGGATGCAGCATACGGAAATAAGAGTGCCTTTCGGCAAAGGCATCGCCGGGCATGTGGCTTCCTCCGGACAGACCATCAATATCCAGGACGCGTACCAGGACCTCCGCTTCAACCACGACCTGGACCGCCTCACGGGCTACCGCACGCGCAGCATCCTGGCCGTGCCGCTGCGCAACGTAGGCGGCCACATCATAGGCGTGTTCGAGGCCACCAACAAAACCGGCTCCGCCTTCAATGTCGACGACGAGGGCATTCTCCAGCTGATCAGTTCCCTGGCGGCCTCGGGCATAGAGAACGCCCAGCTTTACGAAAGCCTGTCAAAATCGCAGTTCGAGACCATCTACCGCCTGGCCGTGACCGCCGAATACCGCGACCAGCACGACACCGCCATCCACCTGCGCCATATCAGCGAATATTCCGCGCTGATAGCGCAAGGCCTCGGGCTCCCGGAGCGCGAAGTGGAGAACATCCGCTACTCCAGCCCCCTGCACGACATCGGCAAAGTGGGCATCTCCGACGCCATCCTGCTCAAGCCCGGCAAGCTGACCGCCGACGAGTTCGAAGAGATGAAGAAGCACACTATTTACGGGGCCAAGATCCTCAGCAATGCGGAAAGCTCGCTGTTGCAGATAGCCTGCAAAGTGGCGGCCTCCCACCACGAGACGCGCGGGTGGTGTCGGTGGCGGACGTTTTCGACGCCCTGTGCATGCAGCGCGTTTATAAGCCGAAATGGGACCCCGAAAAGGCCAGGCAGTACATAAACGAGGAAAGCGGTCGCTCGTTCGACCCTGCGGTCGTCGACGCTTTCGAAAAAGTATACGGAGACATCCTCAAGACGCATTTAGCCGGCGACGGGAAGACCACGATAATCCCGGGCATAACGAAAGAGATGAACCGCCACGATTACTGACGGCCCGCGCGGGTTCCGCCGGCAAAAGAGCCTGAAACTTTCAGGCTCTTTTCACATCTAAACAGCGTACAAAGATCAAAAAGGAGCGGACCATGAACGAAATGAAGATCACTTTTCCGGGCGGGAAGAAAGTCAGCGCGCTTTGGCACGGTTTTGAAATAGCCACCGACCAGCCGGCGGGCGGCGGCGGGCAGGGCTCGGCGCCCACCCCGTTCGATCTTTTTCTGGCTTCGCTGGGCACCTGCGCGGGCATCTTCGCCCTGGGCTTCATTCAGTCGCGCGGGCTTTCGGCCGAGGGCCTCGAAATAACCATGTCGTTCGAGCAGGACGAGGCCACCCATCTGCTGAAAAAGGTCGTCTTTAAAATACAGCTGCCCAAAGATTTCCCGCCCAAGTACAAGGCCGCGGTCATAAAAGCCGCGGAGCAGTGCCTGGTAAAGCGAACCATGGACACCCCGCCCGCATTCGAAATGACGGCGGAGTAGCCCCCCGGCAGAAATTTATATTTTAATTTTGGCGATGGCGGTGCTCACCAGCAGGAACTCTACCGTGAGCACCAGGGCTATCAGGATGCCCCAGACCAGGGCTACCTGCGTAATAAGCCAGGCGAACAGAACCAGCGACAGCGTGCACAGCGAAGCCAGCCAGACTACGCGCCGGCGTGAAAAGCCCACCTTCTCCAGCCGCAGCGCGAAATGGTCCTGGCTGCCAACGAAAGGAGAATGCCCGCGGCGCAGCCTCATTACGGAAACGAAAAGCGTGTCGTAAATGGGCACGGCCAGGATGAACAGCGGCGCGTACACGCCCAGCGGATTTACCTCGGTGTATTTCGTGCCCATGGCCACCAGCGCCAGCACGAAGCCGCAGAACAGGCTGCCGGAATCCCCCATGAAGATCTTGTATTTCTTAGAAAAATTATACGGCAGGAAGCCCAGCGCCGCCCCGGCCAGCGCCGCCGAGGCGAAATTGACGTAAATGGCCTCGGAAGGGAAGGCGATGAGCAGGAAACCGAAAGCCGCCAGCGCGGCCTGGCCGGCGGAAAGCCCGTCCATTATATCTATCAGGTTGAACGCGTTGGACACTCCCACTATCCACAGCACGCTCAGGGCGAAGGCCAGGTAATCGGGCTGTATGAAGTGTATCCGGATCCCGTAAAAAGCGGTGAAGACCGCCACCGCGAACTGCACGGCGAACTTGGTCTTAACTCCCAGCCCCTTGGGCTTTCGCAGGTCGTCGAGCAGGCCCAGCACGAACATAACTCCGCCGCCGAACAGGATAACGCGCAGGTCCCTGAGCGTTCCGGTAGGGAAAGAGGTGTAGAACCGCATTACTACCAGAGCGGCGAAAAAGGACAGGAAAACCGCCGCACCGCCCAAAAGCGGGGTGGGGACCTTATGGGTTTTAATGTCGGTAGGCTTATCCAGGTGGCCGCCGCTTATAGCCAGGCGGCGCAGCAGCGGCGTGAGACAGAGCGACAGCACCAGCGGAAGCAGGAAAGCTATCAGGTACAGCCGGAAATTCTCGAGCAGGTCGGTCATACGTTCTTTATCAGCGCCGCTATTTCGGCCAGGCTTTTCTCCACCGGCGGCAGGCCGCGCCCCAGTTCCCTGACCAGTTTTTCCGTCTTCAGCCCGGCCCGCAGCGGCCTGGCCGCGGGCTGTCACAGCTCCGCGGTCAGCCGCGGCTCCAGAAAAGAAGGATCGAAACCGAAAACGGAGCAGGCCTTCAGCGCGAAAGCGTAACGGTCCATTACTTCCGGCCCCACCACGTTGTACACGCCGCAGGCGCCTTTCAGCGCCAGGTCCAGCATGGCCGCCGCCAGCGCCGGCGCGTAAGTAGGGTTCGAGAGCTGGTCTTTGGGCACGCGCATCGCCGTTCCGGAACGGTGATTGGAGATAAGCTGCATGATGAAATTCTTGGCCGCGGGCGCGTAGCTGTAAACCACGGTGGTCCTTATCACGAGCGCGCCGGCGAGGGACAGCGCCGCCCGTTCCCCCTCGAGCTTGGTGCGGCCGTAAACGCTGACCGGGTTCACCGGGTCGTCCTCGCCGTACGGGCCGGCCTGGCCGTCAAAGACGTATTCGGTCGAAAGATAGACCAGCCGAGCGCCGCGGGCGCGGCATTCCGCGGCCACCGCGGCGGGGCCCAGGGCGTTGACGCGGCGCGCCAGTTCGGGGTCGCGCTCGCAGCCGTCCACGTACGTCATGGCGGAACATAAAAAAACGATATCCGGGCGGGCCTGCGCGAAGACTTCCTTTACGGCGGCCGGCTGCGCGAGGTCGAGGCGCAGTTCTTCGCCGCCTATACCCGCCCCGCTGGCCGCGATATTTCTTGAAGCGCACTGCCCGGTGAGAACTCCGCCGATCTGGCCGGAGGAACCTATAATAAGGGCTCTCATGGGAGGAACGAAGCGTTGGAAAGGCTGAGGCGCAGCCACAGTATCTTAAGAACGCCTTTTATGGCGTCCTTGTAATTGATCTTTTTGCCGTCTTCCCTGGAGCGGGAAGCGTAGTTAATGGCGATCTCCCTGAACCGCAGGCGCTGGAAAGCGGCCTTGCAGGAAATTTCCGCCTCTATCTCGAAACCGGTGGAGCCCAGGTTCATTGGTTTGAGCAGCGGGGCCCTGAAGGCGTTGTAGCAGGTATAGGAATCCGTCATGCGGGCGCCGAAAAGCAGGTTGGTCAGGAAAGTAAGGAACTGGTTGCCCCACAGGTAGAGCAGGTTGTAGGTTTTGGACTGCCCCGAGAGCATGCGCGAACCGTACACCACATCGGCCGCGCCGTCCTCTATGGGCTTGACGATGGCGGGGATATAGGCCGGGTCGTATTCCAGGTCCGCGTCCTGGACGATGATGATGCCGCCCGACGCCGCGTTAAAGCCGGTGATAAGCGCGCCGCCTTTCCCGGTGTTGCGCGCGTGCTTTATGAACTTCAGCTCGAAAGGGAATTCCCCGGCGGCCAGCGCCTTATCCACCCACTCCCTGGTCCCGTCGGTGGAGCCGTCGTCGACGATGACGACCTCTTTCTCGAGCGGCACCGCCGCCAGGGCCTTCAGCACGGCAGGCAGGGTGCGCATCTCGTTGTAGGACGGCACGACGATAGTGGTCTTCATTATGAAAATTATAACAAATAATACAAAAGGGATTTAGCGCCGGGCAGCGCGCGGGAACTTGTTACGGCGCCAGCGCCGCCGCCAGGTCCAGGGGAATTATGGTCAGCACCTCGCCGCGGCTGACGCGGGAATCGCCGTGCACGCTGACCGGGGAGACGATTATCCGGAAGTTCTGGCACGGCTCGACATGGGCGCCCAGGCCCTCGGCGATATGCCCGGCGTCCCCTTTCAGCATGAGAGGGACCGAAGGTATGGCGCTTTTTTTAAGGGTGTTCTGCAGATAATTGATAATGGCGTTAAGGATTATGTTGCCCAGTTCGAGAAGCATTTCCTCGTCGAAGCGCGGGACCGAGGCGCCGGCCGCCGGCAGGGATTCCCCGATAAAACACTTCGCTATGTGCGCGACGTCGCCCAGTTCGAAGAACATCAGCGAGATGAACGGGAACCTGTCCTGAACGTGGATGTAAACGGCGGCGGCTGCCGGATCTTTGAATTTGTGCAGGCTGACGGCCTCGGCGAGCGTGCCGGTCGAAACCTTTGTATCCCCCAAGCGCCATTCTCCGCCCGAGACCTTTGCGATCTTAAGGAGGCATTTTTCAAGGCCGGCGGCCGCCAGCCGCTCTAATACTCCGGTTTCCTGGTCGGTCATGGTCAGGCTATACGCTTCAGAACTTTATCGAACTCGTCGGGCGCGAACGGCTTGTAGATCACCGCTGAGGCGCCGTTGCGGAAAAGGTCCTTATTAACTTCGTCCTGCTCTATGGCGGTCACCAGGACCACCTTGGCGGCGGGGTCTATGGCCCGGATCTCCTTCAAAACCTCTACTCCTGACTTGCCCGGCATGATGATGTCCAGCAGCACTACTTCCGGCCGAAGCTCGGCGAAAACTTTTACCGCGCTGTCCCCGTCCCCCGCTTCGCCCAGCACCGTATGGCCCGACCGCTCCAGGATAACCCTTATCATCGCCCTTGTGCCGGCATTGTCGTCTACGATCAGCACTTTCATAGAACCCCCTCCGACCGTCAATAAAAATAAATAGAGATCCCGCGCAGCGGCGCTCCGGGACACGGTGTCCGGCGCATAATATGCATAGACTAACACTCTCCGCCCGGCTTGTCAAGGCCGCTGCGGCGGCACGGAAACTTCGCGGGCAGGGCCGCGGCCCTGCGCATGCCTTGCCTGGCGCCGGCTGCCGGCCGTTGAACCGAGGTGCGCGTGCAGCGCGTCGCGCTCCGCGGCGGCGGCCGCCCTGGCGGGGTCCAGCTTCAGCGCCTCGGTAAGATAAGTATAGGTCAATTCGCGCAGGCTGGAGCGCGAGATAGCGTGCGTCCGTCCGGTACGGGCGTAAAGCCAGGCGCTGAAAGCCGCGAAGGAGTTGAAAGGCGAAGCCCCCCCGCAGATAAGTCCGGCAGTTTCCGGGAAGACGCCGCTGTTAGAGAGAAGGTCCCAGTACCGCGCGAAGCGGCGCAGCCGCTGCATAGCGAAGAAATCCAGACTGTTGCTGCAGCGCAGTTCGTAAGGCGGGAAGGGGCTGTAAACCATGCCCCAAACGGAGTCATGCCGCGCTATGGGCGCCCCGCGCAGCCGCTTCAGGATACCCACCTGTATCTCCTGCGGCCCCAGCGCCGCCAGCCGGTCGAAGCCGGCGGCGAAGCTCTCCAGGCTCTCGCCGGGCAGCCCCGCTACCAGGTCGGCGTGCAGATGGGCCGAGGTTTCCCGGCGCAGCCTTGAAATGTTTTTTTCCGCCGCGGCGTTATCCTGCCTGCGGCTGATGCGCGCCGCCACCGCTTCGTTGAAGGTCTGCACCCCCGCCTCCAGCTGCAGCGCCCCGGGCGGGAATTTTTTCAGCAGCGCGAAAAGCTCCTCCGGCAGATGGTCCGGCACTATCTCGAAATGCAGGAACAGCCCGGGCTGATAGCGCTGCAGGAAGAACTCGAGCACGGCGGCGGCGCGCCGCGTGTCCAGGTTGAAGGTGCGGTCCACGAACTTGAACCTGCGCGCGCCCCGGGCCAGCAGCTTTTCCCAGGCCGCGAACAGGCCCCCCGGCGGGAAACAGCGCACCTCCTTGTCCAGCGCGGACAGGCAGAAGTCGCAGGCGAAAGGACAGCCCCTCGACGCCTCGGTATAAATTACGCGGTGGGCAATGTCCTCGTCGGAATAAAGGCCGTAAGGCAGCGCCAGCAGGGCCAGGTCGGGCGCCGGCGCGGCTATGATCTTCTCCGCCGGCGGCCGCCCGGCAAGCAGGCCGCGGCATAACTGCGCGAAAGCGGCCTCGCCTTCGCCCGTTATCACGAAATCGGCGGCGCGGCAGATCTCCTGCCCTGCCGTCTCATGGCTGACCTCGGGCCCGCCGAGCACTATCACCAGTTCCGGGCGCAGCTGTTTAAGTTCCGCGGCCAGCATGCGGCATTCCGCGGCGTTCCACACATAGACCCCTATGCCCACGATGCGCGGCTTCAGGGCGAGGATCGCTTCGGCCGCTTCGGGCGTGCGGGTATCCGTAGTGAACTCCAACAGCCGCGCGGCGGCTGCCAGTTCCCCGAGGTTGGCCAGCAGATAGCGCAGCCCGAACGAGCAGTGCTCGTATTTCGCGTTGAAAGTGGTAAGTACGATATCGGCCATGGGAGTAATAAAAAAAGGCCGGCCCGGCCCCCGCCCGGCTTTCTGGTCGAGCTGCGTCGGGACTTAGCTGCGGAGCCTGGCGCTGAAGTTCTTTATCAGTTTCTCCAGCACGGCGGCCATGCGGGCGCCCACGTCGGCGTCGTTGAGCGTGCCCGTCATCGACGTGAAAGTGAACCGGATGGTAATGCTGCGGAACCCGGCGGGGATATTTTTCCCTTTATAAACGTCTATCAGCCGCGCCGAGGCCAGGTCCTGCACGCCGGAAAAAGACCGTTCCATCTCGGCCCAGCCGTGCTTTTCCTCCAGCACGATGGAAAGATCGCGCCAGTTCTGCGGGAAGGCGGAAACCGGCTTTATCCTGGCCACCTTCTGCCAGAATTCGGTCTTGCCGGCCACGGCCAGGCAGGCCAGCGGGATCTCGAAGTAAAAAATATTATTATCCTTGAAGTCGAAGGCGGCCGCCACCGACGGGGCCAGCCGGCCCGCGTAGCCCGCGGCCCCCCCGCCCAGCTTCATCTCGAGGCAGAGCCCCGGCTGGAAATAGGCCGGCGCTTTTTTAGGGCTTTCGAAGCGGAAGCCGCTGCGGCCAGCGAACAGCCGCGTCATCATCCCTTTCAGGTGATAGAAATCCGCGCGGCCCTGCCCGCCCTTCCAGAAACCGCCCTCAGGGAAATCCCCGAACATCAGCCCGGAACAGTACGTTTCCTCCGCCTTGCCGGCGTCCTTCCTGGCGCAGGCGACCCCCGTCTCGAAGAGCAGCACGGAATCGCGGCCGCGGTTGAGGTTGTAGCGCAAAGTCTTCAGCAGCCCCGGCAGCAAAGTGGAGCGCAGGTACTGGTAATCGGAGGACAGCGGGTTCTTGACCTCCACCGCGCCCGCGGCTTCCAGCCCGCAGGCCAGCATTTCCTTCGCCGAGACGAAATCGTAATTATAAGCTTCGCTGAAACCCAGCGCGGCCAGCGTATTCTTCATTTCGGTGGTGACCGTCCACAGCGGCGTGACAGCGGAGGGCAGCATGGGCATATGCGACGCCGAGGGGATAACGTCGTAGCCTACGTAGCGCGCCACTTCCTCGGCCACGTCCCAGACCGATTCGATGTCCTGCCTGTAGGTGGGCACGGTGAACTTCCACGGCTTCACGTCTTTAAGGTCTGGCTGGAAAGCCTTCAGGCAGGCGAAGATCTCGCCGTCTACGATGCCGGTGCCGAGAATAGCGTTCACCCGCTCGGGGGCGATCTCCAGCACCGGCGGCTGGTACTTCACCGGGTAGTTGTCGGTGAGCTGCTCGGCCTTGGCGCCGGGCGCGGCCTCGAGTATGAGCGCGGCCAGGCGCCGGGCCGCTTTCATGGTCAGCTCGGGGTCAGTGCCGCGCTCGAAACGGTAGGAGGACTCGCTCTTGATGCCGGTGGTCTTGGAGGCCAGGCGCACCGTGGGCGGGATAAAGCGGGCGGATTCGATCAGGATGGCGTCGGTGTAGTCGGAGACGGCCGTCTCCAGGCCGCCCATCACTCCGGCCAGGGCCACGGACTTACCGGCGTCGGCTATCACCATCATGCCGGCGTCCAGCTTAAGGTCTTTATTGTCCAGCGTGGTAAAATGCTCGCCGGGCACGGCGCGGCGCACTTTTATTTCGGGGCCGTCCAGTTTGGAAATATCGAAGCAGTGCGTGGGCTGCCCCAGTTCGTACATCACGTAGTTGGAACCGTCTATAAGGATGTTCCCCTTGGGATTGGAACCCATGGCGCGCAGGCGCTCGGCCATCCACTCGGGGGTGCGCGCGCCGCGCAGGCCGGTTATGGCGATGGCGGTATAACGCGTGCACAGGTCGGGCACGTCGATGTTCACGGGCACCAGGCAGCCGGCGGCGGAACCCTCGAAAACTTTGGCCTCTTTCAGTTTCAGCCCGTAGAACAGGCAGAGCTCGCGGGCCAGCGCGTAATGGGAAAGCGCGTAGCCCTGGTTGGGCAGCATCTCGACTTCCAGGGTATAGTCGGCCTTCGGGAAAAGCGTTACCGCGTCCACGCCCACGGCGGTGGTATCGGGCAGCACCAGGATGCCGGAATTGTCGTAGCCTTCAAGCCCCAGCTCGGCGGCCGAGCAGATCATGCCCTCGGAGTCCACGCCGCGGATCCTGGCCTTCTTAAGCTCGCCCTCGGACAGCCGGGCGCCCACCTTGGCGAAAGGGATCTTCTGCCCCACGGCGATGTTCCTGGCGCCGCACACCACGCGCATGGTGGCGGCCCCGTCGTGCACGTCCACCAGCGCCAGCTTGTCGGCGTTGGGGTGCTTTTCTATCTTCATTATCTGCCCCACGCAGACGCCGGAGAAGGACGCGCCGGTCTTCTTTATCTCCTCCACCTTCAGGCCCACACGGGCGAGCTTCGCCGCCAGGTCCGCCGGGGCGGGAGGGTTCTCGAGGAAGTCGGAAAGCCAGGAATAAAGTATTTTCATTACTGAACCTGTTTCAGGACCCTGAGGTCGTTCTCGTAGAGCATGCGCATGTCGCTGATGCCGTACAGCAGCATCGCGAAGCGCTCTATGCCGCCGCCGAAGGCGAAGCCGCTCCACTTCTCGGGGTCGTATTTGCAGCCCTTCAGAACGTTCGGGTGCACCATGCCGGCGCCCATCAGCTCCAGCCAGCCGGTGCCCTTGCAGACCGGGCAGCGCTCGGCGGCGTTGGCGCCGCCTTTGCAGAAAATGCAGGACATGTCCACTTCGGCGCCCGGTTCCACGAACGGGAAATACGACGGGTTGAAGCGCGTCTTCACAGCGGAGCCGAACAGGTCCTTCATGAAGGCGTCCGCGGTCCACTTCAGGTCGGCCATGCTGACGCCCTTGTCGACGTAAAGGCCCTCTATCTGGTGGAAGGCGAAAGAATGGCTGGCGTCCACGGCCTCTGAGCGGAACACGCGGCCGGTATGGAACACGCGCAGCGGCGGGTCCTGCTTCTCCATGGAGCGGATCTGCACCGGGGAGGTGTGCGTGCGCAGCAGCATGGGTTTGCCCAGCTGGTCCTTCGCGTCCACGTAGAAAGTGTCCTGCATGTCGCGCGCCGGGTGGAAAGGCGGGAAGTTCAAAGCTTCGAAATTATGGTAGTCGTCCTCGATGAGCTGCCCGTCGGCCATGGTGAAGCCGAGCTTCAGGAAGCCCTCGGCCAGGCGGTTCATGACGTGCGTGAGCGGGTGCAGGCTGCCCTTGGGGAACGGCCACCCCGGCAGCGTCAGGTCAAGGTCGGTTTTGGCAGCAGGTCCGGCGGCGCCGGCGGCGGCGCCTTTCAGCTCGGAAAGTTTCGCCTCCATCTCCTGCTTGGCGGTATTCCCCAGCGCGCCCAGCTCCTTGCGCTCTTCCAGGGGGATATCCTTCAGGTCCCGCAGCAGCAGGGCCAGCTCGCCCTTGCGGCCGAGGTAGTGCAGTTCCAGCGCCCCGGGGTTCCCGGCGGGCTTTTGGGCTATAGAAACGGAAAAACTGTCCCGTATTGCGGACAGTTTCTCCTTCCACGTCGCGGCGTTCACGGCGCGGCCTTATTTCTCGGTACCGACAACTTTCTTCAGGGTGGTCCCGAGGGCTTTCCGGGCTATCGCGGCCAGCTGCGTGAACGACTTGGGATCGCGGATGGCTATTTCCGACAGCATTTTGCGGTTAAGCATGATATTGGCCTTGTGGATGCCGTCCATGAACCTGCTGTAGGACATGCCTTCGTCGCGGGCGGCGGCGTTCAGGCGGACTATCCACAGCTGGCGGATGTCGCCCTTCTTGTCGCGGCGATGGATGTAGGCGGTGGTAAGGGATTTGTTCACCTGCTGCTTGGCTTGGCGCAGGCGCGTGCCTTTATCGCTGTAATAGCCTTTGGCCAGCTTTAAAACTCTTTTTTTTCGTTTGTTGCGCGCTACGCTGTATTTTATTCTCATAGGTCTTCCTGTTCCTGGTTTATAAAATTATTTGTAAGGCAGATAATCCGCGAGCAGCCGCCCTTCTGAGGAGTTCTTTTCCTCAACCTTGACGGTGCGCAGGGTCCTGCCGCGCTTGGAGGACATCCCGGTCAAAAGATGCCGGAGCCCGGACTTCCTGTGCGTCCACTTGCCGGTGCTGGACTTTCTGAAACGCTTCTTCGCGCCGCTGTGTGATTTCATTTTAGGCATAATTAGACACTCTCTTTAATCTGACTATTATATAACTTTAGCGCCCGTCTGGGAAGTGCGCCGCCGCAAGACCGTTCTTTTCAGGGCTGCTGCTCGGGCTTTACCGCCGGACCGGCCGGTTTCGCCTGCGGCGGCTTCGCGGCCGCGACGGGCTTGCCCAGTACCGGCGCGAGCATGATGCTCATGCGGTTGCCCATCATCTGGGGCCGCCCTTCGGGGGCGCCCACGGTAGAAAGGTGGTCGCGCACGGCGTTGAGTATTTCTTCGCCGAGGTTCCTGTGCTGGTTCTCGCGGCCGCGGAAAACCACGGTAACGCGCACTTTATTGTGCTCTTTCAGGAACTGCTCTATGTGCTTTACCTTGGTCTGCAGATCGTGGCTGGCGATGCGCGGGTTAAGGCGAATCTCCTTGAGCACGCCGGCTTTCTGTTTTTTCCGGTTCTCCCGGTCCTGTTTTTCTTTCTCGTAAAGGTACTTGGAAAAATCCATTACCTTGCAAACCGGCGGGTTGGCGTCGGGGGAAATTTCCACCAGGTCCAGCCCGGCGCCCTTGGCCATGGTCTGCGCGTCGATCAACGGCTTTATGCCCAGCATGGTCCCGTGCATGTCGATGAGACGCACCTGCGGGGACGTGACGTTCCTGTTAACTCTTATCCTCTTATCGTGATACAAAACCTTCCTCCTATCGAACCCGGCTGTAGCCCGCTGACGGCACGGAATACGCCCTAGAGGCATATTCTACCTTTTTTCCCCCCTGCATTGGAACAAACTCAGCGGGCCAGACGGTAGAACAGCAGGCCGAGGTATTCGTTCAGGGCGCGCGCGGCGGAGTAAAAAGTGCCGGGCAGGTAATCGCGGAAGGACCTTTTCGCGCCTTTCGCAGCTGTGCGGGTTACCGGGAAAGGCACGATATCTGTGAAGCCGATCTTTTTATAAAGGTATACCGCCCGCGGCATATGGGAGGCGGAGGTAAGGAGTATTATTTTTTTATAACCCCGCTCTTCGCAGATCCTGCGCGTGAACCCCGCGTTCTCGTAAGTGTCCCGCGCCTGCGTTTCTTTTATTATGGCCTTGGCCGGAACCCCGAGTTCTTCCAGGTAAGCCCCGTCGGCGTCAGCCTCGGCGATGTTAGAGAATACCGCCCCGCCGGAAACGATAACGGGCAATTTGGTTCTTTTCTGCAGCAGCGCAGCGGCGCTCACCCGCTCGAGGCTCCCCGGCTGCAGCCTTTCCCCGGCGGAATAGACTTCGTACGAGTCATAAGCCCCGCCGCCCAGCACCACGATAACGTCCCCCGCCGGCGCCGCCGGCGCCGAATACTTATACTCCAGCGGCCGCAGCAGCGCATCCGAAAAGACCTTGGTGGACGAAACCCACATCCCCCCCGCCAGCACCGCGCAGATAACAGCCCCCGCCCGGTTGCGCCGCCGCAAATAGACAGCGGCGCAGACCAGCGCCGCCACAAATATGCCCGGCGGAAGAATAAAAGGAGTGATCAGTTTTTTAAATATGAACATAAGCGTTTATCCCTATAACCCGCAACCCGGAGGGTCCGGGCGGGGGCATGGTTCGCAAAACCTTCGCGGAGGGCTCGGCTTGCGT
>JAPLKJ010000110.1 GCA_026388125.1 Elusimicrobiota bacterium
AAAGCCGCCGCGCGCTGCTGGACAAGATCTCGGGCTCCGTGATAAACACCGTGGTGATAGCCATAAAAGAGACCGGCGGCGAGATCTACCTCCCCGGAGTGGAAAAGGCCGGCAAGTTAGGCTCCTATGTGGCCGCCATCCCCCAGCCTGACGTTATGTTGAAGGACTTCAAAGCCGCCGGCCAGTACACAGTGGCCCGCATAGTCGCGTTCAAGGACAAGATAGTGCCCAGGACGCGCCCCGACCTGGCAGTAAAAACGCCCGACGGCAGCCTCTGGCGCAGCCGCAACGGCGACACCTGGCTTGACCCCTACAACCACGAAGTGTGGGAATATCTCCTCGACCTGGCTGAAGCCGCGGCCAAGGCCGGCTTCGACGAGATCCAGTTCGACTACATCCGCTACCCGTCGGAAGGCAACACCGGGCTGTGCCGCTTCTCCAAGCCCAACACCCGCCAGGCCGCCGTGGCCAACCTGGGCGAGTTCCTGCGCTACGCGCGCAAGCGCCTGGCGCCGTACGACGTAAAGATCTCGGCCGACGTCTTCGGCCTCACCACCTCGGTAAAGGACGACATGGGCATCGGCCAGGACATAAAGATCCTGGCCGCCGGCGCGGATTACGTCTACCCCATGATGTACCCCTCGCATTACGCCCGCGGGGAATACAACCTGGCCAATCCCAACGCCAGCCCCTACAAAGTGATCAGCCACGGTCTGAAAGACGCCATGTGGAAGCTGGGCACGGACTACGCCAAGATGCGCCCCTACCTGCAGGATTTCTCCCTGGGCCTGCCCAAGTACGGCGCCCCGGAAGTGCGCGCGCAGATGATAGCCGCGCATCTGAACCTTCTAAAAAGCTGGGTCCTGTGGAACCCCGCCAACAAATACACCTGGGCCGCCCTGACCCCCCAGTCCTACCGCGCCCTGGTAGATCCTGAGTATAAATAATGGGGTCAGGTCTTGCATTTCAACATTTTGTTGAAATGCAAGACCTGACCCCAGCCACTCATAGGGAAACCCAAAGCCTTACCCCGGTCATATGCAAGGCCTGACCCCCGGCCTTTAGATGCTCTGCCTTACTATGGCCTTGTATTCTTTTATCATCCCGAAGAACTGCGCTGTTACGCTGCCGATGTCGGCCAGCCCGGGCAGCAGGCCCGTTTTCAGCCCGCCCAGTCTGCGGTCGCAGCCTTTGCGGTAAGCTATGAACGGCAGCGGCTCGTTGTTGTGGTAGCCGTAATCCTCGCGGTGCAGCATCCCGTGGTCGGCCGTTATCATCAGCAGGTCGCCTTTGGCGAGCCTCGCCAGGATCAGCGGCAAAGTGCGGTCTATCTCCTCGATAGACTTCAGCGCCCCCTCCACGTCGCGGGTGTGCCCGTAAACGCTGTCGGTGTCCACCAGGTTCGTGAAGATGAACGTGCCCTTCGGCCGGTAAACCGTATGCGCCGCCTCCAGCGCATTGATAGTACCCTGTATGGTGAACGGGTTGGTGTCCTTTTTCTTCGGGTGCACGAAGCGCAGCTTCAGCGCGGGGTCGAGGAAGATCTCCTTATTCAGCTTCACCTTGGCGTGGTAAGCCGTATTAACCAGGTCACTGGTCTTGCCCACCGCCACCGTCCACACCGCGCTGTCGTGCAGGATGTCCACCAGGGTTTTCTGGCCGATGGGCAGCACGGCGTCGTGCCGGTTGGAAGTGCGGATTATCTCCCCCTGCGCGTTCCTTATATATGAGCGGGCAATAGCGCGCGTGATGGGGATCTTCATCTCCATGGCCAGCGCGAAAGCGGTATCCGCTATCTTATGCTGCTCCGGCACCGGTATCACCGCCTCGTTCATGGCCAGCTGGATAAGGGGATCGCACTTGCTGGCGTACGCTATGGGCATTCCCGTACGCTCATGCTCTTTGGCGTTCAGCTCTATGGCCTCCATGCCGCCGGCCATCTTGTTGAAGAAGGTCTTGCGCCCGATGCGCTTTTCCAGTTCGCGCAGGTATTCCCGGCTGAACCCGTCGGGAAAAAGGTCGTAGGTGCGGTTGTCCAGCACGCCCATCATTTCCCGGTGGCCCACCAGGCTGTCGGCCGTGGCCGAAACCTGCGTGACGCGCGCCGCGTAAGCAGCCCCGGGCGCGGCCGGCCCGAACCTTTTTTTAAATTCAGGCAGCACTATGTTGCCCAGCCCCAGCCGCGAAAGGTTCGGCAGCTTCAGCTTCCCGGGATATTTCCCCAGCAGGTACTCCAGCGTGGACAACCCCACCGCGTCCACCACCATCAAAAGCGCAACAGGACTTTTTTTCATAAATAGCTCCTTTACCAGATCCACGGGACCAGCTTCCA
This sequence comes from Elusimicrobiota bacterium, assembly GCA_026388125.1. GTDB lineage: Bacteria > Elusimicrobiota > Elusimicrobia > Elusimicrobiales > UBA9959 > UBA9959. The sequence goes on from JAPLKJ010000110.1 coordinate 2,333, forward strand.
CTTTACCGCCGCCGCGTATTCCTTATACCCGGCCAGCTTCTCCGTTAAAAAACCGTCCTCGAAAGAAGTATGCGTGACCACGCCCATGCCGGCCATCAAAGCCGGCAGAATACCATACAGCGAGCCCAGCGCCGCCGGCGTGCAGGCGCAAGCCAGCAGAAAAGCCGCGTAAAAAGGATGGCGCACGAAAGCGTAAGGTCCCGCCCGCACCGGCGTCTGCCCCGGCTGCACCAGCACGGCCTTCAGCGCGAAGGCGTTGCTGAGCATGGTCCATGTAACCCCCCAGTAAGCCGCCGCCAGCCCCGCGAAAGCCAGCACGCGCGCCCACAGCCAGTAGCCGCCCTCCGGCCAGTGCGGGTAATAGGCGCTCACCGCCAGCATAGCCCCGCCCAGCACGGGGTTCGACCGCGCGAAATACCTGTCCTGCCCCGGCGCGGGGTCGGGCGCCAGCATCAGCCGGCGCAGCAGCAGCTCGGGGTTCTTGCGCCTCAGCAGCGCCGTGTTAATGAAGATCCACACCGCGTAAAGCCACAGGTACGCCCAGCCCGCCTCCCACAGCAGGCTGCCCCTGAAAGCGAAAAGCAGCAGCCCTATTATGGCCGTCTTGACCGTAATATTGAAATAGACCGCCTTAGCGGGGAAACTCTTTGCGCCTGGTCCGTTGTCTTCCATATCCGCCCTGCCGCGCCTGCGGCCCGGTTAATAAAATTATATTATATTGCAGGTTTAGCTAAACTTTTAATTATGAAAATAATCCCTCTGCTGCTCGTCCTGTTCCCGCTGGCCGGCAACGCCGCCGCCGTGCGCCACCAGCTCAACGCCTCCATAAACCCCGCGCAGGGCAGCCTGGCCGCCGCCGACACGCTCACTTTCCAGGCCCCGTCAGCCGAATTCGTTTTCACGCTGCACAAAGGCCTGAACCCCGCCGTAAAACAGCCCGGCGCCGTCATTGAGGAGATCGATGCCGCGGCCGCCGCCCGCTACGGCATCAACGGCGCCACCTCCGCCGTGCTGAGCGCTTACCGCGTAAAGCTGGCCAGGCCCGCCAGAACTTTCACGCTGGAATATTCCGGCGTCATCGCCCATCCGCCGGCCGAACAGGCCCAGGAATATGCGCGCAGCTTTTCGGAAACCCCCGGCATCATCTCGGAGAAAGGCTGCTATCTTTCCGGCTCCTCCGGCTGGTATCCCGGCTTCGGCGGCGCGCTGGTGACCTACCGCCTCCAGACCCGCCTGCCCGCCCCGTACAACGCCGTGGCCGGCGGCGCGCGCACCATGCGGGCGCTGGTGAACGGCGAGAACTTCTCCACCTGGGAAGAGACGAAGCCGCAGGACGACATCACCCTGGCCTGCGCGGCCTACCACGAATATTCCCTGCCCGGCCGCCCGGCGCTGTACGCCTTCCTGCTCACGCCCGACGCCGACCTGGCCGCGCGCTACCTGACCGCCGCCGGGAAATACATTCCTTTCTATACCGCCCTGCTGGGCCCGTATCCCTACGCCAAATTCGCGCTGGTGGAGAATTTCTGGGAGACCGGCTACGGCATACCCTCTTTCACCCTGCTGGGCTCGAAGGTGCTGCGCCTGCCGTTCATAATAAACACTTCCTACCCGCACGAGATCCTGCACAACTGGTGGGGCAACGGCGTGTTCGTGGATTATGAAAAAGGCAACTGGTGCGAAGGGCTTACCGCCTACCTGGCCGACTACCTTATTGCCGAGAACCGCGGCCGCGGCCTGGAATACCGCGCTACCACGCTGAAGAACTACGCCGCCTACGCGGCCGAGGAAAAAGATTTCCCGCTCACAGAATTCCGCGCCCGGCACTCCAGCGCCTCCGAAGCGGTGGGCTACGGCAAGGCGTTGATGTTCTACCACATGCTGCGCCAGGCGCTGGGCGACGCCAATTTTAAAGCAGGGCTGCGCGCTTTTTACGCCGCCAACCTCGGCCGCGCGGCCTCGTTCTCCGACCTCCGCGCGGCTTTCGGGAAACAGACCGGCCCCGGCCGCCTGGCGGGTTTCTTCGCCCAGTGGCTGAACCGCGCCGGCGCGCCCGAGCTGGCCCTCAAAGGCGTCAGCGTCAGCCGCCCCTTCGAAGAATACAACCTGGAATTCACGCTGACGCAGCGGCAGGACGGCCCGCCCTACCGGCTTAAAGTGCCCATACTCGTCTACCTGGAAGACGTGCCGGAGCCCCGCCGCAAAGTGCTGGACCTCACGAAAAAAGAGGAGCTCTTCAATTATGCCGCGCCGCTGAAGATACGCCGCCTGGAGATAGACCCCGAGTTCGACGTGTTCCGCCGCCTGAGCCCGTTGGAGACGCCGCCGGCGCTGGCCGGCCTTGGGCGCGAAGAACCCTTACCTGCTGCTGCCCGGCGGCCCCGCCCAGAACGCCTGGCGCGCTTTCGCCGCCGCCTGGACCAAGGACGCCTCCAACCTGCCGCAGGTGACCCAGAGCACCGCCGTACCGGCCGCCGCCTACTGGGTGCTGGGCGCGGACAACGCCCTGGCCCCCGCCTTCGAACGGGGGCTGGAAGCCTACGGCGCCCGCTTCACCACCGCCGCGGTGATACTGGACAACCGGGAATTTTCCCGCGCGGACCACACTTTCGTTTTCGCCGACTACCACCCCGCCGACGCGGCGCTGGCCGCCGGGCTGGTATTGGCCCCTTCCACCGCCGCGCTCAGCGCGCTGGCCGTGAAGCTGCCGCATTACGGCAAGTATTCCTGGCTGGTGTTCGACGCCGCCATGAACTCGGCGGCCACCGGCTTCTGGCCCGCGCCGCGCTCGCCGCTGGCGGCCGACCTCACCGCCGGACCCGCGCCGGCCAGGGTTACCGTACCGCGCCGGCCGCTGGCCGCGCTGCCCTCGGTCTTCTCGGCCGCCAGGCTGCAGGCTGACATTTCGGCGCTGGCCGCGCTGCCCGGCGGCCGCGGCCCCGGTTCGCCCGGCCTGAAAAAAGCCGGGGACTATATCGAGAACGGGTTCAAAGCCGCCGGCCTCGTCCCTTTCCAGCCCGGCCCGCCCGCCCCGCGTCCCGCGCGCAGCTGGAGCCAGCCCCCCGGCTTCGTGCCGGAGCTCGGCGCGCCGCGCAACATAACCGCGCAGGTGCAGGGCCTTAGCAGGCCCGGAGAATACCTGGTGCTGTCGGCGCATTACGACCATCTGGCCCCCGACGGCGGCAGAACCTACCCCGGCGCCGACGACAACGCCTCCGGCGCGGCCCTGCTGCTGGAGCTGGCCCGCTATTACGCCGCCCATCCGCAGAGCCGCACCATCGTCTTCGCCGCCTTCGACGCCGAAGAGCGCGGCCGCCTGGGCTCGCGCGCCTTCGTGGCCCGCTTCCCCCCGCCGCTGCTGGCCAAGGTGAACGCCGCCCTGAACTTCGACACCGTCGGCCGCTTGGGCGCGGGCAAAATACTGGTCTTGGGTTCGTCCTCTTCGGACAAATGGACGTATATCTTCCGCGGCGCGGGCTTCGTGACCGGCGCGGATTACGCGCTGGTAAAGGAGGACCTGGACTCCAGCGACCAGGCGAGTTTCATCGGAAGCGGCGTGCCCGCCGTGCAGTTCTTCAGCGGCCCCAACGCGGACTATCACAAACCCACGGACACCGCGGACAAAATTGACATCGCCGGCCTGGTGAAGCAGGCCGAGTTCGCCAAAGAAATGATCGATTACCTGGCCGGTGACGCGGAGTTCCTTACCCGCCCGGCCCCCGCCGGCGCCCCCGAGCATCCCGCCGCCGGCCCCCGCCGCGTCTCCACCGGCCTGGTGCCCGACTTCACCTACCCCGCCGAAGGCGACACCCCGGGTGTCCGCGCGCAGGAAATAACCCCCGGCTCCCCGCTGGACCTCGCCGGCGTAAAACCCGGCCAGGTAATAACCGAACTGAACGGCCTCCCCGCAGCCACCCTGAAGCAGTACTCCGACATCCTGAAAACCCTGACCCCAGGAACGACCATAAACATAACAATATTGAACGGCGGAGTCAGGCCGTGTTTTTTGAGATAATGGGGTCAGGTCTTGCATTTCAACATTTTGTTGAAATGAAAGACCTGACCCCATTAACAGGGCCTACGCCCTCGTAGGTACTAATA
>JAPLKJ010000083.1 GCA_026388125.1 Elusimicrobiota bacterium
AGCTGTTTCTTAACATGCGCCGCCGTGGTGGGGCTGAGGCGGCCGAAGCTGTTGGCGCTGGGCGCGGCTATGGGGCGGCCCGCGGCCTTTACCAGTGCCCTCGCCGCCGGGTTCGCCGGTACGCGCACGGCCACGGTGGCCAGCCCGGCGGTTACGATGTCGGGCACCGCGGCGCTTTTGGGCAGTACCAGCGTGAGCGGCCCGGGCCAGAACCTTTTCATCAGGCGCAGCGCCGGCGCCGGCACGCGCTTGAAAAGGCGCACCGCCTGCTTTATGGAAGCCGCGTGCAGTATCAGCGGGTCGAAGCGCGGACGGCGCTTGATCTCGAAGATGCGCGCGCAGGCCGCGGGGTTAAAGCCGTCGGCGCCCAGGCCGTAAACGGTTTCCGTGGGGAAGGCCACTACCCCGCCGGCCTTTAGCAGGGCGGCGGCCAGCTTTATGTTGCGGGGCGTGGTTTTAAGGAGCTTCATAAAATTACCCTGCCCGCCGGGTGCGCGGCGGGCAGGGTAATTTTAGCAATTATCGGGCCCGGGCCGGCGGGTCAGCGCGGCTTCGCGCCGCCGGCCTGCTTTTTCCCGGGGACAGGCCGGAAGATAACAAGGCCGCAGCGCTCGCCGCCGAACACGATGGGCGCGCCCGAGATCTCGATCTCCACTGTCTTCCCGTCGGCCCGGTTAAGCAGCGCGGCTACCGGCGGCGTGGCTATTTCCTTGGTGTCTATTTCCTTAAGGCTTTTTATGAAGTCGTCGCGCAGCTGCGAAGGCAGCAGGTCGGGCGCCGCCCGGCCCAGCAGGTCCCCGCTTTTCTTCACCCCGGTCAGGCTCAGCGCGCCTTTGTTCGCGAATATTATCTCGTACCCGCGCCGCACTATAAGGCCGTCGGGCAGGGCGTTGAGCAGCGCCTGCAGGCGGCTTTCGCTCTCCTTGAGCAGGGTGATATCCGTCCAGGAGCCGCTTATGTCCCCGCCGTTCTTCGGCACGCTCATCTGCGCCTTGACCCAGATATAGGAGCCGTCATTTTTTCTGAAGCGGTAGTCGGCTTCGGAGTAGCCGGTGCGTATCATTTCCTCCCGGGCCGCGGTCACCAGGGCCTGGTCCTGCGGGTGCAGGTTGGCGTTGAACCAGCCCTTGGTCAGTATTTCCCCGGTATCGTAGCCCAGTATCCTCCGCGCGCTGCCGCTTATCCAGACGCACGGAAATGTTTTCCCGTCGTTCTTCAGCGTATAGAGCATTACGGGGTTGGCGTCCATTATGCGCGCCAGGTACGCGGAGGTCTGCTCCAGGGCCGCCTGCGCCCGGGAACGCTTCTCTTCCGTTTCTATGCTTTCCAGCGCCAGGGAAGTGTCGTTCTGTATCTCCTTGAGCAGGTCCAGTTCCTGCTTGATGAAGGAACCTGGAGCGTCGGAGTAAAAATTCAGGACGAACGCCACTTTTCTGCCGCTCCGCAGCGGGATGCTGGTCACCGACCGGTAGCCGCGCTCCAGGGCTTTCTCCCGCCAGGGCGCCATTCTCGGGTCGGTGCCGATATCGTCGACGCGGGTTATCTTGCCGGTGCGGGCCGCTGTGCCGCCCGGGCCCTGTCCGGCGGTCCTGTCGCCCGTAGATACCTGTATGCCGTCCAGGTAATGGTGTACCGCGCCGGCGGAGCAGAGCGGCCGTATGGCTTCGGTGTCCCGGTCCAATATGCCGGCCCAGGCCATGCGGAAGCCGCCCGCCGCTACTACCGCGTTGCAGATCTCCTGCAGCAGGCTTTTGACCGTCTTTTCCTGCACCGCCACCTGGTTCACGCGCGCCAGCAGGTTATACATGCGCGTTATGGTCTTGAGTTCCAGTTCGGCGTCAGCCCGTTCGGTTATGTCCGTGAACGCGCATTGCGCGCGCTCGAAATTACTGTTAGCGTCCTTCACTACGCGCCCGCTCAGGACCGTCTTGCGTATTTGCCCGGTCTTGGTAAGAACGCTCAGTTCCAGCCCTTCCAGGCTGCCTTTTTTTACGAAGGCGGCAAAATTCCTTTTGAATTCGGCCCTGTACTCTTCCGCCAGGAAATCCCCCGCCCAGCGGCCCTCGATGTCGCCGGCGGAGTAGCCGAAAGTCTTGAACCAGGCCAGGTTGCCTTCGAACACGTGGCCCTCGGCGTCCAGCGCGAGATAGGGCACGGGGGCGAAAGTGAAAAGCTCCTCGTATTTCTGCCTTTCCGCCTCCGCGGAGCGCTTGGAAAGCTGCAGCTCCTTCACTATTTCCGCTTTTTCCAGGGCTTTGGAGGTGGCGGGCAGCAGGTTCTTCAGGAAATAGGAGTCCTTGATGACGTAATCCTGGGCGCCGGCTTTCAT
>JAPLKJ010000025.1 GCA_026388125.1 Elusimicrobiota bacterium
GAACGGAGGGATGTCGTAACGGATTTTAGATAAAAATATGCCACAAACTGTGGGCAGGGGCCTTTTTTTCTTGAAAAATGACCCTCTAATGAGCGACACTACGCTGTCGGGTTGATGTGCTAGGCTATTAGTGAAGTTCTAAGGGTACGGAGGGGAAATGGGCGGTCCCGGTTCAATAAGCGGAAGCGGAGCTCCCGGCCGCGGCGAGCAGAGCAAGGGCCGGGGAATATTCCTGCGTCCCGTCGAGGTCGGTGCGGAACACCTTCGCGCCGGCCGCCAGCAGCCTGCTGATAGCGCCCTGGGTGGGGTGGCCGTAATTATTCTTGCCCACTTCAATATAAGCCCTGGCCGGCTTCACGGCGCTAAGGAAAGGCTCGGAAGAGGAATACTGGCTGCCGTGATGGCCCACTTTCAGCACATCCGCTTTCAGTTCGGCGCCGTAAGCGGACACCATCCGCGCTTCCACGTCTGCCTGGGCGTCGCCCACGAACAGCGCCGAGGCGCCCTGGTAGGAAAGCTTTATCACAATGGAGCAGTCGTTCACCTGGTTGCCAATGGAGCTTGCTACCGCCTCCGGGCAGGAATTGAACACTTTAGCCTTTACCCCGCCCGCGCCCCATGAAAGCTCGTCCCCGGGGGCGGGATAAACGGTGTTGACGCCAAGGGCCGCTATCTGGCCGCGCAGCTTGTCATCGGTGGAGGCGCCGCTGTTATCCATGCGGGTATCGTAAAAGCTGCCTACGGTGATATTTGAAAAGACATACTGCAGGCCGTTGTAATGGTCGGAGTGCGGGTGGGTAAGCACCACATGGTCTATTTTCACAACGTTCTTCTGCGTAAGGAACTGCGCCAGGGGCCCGGAAGCGGAATTGGAGGGCCCGCCGTCTATAAGCGCGTTCTGGCCGTTGGGCAGCTCTATGTAGATGGAATCTCCCTGGCCGACACTGAGGAAATATATATTAAAGCCCGGGGCCGCGGTATAGACCGCGGCGTCGCCCGGCGCTGGCGGCAGAGGGGTCTCGGTTGCGGAGGCGGAGCCGTAAAGCTGGTTAAGCGCCTGGGCGTTCAGGACGGGGGAGGTAAAATGGAATGCGGCTAAAAAAACAATTAAAGCGGCGAGTATACGCCTGCGCACTACGGGGATCGGAGAGTTCATTATCACAAGTTGCATATCCACCTCCACGCGCAGCCTCGGCCGTCAAGGCCTTGTGCCTACTGTGGTGAACCCGGATTAAGGTCCGGAGGTGGATGCTCCCCGGCCGATCCCGGGGATTACACGGTAGCTGTGTATACTGTACGCTTTGGTTGATTTATCTCAAGGGCCAAAAGGCCTATGCCGCTATAGGCCCAAAGACCTATATGGGGAGCGCCTTGCCGTTCTTCGCACTTGTACGCTTTTCGTACGAATATTGGTTATAATGTTTGCTATGACATTAAGCCGCTTCATCTTTATCTGCGTACTGCTGGCAGCCGCAGTTTATACGGGCATTGCGCTCTACCCCAAGGTTATGTTCGAGCATGAATATACGGCCGGGAATCTCACCATGTACTCGAGCGAACCGCTGGCCGGGAGCTCGCACGCGATCATAGACCGGGCGCTGGAAAAAGCCTCCGCGAACGATCTTTTCGACTCTCAGCAGAAGTTCGAGGTATACATAGTAGGGGACCCCTCCAGGTTCGCGCTGCTGGCGCCCTTCTGCAGCAAAGCGTTCTCCTGCCTGCACCCCTTGACCGGCAAGATCTACCTGGCCGCGGCCGATTTTGAAAAGAACCTGGCCCATAACCCCGGGGACGCGGAAGACCCGCGCGTGCTGGAGCACGTCATCGCCCATGAACTTGTAAAAGCCCAGGAGGAGAAGAAGCTGGGCACCCTGACCTACATTTTTCTGGACGAGATGAAAAAGGACGGCTACGCGGAACACATAGTAATGGAAACCGCCGGCACGGAACTTTCAGAAATGTGCTCCAAGAACGAAAAACAAGTCACCCTGACGCGTTTCTTAGCCGACAGGCTTACGCTGGAGCAGGTGCAGTTAGAGACCGACTTGAACTATCCGACCCTGCTTAAGAACGACACGGGCGACGAGACCACCACCGCACGCCTGAAACAGAAATACTGCAAATAAAAGGTCCGGAGAGGTTTCGCTCTCCGGACCCCTGCTGCCGCGGCGCGCAACCGCGTTACGGCAGCGGCACTATGCCCGTCTCCTGGCGCACGTCCCTGTCCTTGATGGCGCGGCGTATGGCCGTTTCGGCGCTCTTGCGAAGCTGCTCCCGGGTAAGTATCACGCGGGCCAGGCCCTGCTCGATGGCTTTCATGCCCACCGCCACGGCCTCCTCGATAAAGACCTCCGGCTCATCCATCCTGGGCATTATGTAATTCTCGTTCATGCCTTTGCGCTCCACGTAGCCGGCCAGCGCCTCGGCCGCCGCTATGCACATCTCGTCCGTGATGGTCCTGGCGCGCACGTCCAGCGCGCCGCGGAAGATGCCGGGGAAACCCAGAGAATTATTGACCTGGTTGTCGAAGTCCGACCGGCCGGTGGCCACAACTTTCGCGCCCGCTTCTTTGGCGTCCCAGGGCCAGATCTCGGGGATGGGGTTGGCGGTGGCGAACACTATGGCATCCTTGTTCATCTTCGTTATCCATTCTTTCTTGATAACGTCGGGGCCGGGGGTGGAGGCGGCGCTGAGCACGTCGGCGCCCGCCAGCGCGTCCTCGAGCTTCCCGGTGAGCTGCCGGCCGTTGGTGATATTGGCCATATGCCATTTTTCTTTATGGTCCTTGAGGTCCGTGCGGCCCTTGTGCAGGATGCCCTTGGAATCCACATAGATAAGGTTCCCGGGCTTCGCCCCGTAGGACATGTACAGCGTGCCGATGCGGATATTGGCCGCGCCGGCCCCGAACAGGACTATTTTCACGTCCTGAATCTTCTTACCTACTATCTTGAGCGAATTTATCAGCCCGGCCAGGCAGACGGTAGCGGTGCCCTGCTGGTCGTCGTGCCAGACGGGGATGTTCATGGTGCGGCGCAGCTCGTCGAGGATCTCGAAGCATTTGGGCTGGGAGATATCCTCCAGGTTGATGCCGCCGAAAGAGGGTTCCAGGTACTGCACGGTCTTTATTATTTCAGCGGGGTCCTTGGTCTTCAGGCAGATGGGGAAAGCGTCCACGCCGCCCAGGAACTTGAACAGCAGGCCCTTGCCTTCCATCACCGGCAGGCCGGCTTCGGGGCCGATATCGCCCAGGCCCAGCACGCGGGTGCCGTCGGAGACCACGGCCACCATATTGCCCTTATTGGTGTGCTCGTACACCATCTCGGGGTTTTTCTGTATATCTTTGCAGACCGAGGCCACGCCGGGGGTGTACCAGATGGCGAAATCGTTTATGTCGCGCACGCAGCACTTGGGAACTATCTCCACCTTGCCTTTATAGAAAGGATGCAGCTTCATCGCGTCCTCTGCCGGCTTGTTCGCCTTCTTCAGAAGTTCTTCTTTTGTAACTTTTATCATTGCCATTTGGGAGCCCCTTTTGTTGACCGGATGCAGGCAGCTGCGCTGTGTAGAATTATAGGAAACAATATTTGTCTTTACAATAACTTTTTGATATACTAGAAACCTCACCCGAAGGCTCCGGCCCCCGGTGAGGAAACCAGCCCGCCGAGCACTAACGGCACCGTAGCTCAGATGGTAAGAGCGGGCGTTTCATAAGCGCTAGGTCAGAGGTTCGATTCCTCTCGGTGCCACAGATTTTATGCCCTGTCCCGCCACGCTGTTGCCGTTGCGGCCAGGGCATTACGCTTGCCGGGGGGGGGGGGATGATGGCTGATATTTATCTTTCAAAAGAAGGCTACGAGAAACTGAAGGAAGAGCTGGCGAAACTCACCCGCCAGAAGAACGACCTTTCCGTTGAGATCAACGAGGCCAGGGAGCAGGGCGACCTGAAAGAGAACGCCGGCTATATTTACGGCAAAGAAAAGCAGTCCATGGTGATGCAGCGCATCAACGAACTTGAGATCAAGCTGCGCGATGCGAAGATAGTGGACAGTTCCGCCGCCAACTACGACGACGTGCGGCTGGGCGCCACCGTTACGCTGCGCGACGAGAACACCGGCGCCACCATCATCTACACGCTTTGCAGCTCGGACGAGGCCGACCCCACCGCCGGAAGGATCTCCGTAAGTTCGCCGCTGGCGCAGGGGCTCCTGGGCGCCACCGCCGGAAGGAATCTGAAGATACTTCTGCCCAGCGGGGAGAAGAACCTGACGGTCTTGGAGATAGAATATAAACAAGTGCTATAATTTAAACGGGCGCTCCGCCGCCGACAGCGGGCTGATTTAGGAGACTACCATGGCATTCTGGGGAAACAAGCAGCAGGAAGACGAACAGGGCGGCCAGCAGCAGCCCGGCGGCTCCGCGCTGACCGGCACCCTCGAAGAGGGCTATAACGAACTCCTGCAGGCCAAAGGCCGCTCCCCCGGCATAGACCTGGCCATCAAGCTCAGCGACCTCATTCTCGAACACGCGGTGCGCGAGCGCGCCAGCGACGTGCACCTGGAATCCCAGGGCGCCAACCTGCGCGTGCGCTTCCGCGTGGACGGCATACTGCAGGACATGCTGGCCACGCCCAAGAACGCGGAGATCCCCCTTACGCAGCGCATACGCGTGCTGGCAGGCTTCGACCCCGAGCCGCCCGCCTCTTTCCGCAACGAGGAAGGCCGCTTCCAGAAAATGCTGTCCGGCCGCGCCATCCAGGTGCGCGTTTCCTCCTTCCCCACCGTCAACGGCGAGAAACTGGTGCTGCGCGTGATGGACCGCCAGCAGCTGGGCATCGACCTGGACCAGCTGGGCCTGGACCCCGAAACCCTTACCGTAGTAAAAAAACTGATCCGCAACCCTTACGGGATCTTCTTCATCACCGGCGCGACAGGCTCGGGCAAGACCACCTCGCTGTACGCCATGCTCAAGAACATCAACACCCCGATGATAAACATCATCACGCTCGAGGACCCCGTAGAATACCGCCTCGAGGGCATTAACCAGGCGCAGATCAGCGCCAAGACCGGCTTTACCTGGGCCGAAGGCCTGCGCTCCATTCTCCGGCAGGACCCCAACGTGATCATGGTGGGGGAGATACGCGACTACGACACGGCCGAGATCAGCCTGCGCTCGGCGCTTACCGGGCATCTGCTTTTCACCACCATCCATACCATCAACGCGGCCAGCATAATAGAGCGGCTGTTCGAGATGGGCGTGCCGCCCTTCCTTATCGGCTCCTCCATGCTGGGCGCCATGAGCCAGCGCCTGGTGCGCAAGGTCTGCCCCCAGTGCGCGCAGAAAGCCGCCGCGCCCTCGGAGCCGATGGTCAACGAATTCGTGAAGAACATGGACCCCGAAGAGGCCAAGCTGGTGAAAGAGCTGATACTTAAGC
>JAPLKJ010000041.1 GCA_026388125.1 Elusimicrobiota bacterium
AGGTGCGCGAGATCTTGAAAGGAGTTTCCTTACCCCCGGCCCTGGCCGCCAATGCTCTTGATAACATAAAAGCGGATGAAATAAAGGCGGCCCAGGCCGGGGAAGAGACCGCCCAAAATCTGCGAGATAAGTTGGTTATCCTTACGGACCAATTGGGCAGGTTGCTGGATATGGTACTGCAAGGTTCCATATCGCAGCCCGAGTACGCCCACAAGAAAGCCCAATTGGTCAACGACAAAAAGGAAATTGAAAACATACTCGCAGCTTTTGCGCGGCAGAGTGTAATGCGGCTCGAACCTTTGAAAAGGTTCTACGAGCTCTGTGTTGTCGTCGGAGAGTCTGCGGTTTCCGGGAATCCGGAGGAAAACCTGCAAATAATGAGAAAAATCGGCTCGAACTTCCTTTTGGGCGGGCAAAAAATAAAATTAAATTATAATTTTCCGTCGGGGGAAGTGCAGAAACTGCACGCGCTGCCGGGGTTCGGCAGCGCGGATTTCTGCAACTGCAAAGCTTGGCGCCCTCTACGGGATTCGAACCCGTGATCTCTGCCTTGAAAGGGCAGCGTCCTAACCGCTAGACGAAGAGGGCACAGAACTGTTCGCGTGTAAAAAACCGGCGCGGAAGTCGGTTTTTATTATAGTAGAATTACAGTTTATAATTTGCGGAGCGGCGTGTCAAACCTGAATCTGCGCGGCACGCCAGCGGGAGGCGCTGTGACTATGCCCGAAGAAAAAAAGCCGGATGTTCCCCTTGAACTTGCCACTCCCCCTGCAGCCCCGGACGCCGAACTGAGCGCCGAACTGGAGCGCGAGCGCGCCCGCGGGCGGATGTTCAAGACCATAGCGGCCGCGCTGGGCGTCGTCTGCGTTATAGTCGCAGCCGCGGCTTTCACCGGTTACCGCAAAGTAATGCAGGCCAACGCCCTGCTGGAAGGGGTGGCGCAGGGTTTCCAGCCGCTGGGGGGCCAGGGCGCAGACGGGATCCCCGCACCGCTGCGGGCTATGCCCCTTTCCGGCTCCGGCGAGGCCAATATGCAGGACCCGCTGAACGCTATCCTGGCGGCCGGCTCCTCTACCTCTCCCGTTTCCGGCCTCGGGCTGCTGTCAATGCCTGACCGCGGCGAAGCCGGCCCCGAAGCCGCCGCCTCCCAGGTCCCGGACGCGGCGGCCGCCGCGGACGCGAAAAAGCTCATCCGGGCCATGAGCAAGTACGCCAAGCGCCCGGATTTCATGACGTTTATGATGGAGGTAATGCAGGACCCCGAAATGCGCCCGTTCATGCGGGGTATGCCCGGAAAGGCCCTTCCTTCCCTGCCGCCCGCCCCGGTCCCGGCTCCGGCCGCCAGGGCGCAGCCGGCCTCCCGGCAGGCCGCGCCCGCCCCGGAGGGGGAGGGGGAAATGACTTTCGACCCCTCCGCCATCAGTGGTTCCGCGGCTCCCGCTTACAGCACCACGGGCAAAGCCCCTCCCCCGGTTGACAGCGGAAAGCACTAATTAGTTTAATGTTAACTATATGTGGCTGAGAAAACTGGCTCGGTTCCTGAGGAACGCGACAAAACCCGTCAGCGTGTTCATAATACCGCATAACGGCATGTCGTCCCTCCGTTTCAACCTGCCGGTCCTGTTCCTGCTGGCTTTCTGCGCCTCCTGGACAGGTATAACCATCTGGGCCGGTTTCGTGGCCGGCAAGCACTTCGATTATTACGTCACCAAGGCGGACAACAAGATCCTCCGCGCCAAGATGGCCAGCATTTCCGAGCGGGTGGAAGAGGGGATGGCCTACCTCGAAATGACCCGCCGCACCGATAACCAGCTGCGCAAAGTCCTGGGCATGGACCCGGGCCTCATGGAAAAGCAGGAAGGGGTGGGCGGGCCGCAGGATTCCGACCTGGCGGATTTCCGCCGCCAGCTCAACGCCAAGGCGGTGGAGATCAAAGAGACCGCGCTCAACAATTCGCTGCGGAACATGAAGGATGAATCCGCCAAGCGGCTTTCCAGCTATACCGAGATAACGCTTTATCTGACCGACCAGCATAACGGCGCGCGCGCCACCCCGTCCATCTGGCCCACCCAGGGCCGGATAACGTCGCCTTACGGCTACCGCATAGCGCCGCTGCGCGCGGCCAGCGAATACCATACCGGCATCGATATCGCCGGCGAATCCGGCACGCCCGTCTACGCCACGGCCGACGGCGTGGTGCGCCACTCCGGCTGGGCGCAGGGCTACGGCATGTGCGCCGTGATCGACCACGGCTTCGGCTATTCCACCCTTTACGGACACATGAGCGAGATAATCGCCAAGGAAGGCGAACAGGTGAAGCGCGGCCGGCTGATCGGCCGCATGGGCTCCACCGGCACCTCCACCGGCAACCACCTGCATTACGAGGTGTGGACCGGCGGCCTGCCGGTGAACCCTATGAAATTCCTGCAGGTGGGCGGAAAGAACTCCGGTAATTTCGCCAGCCTGTTCGACGGTATTTTCGGCGGGCTGTAAGCGGCCGGCCAGACCCAGCAAGGCGGTACCATATGACGCTTTTTAAAAACGCCAGCGTATCTTTCGAAGCCAAGAACGGGGACACCGTTATCGGCAACGAGGCTTATTTCCAGGGCACCATTACCGCCAAGGGGTCGCTGCGCATCGACGGGCGCATCGACGGCTCCATCGTGGACGCGAAGACCGTGACCATCGGCAAGACCGGCAAGGTGAAAGGCGATATTTCCTGCGAGATCTGCTACACCCGCGGCGAAATACGGGGGAATATCGTGGCGCTGGCGCACGTGGAGGCCCTGGCCGGCTCCAGGCTCGACGGCGATATCCGCGCCCCGAGAATAATGCTGGAGGAGGGAGCCGTCTTTAACGGCAACTGCTCCATGGACCCCGCGCGGAAAACCGCCCGTAAGGAAGAGAACGTGCCCGCTAAAATCTAAAACTCAGCATCGAGGCCATATACCATGATCGCATTCCTCTCCAAATACAGACGCCCCGTTTTCATCGGCACCGTGGCGGTGTTCCTGGTCGGCGTTTTCGTGGGCCTGGGCGCCTACGTGTTCACCTCTTCCTCCGAAGGCGCCGTAGCCGAGGTCGGCGGCTCCGTTATCCCCTATAAGCGCTTTATAACCCAGGTCAACCGTGTGATGAGCAACATGAAGGATTCCGGCACCGAGGTCAACGAAGCCCTTACCAAGACCGTAAAGCAGGAGATCTTCCGCGAGATGGTCATCGAGGAACTGCTGTCCCAGCAGGGCGGCAAAATCGGGATGATAGTGCCCGATTTCGAGGTGGCCGTGGAAGTGCAGAATACCCCGCAGTTCCGCGAGGGCAACGCCTTCAGCCCGCGGGCCTACTATATGGCCGTCCTGGGCCAGTTCGACATGTCGCCCTCCGAATACGAGGCCTGGCGCAAGAAGTCGCGGCTGGCGGCCAAGTTCAAGCAGTTCATCTATACCAGCGTGAAGGTTACGCCCGAAGAGGCCAAAGCGTACTGCCTCGCCAAGAACAAGAATCTCAAGGATTTCGACAAGAACCAGGCCAAGTATACCGACGAACTGGCCCGGGATAAATTCGCCAACCTCGCGAATTACCTGCTCCGCCAGCTGACCTCCCGCCAGGAGGTCAAGAGCTACCTGGACCGGATCGAAAAGCGCGGCTAAAAGGTCGCTGTAACGCGGCCGCCGGTGTCCCGGCGGCCTTAACCCCTCATCCCTGTACGGCCCGGGCGGCTACCGTGATAGAAATACACAATCTAACCAAGGTCTTCGGCTCCTTCAAGGCGGTCGACGGCCTCAGCCTGCGCGTGGAGCCGGGCGAGATCTTCGGCTTCCTGGGCCCCAACGGCGCCGGCAAGACCACCACTGTAAAGATCCTCTCCGGCATAATGCGCCCCACCGCCGGCCGCGTCAGCGTGGCCGGCTTCGACCTGGCCACGGACCCCCTGGCGGCCAAGCGCGCGATGGCCTATATTCCCGACGAGCCGTTCGTCTATCCCAAGCTTACCGGCTGGGAGTTCATGCGGTTCATAGGCGACCTGTATTCCGTGCCGGTCTCCGACCAGAAGCGGCGCATACCGGAACTGCTCGAACTGTTCGAACTGGCCGCTTATTCCGGGGAACTGCTGGAGAGCTACTCTCACGGCATGAAGCAGAAGCTGCTTATCGCCAGCGTGCTGCTGCGCCGGCCGAAGGCCGTGCTGTTCGACGAGCCCACCGTGGGCCTGGACCCCAAGAGCATCCGCCGTTTCAAAAGCCTGCTGGCCGATATTGCCCGCGAGGGCGCCGCCGTCTTCATGTGCACGCACATCCTGGACATGGCCGAGAAGCTCTGCCATACCGTAGGGATAATCTACCGCGGCCGCCTGATAGCCAGGGG
The DNA here is from genome assembly GCA_026388125.1 of Elusimicrobiota bacterium. GTDB lineage: Bacteria > Elusimicrobiota > Elusimicrobia > Elusimicrobiales > UBA9959 > UBA9959. Next base: position 4,366 of record JAPLKJ010000041.1, read on the forward strand.
GACCGTGGCGGAGGTCAAGAAAATGGCCTCCGGCGCTTTCGGGCCCCGCTCGCTCGAAGAAGTTTTCCTGGAGCTGACGGAATAAGCAGCGCGGGCGCAGGCGCCCGGCGGCCCGACCATGTTCAACCTCCTCCTCACAAGAAAAGCCCTGACCTTAGTAAACACCCTGCGCGGGCTGCGGGGCTGGAAGCTGGCCAAGAACCTGATGTTCGCCGGCGTGGGCCTGCTCATGCTCAGCGCGCTGTACGCGGGCTTCTGGCGCCTGCTCACCTACCTGGAGGGCGTGCAGCTCATCGGCCCCATGCTTTCCTGGAAGCTCACCTCCATGGTGCTGCTGATGACGTTCTCCATGGTCATCGTTTCCTCCATCATCATCTCGATGTCCACGCTGTATTATTCCTTCGACCTGAAGTTCCTGTTCTCCGCCCCGCTGGACCTGCGCTCCATCTTCATGGACAAGG
>JAPLKJ010000155.1 GCA_026388125.1 Elusimicrobiota bacterium
GTCCGGCCCCCTGCTCGGCGCTGCGCGTGCGCGCGCTGCCGAAGACCACCACCGTGGTTTTGATATCGTGCTCGGCCAGCGCCAGCTCGGGTTTGAGCAGTTCCAGCTGCAGCCGCACGGGCCGCAGCTCCCTGCGGCTCATGAAATCGTCGTCGGTATAAGCTTTCCGGTAAGCCTTGGTCCGGCGCAGGGCCAGAACCTCTTTGCTGATCTTCTGTGTCTTTTTCACATTGAACTCCTAAGCTGCGGTCTTTAGTTTTGAAATTTTTTCCAGCCAGCAGGCCGCCGCTTCGGCCAGCCCCGCGGGGTTCAGCCCCAGGTCCTCGTAAAGCTCGTCCACCCGGCCGTGCTCCACCCAGGCGTCGGGGATGCCCAGGCGCAGCACTCGCGCGTCCAGCCCGGCCGCATTAAGGTGTTCCAGCACCGCCGAGCCGAAGCCGCCGGCCAGCGCGTTGTCCTCCACGGTCACCAGCGGCCCCAGGGCCGCCAGGCGCTCCACCAGTTCCGTGTCGAGGGGTTTTATGAAGCGCAGGTCCGCCACGCCGGCGTCTATGCCGCGCGCCCGCAGCAGCCCGGCCGCTTTCAGGGCGGGATGCACGCGGTTGCCTATGGCCAGGAAATTCAGCGCCCGCCCGGCCAGCAGCTCGCGCCCCTTGCCCAGCGGCAGCACCCGCGGCGCGCCGGCCAGCGGCACGCCGAAGCCTTTGCCCCGCGGGTAGCGCAGCAGCGCGGGCCGCCCGCAGGCCAGCGCCGTGGCCAGCATATGCCGCAGCTCGTCCTCGTCGGCCGGCGCCATCACCACCACGCCGGGCAGCATGCGGAACAGCGACAGGTCGAAAACCCCGTGGTGCGTGGGGCCGTCCTCGCCCACCACGCCCGCGCGGTCCATGGCTATCACCACGGGCAGCCCCTGCAGCGCCACGTCGTGCATCACCTGGTCGAACGAGCGCTGCATGAAAGAGGAATAGATGGCCACCACCGGCTTCATGCCCTGCGCGGCCAGGCCCGCGGCGAAAGTGACGGCGTGCTCCTCGGCTATGCCCACGTCGTAGTATCGCGCGGGCCAGGCGTCGCGGAACTTGTCCAGCCCGGTGCCTTCGGGCATGGCGGCGGTAATGGCGCAGATCTTCGCATCGCGCCGCGCCAGCTCCAGCAGCGTGGCGCCGAAAACGGAGGTGAAGGACGGCGGCTGCTCCGGGCCGGCCGGCGCGGCGGACAGCCCGGTCTCGATATCGAACTTGGGCGTGCCGTGGAATTCCGTCGGGGAATCCTCGGCCGGCTCGTAGCCGCGGCCCTTCTGCGTGACCACGTGCAGCATTACCGGGCCCTTGGATTTATTCACGTAACCCAGCACTTCCACCAGCTCCGGGATATTGTGCCCGTCCACCGGCCCGAAATAGGCGAAGCCCATCTCCTCGAAGATCATGCCCGGGAAGAACAGCACGCGCACGCGCTTGATCACCCTGCGTATGCGCCGGCCCCAGTGCGGGAAGCGGCCCAGGAACAGTTCGGTCCTGCGCACGGTGCGCTGCACCGCGCCCAGGTTGAGCATTTTGGTAAGGATGTGGCCCAGCCGGCCCACGCGCCCGGAGATGAACATCTGGTTGTCGTTCAAGACCACCAGCAGGTCGGTGCCCAGCTGCCCCACGTTCTGCATGGCCTCCCAGGACATCCCGCCCGTCATGGCCCCGTCAGCCACCACGGCCACTACCCGGTAGTTCCCGCCGGCGTGGTCGCGCGCGGCGGCCATACCCGCCGCCGCCGACAGCGCGGTGGAGGCGTGCCCGGCGCCGAAAGCGTCGTACTCCGATTCGTAGCGTTTCAGGAACCCGGAAAGGCCTTTGCGCGTGCGCAGCGTATGGAACTCCCCGGCCCGCCCGGTGAGTATCTTGTGCGCGTAGGCCTGGTGCCCGGTGTCGAAAACTATTTTGTCGCGCGGCGTGTCGAACACGTAATGCAGCGCGAGTATCAGGTCGGTAGCGCCCAGGCTGGAGGCCAGGTGCCCTCCCGTCCGGCTGATCCCGTCGATGATAAGGCGCCGCACCTCGTGCGCCAGGCCGGGCAGGGCGCCCACGTCCAGCTTGCGCAGGTCGGCGGGGCTGTTTATGCCGGGGAGCAGCTTCATCTGTCCCTCCCGTGGACGAAGCCGGCCAGCGCGGCCAGCCGCGCCTTCGCCGCCGGCGCTCCGCCGGCCTTAGCTAAATTCATCAGCGCCGAGCGCAGCAGCGCGCTGCCCCGCTCCCGGGCCGCCTGCACGCCCAGCAGCGTGGCGTAGGTAAGCTTATGGTTGGCCGCGTCGCTGGCGCTCTTGCCCAGTTTCGCGCTGTCGCCCGCGGCGTCCAAGATGTCGTCCGCCACCTGGAAACAGAGGCCGATATCGCGCCCGAAAGCCGACAGGGCCTTCAGCTCGTTTCCGCCGGCGCCGCCCAGCGCCGCGCCCATCTCCACCGCCGCCGTTATCAGGTCGGCCGTTTTGTGCAGATGGATGTAAGCCAGCAGTTCCAGCCCCTCGCGCCGCAGGCGCGCCGCGGGGATTTTTCTTTTCCGGTCCAGGAACCCCTCGGCCTCAAGGTCGGCCGCCTGGCCGGCAACCATGCCGCGGGCGCCGGCCCTGCGGGCCAGAATGCCCGCCGCGGCCAGCAGGCCCTCTTTCCTGACCCGCGCCGGATAGCGGGAACCCGTCAGCACGGTAAAAGCGTCGGTCAGCAGCGCGTCGCCGGCCAGCACCGCCAGGGCCTCGCCGTAAACCTTGTGGCTGGCGGCGCGGCCGCGGCGCAGGTCCGCGTCGTCCATGCAGGGCAGGTCGTCGTGAATAAGGGAATAGGTATGCACCATCTCCAGCGCGCAGGCGGCCGGCAGGATATCTTTCGCCCTGCCGCCGAAAACCTCGTAGGCCGCGCCCATCAGCGCCGGGCGCAGGCGCTTGCCTCCCGCCGAAAGCGAATACCGCATGGCGGCGGCCAGGCCGGGCTCGGCCCCTTTCAGGCCGCGGACGAACCCCGGCAGGGCGGCGTTCACGGCGGCGGCGTTGCGCTCCAGGTACTGCTCTATGTTCATCAATTAATTATATAAAACATTAGCGGCGAGGATTTCACCAGATAAGCTGTATGCCCAGGCGGTGCGTGGCGCCCAGGTCGCCGTAATCCACAAAGGCGTAGTCGGCGCGCATGCCGTGCACCAGGCTGTCCTTCTCAGCGAGCCGGTCGAAGTTAAGGCCGAACCCGCCGGAGAGCCGCGAGCCCGCGTCCTTGTTGGTCTTGTAGCCAAGGCGGAACTGGAACAGGCGCATTACGTCCACTTCCACGCCGGTGGTGTTGTAGTAAGCCGTGTCCCGGTATTTCACCGCGTCGGACGCCAGCGTGAAGATCATCACGTCGTTCATGGTGTGGAAATCCTTGGCCACGCCGAACCGCACCGAGGAGGGCAGCTGGAAGGTATCCTTCACTATCTTCTGGCCGCCGCCGAAATTGAGCGCGGCCAGCCCCATGTGGAAATGCCCCGGCAGCAGCAGCATCAGCCCGGCGTCAAAAGCCTGCGCGGAGGACGTTTCCTCGTCGAGCTTTTCGGT
>JAPLKJ010000227.1 GCA_026388125.1 Elusimicrobiota bacterium
AAGTAGCGGCGATGCCCGTGACCGTAGGGGGAGCCTGTGTGGCATAAATGCTCCATTGCTCGGTCGAGCTTGTGCCGCCGCTCCAGCCCGCCGGGAAAGAGCCGTAGGCTTGCCCGAGATAATTGCCGCTGCCCGCGGAGCCCGCCGTGTAGCTTGGCCCGTTAGCCGTGGAGTCCCACTGCCAGGCCAGCCAGTACGTGCCGCTGTTCAGCGTAAGGGTGGTGGGCGCGCCCGCAGATATCAGCACGGTATTCCAGGCCGAGGCCGTAGCCGCCACGCTGCCGCTCTCCCACTGCTTAGAGCTTGGCCCTGAGGAGTCAGAGTACAGGGCTAACCTGAAGTTGCCTGTGGCATGAGCATAGAAACTCACCGACTGGACAATCGCATTCGCCGTAAGCGCGGCTTGCACGGCCTTCGCCTGCCCCGTGATCACATCGTCAAGAAAAGTGGTGCTGGTATCCGTCCCGTCCGTGTGCAGCAGGAGGACCGTGCTTGCATCATGGTCGTAGCGGGCTGTGGGCGGGGTGAAGGCCATTGTTAGCGACATAAGCGCTTCCGGCATAGTCGGGAATGCTGGCGGAAGCGCTCCCGGCCACCAGAGCGGCCCCCGCATTCACGCCGTTTTCAAAGATATAGAAATTCGTGGTGCCGCTCCTGACGAATGCTACATGATACCAGGTCCCTGTTGTTATCGTTCTTGCGCCGGTTTGATATTGCATTAAATATGTGCCGCCGCTGCGCACCCGGTACTCCCATTCATACGACCCGCCATTATTGAACAGTTGAAAATCCATCCGGTTGTTGTTGTCTACCGATTGTCCAAAAAGGAAGGACCGGGCATTATTCGCAGGCAGCGAATTGAACCGCACCCAAAGATCCACCGTGAAGTCGCCGGTGCCGAAATACCAGTCCGCCGAATCCGGTATGCTGAGATACTGGCTTGAGGCTGAGACGAACTGGCCGCTGGCGCCGCCGAATTTGCTCTGGGCGGTATCAATGGCCGCCCCGGCGTTAGAGGTGACCGCTTTCGCGGTAGGGTAACCCGTTGTACCTATGGCGGTAATACCGAAGGTGCTGCCTGCCGCGGCAGAGCCGACAATGGAAGACAGGAAGAAATATCGCATGATTATCTCTCATTATATTGCCAATTATCGGCTCATCACAGGTTCGAAGTAAACGCTACAGCGTCATATTTTGAATCAACGCCGTTATATATAAACCCGATCCAATCCGTTTTGCCGACCGTTGTAGTTAGGGTAGCTGCTAGCCCGTTAGGCCACCTTACAGTTGCAGGCCAGGTAATTGTATACGAGCCGGTGCCGCCTTGCTTGATGATCAAAATATATTTTCCGCCATCCCGGCCATCGGCGAAAGTGACGGTTCTGCTCGCCCCTATAGTAACCGATTGGGTATTTCCGTTGTCCCAGTCAACCGCGATGGTTGCCGCGTCGGTCAGGCTATATCTGCGGCTGTACATACTCCCGCTAACATCTAAAGTATGTTGAGGACTCGCCGTCCCGATGCCGACTTTGCCGTTTGAAACTATCAGCCCCGATGATATTGTAACCCCCGGCAAAGAAGCATTCTGCGCTGTGAAAGCCGTAGTTGACGCAAAGGTGTTCACACCCGTGAAAGTCTGGGTGGAAGCAAGCTTCGCAAATCCGATTATCGTAAGCGCGCCGGCATTGCTTATAATTCCATCACCGGACATCGCCACCGCAGTTGCTATGTTAGACGCATTGCCCACTAGTATATTAGCGGAAGGCAGCGCCGCCAGTTTGGTAAATGCTATGGCAGCGTTTGCGTTGATGTCGGCGTTCATTATCGCGCCGGCAAGGATGGACCCGGGCCGCACGCCGTTCGCACCCACCGAAGATACTATTACCCCTACGCCAAGGGTCCCGTTGGCCACATTGGCCGGGGTCAGATTTGTCAGCGCGGAACCGTTAAGTGCAGGCAGGTAGCCGCTGCCGTCCAGCTGCACCAGCTTGCCGGCCGTGTTGAAGCTGTTGCCCTGCAGGGTCACGCTTGAACTAAGCGCGCTGAACGTGGTGCCGGCCAGGTGCAGGCTGGTCTCATCGGCTGTGTAGGTGGTGTTCGTGTCTACGTCGGCTGCGCACGCCCACGCCGAACCGTTCCACTTTGGGATCTGGTTGCTGGTACAGCCGCTCTGGTTGAGCTTGTCCAGCGAGATGGTGGATACCGCTATGTCGGCCGCGATTATCGTGCCGTCCGCTATCTTCGCGCTGGTTACCGCGCTGTCCAATAGCGCACCCGTGTACACGCCGCCTACCGCTATTGAAGACGCTATTACGTTCGCCCCCAGGCTGCCGGAAGCTATGTTCGCGGCAGGCACGCCGCTGCCTACTTTTGTGCCGGACACGCCCACGATCGAGGCATCCTGCACGGCGTTCACCGCTATGGACGAAGCAATAACGCCCGCGCCGAGCGCGCCGGCAGCCACCTTTGAGGCGGCCAGGTTGCCGTTGATATTAGCCGCATTGCCGGAGATATCACCTGAAACCTTCGTGCCTGCGACAGATGTAAGCCACGTCGGGTCAGCGTAGGAGCCGTTAGAATAAAGACCGTTGGTGACGGTCCCGGCGTTGCCGGTAACGCCTATGCCGTAAGTGCCGCTCTGGACGCTGGCAGGATAAACGGCGTTGACAGCGATAGAGGAAACGATCACGTTAGCGCCCAGCGTTCCGCTGGTGGCCAGCTTTGATATCGCTATCGCCGCCGCAGCATTGATGTCGGCGTTCATTATCGCGCCGGCAAGGATGGACCCGGGCCGCACGCCGTTCGCACCCACCGAAGATACTATTACCCCTACGCCAAGGATGCCAGTGGAAACGGCTACAGCATTCAACTGCCCGGTGAGCGCGCTGTCGGCGTTGGAGCGGATGACGGCTTCGGCGGTGACGGAATCGGCGATGGCGCCGGTGGACAGGACGACCGCGCTGACCTGACCGGTAAGCGCGCTGTCGGCGTTAGAGCGCACGATAGCCTCGGCGGTGACGGAATCGGCGATGGCGCCAGTGGACAATATGACCGCACTTACCTGCCCGGTGAGCGCGCTGTCGGCGTTGGAGCGGATGACGGTCTCGGCGGTGACGGAATCGGCGATGGCGCCGGTGGACAATATGACCGCACTTACCTGCCCGGTAAGCGCGCTGTCGGCGTTGGAGCGGATGACGGCCTCGGCGGTGACGGAATCGGCGATGGCCCCGGTGGACAGTGTTACAGCCGCAAGGTTGTTGGCTATGGTGGTGGTATCCACCATTACCGCATTGAATTGCGCGGTACTTATGTTCATCAGCGCTGAACCGTCCAAAGCCGGGAGTTTGCCAAACACATCCAGAAGCACAAGCTGGTCCGGGCCGTTGAAGGTGTTGCCGCGCTTGGTAACCGACGAGGAGTCCAGCACATAGTTGGGCACGATGCCGGCCAGTTTAGTGGCATCCAGCAAACCTGCCGGTGTTGTCACAAGGTTACCGAGCAGGTTGATCTGCCCGGTTATATAGATATCCGAGGAAATCGATACCTGGTTTAAAAAAGTATTCTGCCCGGTGAAGGTCTGGGTAGCCGAAAGCACCGAGCTTTGCGAACTGCCAATTACGCTGTCCACATAGGCTTTATTGGCGGCGTCGCCGGTGGAGATAGGCACGGCGAGATCTGTTATCCTGGTGCCGCTCATATTGATATTCGCGGTAAATGTTTTAGGCCCGGAGATACTCTGCGCCGTGCCGGTGGTAACCAGCGCGGAGAAGTCCATGCCGTTTATCCTCTGCGCGTTCATGGCGTAGGGAACGGACAGCAGCCGCTGCCTGGGAAGAAGCGGGGTGACGACGCCGTTAGTACTGACAGTTATCGCGAGGTAGGTATACGACGAGGAAAACACAGAGTCAGTTATGGCCAAACTGGCCCCCAGCTCCGCGGTAAGCACACCGTTAAACACAATTATTCCGTTCTGTGTTTCGCTCCACAGGAGCGAACCGCCGGTCGGCGCGTCGTATATTGCGAAAGCGAAGTCATAGCTGCCCGCCAGCGGATTGTTCATGTTGTCCGTCAACCGCCCCTGGAAACTTATCAGGGACGGTGCGGTCTGCACGGCAGCCGCCGGGGCATGAAAACTGAACGCACAGGCGAGAGCCAGCGCGAAAAATTTAAATGCTTTTCCAGTTTTCATACAAGCTTGCCGATAGCACGGAAATTACTGTAACATTATTATACTAAAAGCGTTTTGCGTTACTATGGCATTGTTTTGACATTCTTTTGTCAAAGACTTGTCAGTACAAGAACAAAAGCAGCCGCGCCGTCAGCCTTGGCTCGAGATCGAAGCCAATTCTGCGTCCGATTTAGGCAATAAAACCCTGAATGTGGAACCTTTGCCTTTTTCGCTTTCGACCCATATCTTCCCGTTATGAAGTTCTACCGCCTGCCGGGTTATTGCAAGGCCAAGCCCTGAACCGGGTATTTTTGTCCTTTTCCCGTCGGCGCTGTTCACTCTGTAAAACTTGGTGAAAAGTAATTCCTGGTCCTCTTTATTTATTCCATAGCCGGTATCGGCCACGGAAAACTCAACGCACTCTTCTTTATCCATCACCGTTATGGTTATCGAGCCGTGTTCCGGAGTGTATTTGATCGCGTTGGAGATCAGATTTATGATTATCCTGCGCATCAGCTTTTTATCAGCCATCAGGCTCAGATTCCGCTCCGGGACCGAGAGTTTAAGATTAATATGGTTGGCACGGGCTACGGGATCGTACAGCCGTATTACCTCGCGCGCCAGGTCGCAGATGTTTACCATCTTAGGGTCCATTGAGGGCTTAGCCGAAGTCCTGAAAAGCTCCAGCGCGTCGGAAAGAGTAAGTTCCATCTGGCCGATGGCTTCCGTCATTGTTTCATAAACCTGGTGCGTTTCCTGTACTGTGTACGCGCGCCAGGGTTCGCGCAACAATTCAACATACGCTTTAAGGCCCGCCAGAGGGTTGCTCAGTTCATGCGTGAGCGTGCTCATCAGGTCTTCTTTTGCCATTACCGATTCGTGTATGTTGGCCGCCATGTGGTTGAAAGCCTGGCCGAGCGTGGAGATCTCGTCGTCGCCCTCTATTTCCACTACCGCTTCCAGGTCTCCTCTGCCAAATTTGTCCGCCGCCGCCGAAAGTTCAGCCACCGGTTTTGCCAGTTTACGGCTTATCAGCAGCGAGCCGGCAAAGCCGAGCCCCAGCCCGATGAAAGCCATGCCCAGAGCTATGGCCATAAGCGCGGTATTCTCTTTGCGCGCTTCCTCCCGCATGAATTTCTTTGAAAATCCCGCCTTTACGGTTACGCTGGCCGGAGCGGAGGTGTCGGGCGCGGTCGCCGTAATGGACCTGTACTCCAGTTCTTCTTTATCTTTGCCCAGTAACGTGGTATAACCGTTCTTTGTCACCTCACACACTTCTATTTCCGGGGATTCTTTCATCTGAAAACGCAGGTAGCTTAAAAGCATCAGGTCATCGCTTAAATTCAGGGAATCTCCGGCGCTCCTGGCTATATTGCTCATTACCAGGTCAACGCGCCCTTTCTCCTGCTTCATAAGCTGGCGCTGTTCCAGTGTTACGAGGGCCAGTATCATGCCGCCTACAGCCGCGGCTATGACGGTAGTCATCAGTATCATTATTTTCGTCTGTATTTTCATGATAAACGGGAAATTAAATATAATTGTATATCATAATTTGATATCAGACTTCACTATTCAGTTCTTGTTCATTTCATGCTGTATGCGTTTTATGGCGTTTGAAGCAGGTATGTTGCAGGGATCTGCTTCCAGCACCTTCCGGAATACCGCCTCGGCTTTTCCAGACTCACCAGCGCTGTAAAGGTCAAGGCCTTCCCTGTAGAATCTTTGGGCCAGAGGGGCGTCGACTTTACCGGCCGCGCACGCGGCAGGCGCGGAAGCCGCCTCCGGCTCTATTTTGCGTTTAGGCTGCTTGATGATATTTTCAACGGCTTCCATCTGCGAATTTATCATAGCCAGCCTTGCCCGGCCGGTTTCAAGCTTGTAGGCCGCTGACCATGAGTCGAGCGACTTCTGATAGTTACCCATCGCGAAATGTGAGATACCCAGGTTTTCCAGCGCCGTCAGATTCTTGGGCTGGTGTTTCAGCACCGCTTCGCTCATATAGACCGCTTCTTCGTACCGGGATTGTTCAATGGCTTCGGCTGCCATCTTCAGCAGATTATCGACTTCCGCGACGGTTTCCGGGGGCAGGTCTATCTTCTTGCTCTTCAGGCCCGTGGTAAGTTCAAGCTGGGTAAGGTAATTATTTATATCCTTGGAGCCCGGCCGCAGGCTTAGCGCGTAGCCGGCCTGGTTGACAGCTTCCTCGTCCGAGCCGCCAAGGTAGGCTAAAGCGGAACGGTACAGGGCAGCCTGTACGTTGTCAGTTTTGTAGTCGCTTAAGCGCCCAAGCTGCACGGCCACAAAATTCAGGCGGCTCTGGTGTTTGAGCAGCTGCACGTCCTGCGGTGCCAGCTCCAGCGCTTTTTCCAGTTCATCGGCGGCTTCCCGGTAACGGCCCTCTGTTTCCATGTAGCGGGCCTGGTTAAGGCTTTCGTTCACGGAGGTATTGGCTTCGGGAGAAAGTTCGCCTGAAACCTTAAGTACCGGGGCGGAGATCTTTCCTGCCTTTATGTTGCGCATCGTTTCAAGCGTAAGCGCTACGGATTCGTCCGCTTTTTCGTGCCCGAAGCGCAGCGATAAGCTCATGCGATGCGAGCCGGAAGTTGAGGCGATGGTGTTTATAGGCATGGAGAACCCGTAGTCCACGCTTATGCGGCCGGCGCGGTAGGATAACCCCGCCGTGACCTGGCGGAATTCACGGCTGCCGATGCTAAGAGCTGCGCGGACCCCGATGTTCCCTACCAGCAGCCAGGGGAACCATCTCTCCACCGCCATTGTCAGCCTGTGGTCGCGGGAGCCGGTAGGAGCGGTCAGCGTTTCGTACTGGGCTATTACATTGGAAAGCGTGTTGTTATAGGCGAATCCCAGTTTGGCGTGCAGAGGCAGCCTGTCCGTATCGGCCGAGGAGAAAGCCATGTTGGGCATTATCACATGCAGCAGTTCAAGTCCCGCGGAATAATTCCTGTCGAGCCGGTACAGCAGGCCGAGGTCGGCGTCAAAAGCGCTGACAGCGCTTTTCCCTGAAAGCACGGGGTCGGGCAGGCCGGTGCGGGCGCCGATGTTACTGTACGCGTCGGAGGCTTCCGACAGACTGCCGAAAGAGCGGCGCAGGCTTTTGAGGTTAAGACCCCAATAGAGGTTGTCTATTGCAAAGCTTTCCGGGACCGCATTGCCGTAGGAAAGGTAGAACGCCCGCTCGCTGTAAAAGCTCCCGTCTATATTGAAATTCTGAACAGCCGCGCCAACTACGCCGTTGCCGCGCGTGAGCGGCTGGGCGTAGCCGAGGAACGAGGTATTGAGCCCCGAGCCGTCCGAAAGCCCGGCCAGGTGCTGGGTGTACGCCGCCGCGAACTCCGGCCGCTCAAGCAGCGCCAGTCCGGCGGGGTTATAGTATATGGCGTAAACATCGTCGGCAATGGCGGTAAAGGCGTTGCTCATACCCGGGCCGCGGGCGCCCGCCCCCAGGTCCTCAAAGGCGGCATGCGCTGACGCGGCAAAAAGGAGCAGGGCGGCCAGCGCAGCCGTTCCATGAACCTTAAGCCGTTCTTTTCCGCAGTTCGTGCTCATCTTATCACCAGCAGCGTGCCGTTAAACGTTTTACCCTCCGCCTTTATCTGGTACACATAAGCCCCGCTGGCCACCGGCCGGCCGCCGGCTTTGCCGTCCCATTGCAGGCTCTTTTTCACCGACGGGCCTTCGGTCATGTCGGCCACGAAAGCGCCGCTTATGTCGAAGATCTTCCCCGAGTAGGCGGAATCCTTAGGGTTGTCGAAGATAAATATCGCCAGGTCGTTCCGGCCGTCGCCGTTGGGGGTTATGACCCGGCTGCTCAACTGTGAAATATCGAAGTGTACGCCCGCTTCGCGGTAAACGGCGCGTACCTGGTATTGGCCGGTCATAGCGGTCTGCGCGCTGACCAGCTGGTTTATTATGTCCACGTTGCCGTAGAACTTCACGTAATTTTCGTTGTTGTTCCAGTAAAGCCCCAGGCGCTGGGCCGCGTCGCCGGCGGAGATCGCCTGCGGGGCGGCGGCGGAGGGCACTACCTGGCCGCCGGAAACATTATAGCGCACCGAAACGGTAAGTTCGGGGCGTGAGAACTTATAGTTCGGCAGCGGCTCATTGCCGGGAGTTTTCACGGCGTCATAGCTGACCGCATTCAGGATATCCGCCGAAGCGTAGGGGCCCTTGATATGGGTGGCGCGGATCAGGATGTTCGAACGGGGATCGTTATTGGCGAGCAGCATCTCATCGCTGATGGAGTACGGGATCCTAAGCATCGCCGCATGGTCGTCAGAGAAAACGTACATATTGTGGTTCGTGTCAACGGCCATAGCGCTGTCATGCGTATTATAAGAGTCTATGGCCGATATCCTGTAGATATAGAACGGGTCGGTCGAGGCCACCACCGCTGTAAAGCTCGAAGCGTTTATTGGCAGGGTGGGGGCGATGGTTATCCAATTAGGCGCTCCTACAGAGGAGGATTTCTCTATGCGGTAATAAGAGAGCTCTTCAGGCATGATCGAGCTGGTGGAGAGGAAAGGTGTGCCGTCCAGGCTGCTCTTGACCGGCTGCCAATTGAGTTCCACGGCCCCGGGGACCCGCTCGGCGATCAGGCCGGCCGGCGCCATAGGGGGCAGGTCCAGGAACACGCTTGTTGAAACAGCCACCGAATACATTGGCCCGTTGTATTTGGCCAGCAGGTGGTAGAAATAGGTGGTATTCAGGGCAAGGCTGGTGGTAAAACCGGTAGTATCGAGCAGCGATTTCACCGCCCCTGGCGCCGCGTCCGTGGACTTAACTACGGAACCGTCCGCAAGTGTCTGCCCGGAGTATTCCGTGCCGTCCAGGCCGGAAGGGGTGTTGCTGGTGCTGAGCATGACGACCACCCCACGCAGGGAGGATGTAGACGGGTTGATCCAAGTGAGGGTAATGGAGCGGTCCCGCATCGGGTGGCCTATAGCTGAAATGAGGGTGACCGGCGGCAGACAGGTGCCCGGGGCCGTTACGGCGGTGATCAGCGCGGTGAAATTCTTATCGCCCTGCCAGTTCAGGTTGGCGACGCGGAAGAAATAGGTAGTGGCGGGCAAGAGGTCGTTCATAGCCAGGTCAACCTGCTGGCCTACGGGTGCGGGGTTGACACTAACGTCGCTGCCGGGGGAGAAGATGCCGAAGCCTTCCGTGCCGGTCGGGGGCACATTCCAGCTTATAGTCACGCTGCAGGGGGTGACGGTCGAGATCCGCGGGTTGACCGGGAGGTCCGCCAGCGTGGATTCGGAGCTTAAGGCTGATTTTTCAGCTATTACTTTGCCGGAGTCCCCGAGATAAATTTTGGTGTAATAGGTAGTATTGGGCTCGAGGCCTACTACAGACAACTGCTGTGCCGAACCCGGTATGACATGGGTGGAAAATTCGGTCACGAAAACCGTGGGGCTGAAATAGTGCGCCGGGTTGCTGGAATAATCCAGGCGGTAAACCCCGGTGCTGACGTCGCCCAGGAAGCCGTCCGCCCCCGGCGCTCTCCAGGCAAGTTCAAGCGTGCCGGTACTTTTTGTGACGGTGGATATTGAAACCACGCTGCCGGGCTGTGCCGCCAGCCTGATATAGCCGGGGGTTACCGAGAAACTGCCGGCGGACGCTTTTAAGAACGCCGCCTCGCCGACGGAGGTGTACAGCGAGTAGCCTGTGCCCGAGTTCGTGCCGGAACTTATCTGTCCCTGAGAATTGCCCGCCCAGCGCGACAGCGCCATGGAACCATCGCCGTTCTCCATTCTGCCGATGGCTTCGGCCCGCTGCCACGGGGCGGCGAGTGCAAGCGCGAAAAAAAAGAAAGCGGCGATTTTCATAATACCTGTTCTCTGACCAGAACTGCGCTTAAGATCCAGACCGACGGACCCCGGGTTCCAGCACTATAATCGCAGTTCCAAAAACGCAATAACGAACAATTACGAATATATATAGTTTTGCAAAAAATAGTATACAGAATGGGTTTTGCAACCCTTTGACATATATTTGATATTTTGTTGTCAGAAATTTGTCACGATATGATATAATTCGAGTATGTCATACAACGTCTGTATGGTGGGCAACGCCGAAGCCGTGAAGAATATGGGGCAGTTGGGTGAGGAGTTCGCCATTGAGTCTTTTGTTTCAGCTCATCTTTTGCTGGAAAGGCTGCGCTCCGGTCATACCAATCTTTTGCTGTTGGATTCCGATCTGCCCGATATGCCGGGGATGGAACTGCTGCGCGTGATGCGGGAAACGGCCTACGGCAGGGACCTTCCCGTGATCTTCATCTCGCTGAACAAAACGAAGGAGTCTCTGGCCGAGGCTTTCGGCCTAGGAGTTGACGATTACCTTCAGAAACCTTTCGACATACGGGAATTGAGGGTCCGCGTGCGGGCAGTGCTCCGGCGCAGGTTCGAGGCCATGGAGCAATGGGGCGGGCCGCTTTCCGTTGGCGACATAGAAATAGACCCGAGCCAGAGGCGCTGCCTGGTAGACGGGAAAAGGGTGACCTTGCGCCCGCTGGAATTTGCCGTGCTGGAAATACTGATGCTTAAGGCGGGAAGGGTGCTGAACCGGAGCTACCTGCTTAATAATATCTGGCACTCCTCGACTTCGGCCGACATACGCGCCGTGGATACGGTAGTAAGCAGGCTGCGCAAGGCCCTGGGCAGGCACGGAAAAATGATAGAGACAGTTTCTAAACTGGGCTATTATCTCACCGCTCCGGCGGAACGCGGAGAACGGGAAACCTTTACAAAGCGGCGGCGCTGACGGTCCGCCGTATGGCGAACGTATGTTCTTCCAGTGTCCACGAATGCGCGGGTCACCCCCCCCCGCCGGACCGTCCCGGTTACGCCGGAGAACCCTTCGTTATTTGGTTTCGGGAAAAGAATACCCTGACAAAGCGAGCAGCGGCTTCACTTTTTGTTCGAAGTGGACCCGGTCGGCCGGTTTCACCAGGTAGTCGGCCGCTCCCAGCCTGAAAGCGGTCTCTATATCACCTGTGGAATGCTCGCCGGTTATCATCAGCACCGGAATGTTCTTTGTGGCGGGTTTCAGCTTCAGCATTTCCAGGACCTGCAGGCCGGTAAGTTCCGGCATCGAGATATCCATCAAGATAAGGTGCGGCTTATGCGTTTCCGCCGTAGCCAGCGCTTCCCTGGAATCGCTCACCTTTATGCACTTGCAGTTCAGGAATTCCAGGAACACCTCGTACATTTCCAGCAGCATCGGGTTGTCGTCCACTACCATGACCAGCGGCTGACTTGGTTTGAAGAAATTGAGCAATGACATAATTATCCAGTTGAAACCGGCTTTAACTGATTATAATAGATATTTTGCGGCCTTAAAAGGCGGCTTTTCTCAGACCCCTTCTTTTTTTACCGTCCATGACCTGGCATCGGGCTTCTCCACGCCTCCGTTCTCCTTCAGCCCGCTCAGCACTATCCGCCGTATATCGGCCACGGTAAAGGGCTTGGTAATATAGCTTTTCGCACCCAGCTCCAGCGCTTTAAGCGCCATTTCAAGGTTTTCATTGCCGGTAAGCATGAAGACCGCCGGTTTATAATCCAGGCCCTTGATAGCCGCCAGCACGTCAAGCCCGCTCATCCCCGGCATCTCCAGGTCCAGCAGCACTACGGCCGGGCGCTCGGCGGCCATCAGCCGCAGGGCGGCCGCGCCATCGGCGGCGGTCAGCACGGTATGCGCCGAAAATATCTGCCCCAGGGCCAGCCTTAAATTCCGGTCATCGTCGACAACAAGTATTTTGAACGGCAAGCGGCCTCCTTTCGGAAATAATACTATTCTTTGGGCCGCATTTCTATGCCGGCCCGGACAAGGGAACTTTTTTCAGCGGCTTCGGAGCAGGTGCGGCGCTATTTACTTGTTGTTTTTGCGGCGCGCTTTTTCGGCGCCGGCTTGGAGGTTTTTACGTTTTTTTGAACTTTGGCGGAGGACCGGGCCGTGGCCTTGAGGCGCACCGCGCGGTGCTTGCGTGGCGCCCGCCTGACCACCCAGTAGCGGGCCTTGCCCACGTCCAGGTGCGTAAACCCCTTGTTGGGATAGTACCCTACCCCGCCGACCCAGAGTTTCCGCCCGAACTTCGTTACCTTGGTGGAACTGTAGCCGGGCGCTCTTATGTCCGCGGCCCAGCCCAGCATGTGCATGCTGTGCTCGGCGGCGCCTTTTATCGTGCGGTTCAGCTCCAGCGTGCGGTAGCCGCTGAGCAGCACCAGCCCCTTTTTCCCGAATTTATCCTCCACCGCGTCCAGCAGCTCCACAAGTTTCACGGAGATCTCCGTCCGGGAGCCGTCAAGGCTGCAGCGCATGATGTAGTTTATCTTCGCCAGCTCCGCCTTGTCGTATTCGCCTTTTTTATTCCTGTAATTGACGCTTACTTTTTCACCGGTATCGTGCCGGGTCAGGGTAAGTTTCCCGTTGCCCCCCAGGTTCACCGGAGCCGGGGGTTCCGGAGGGGCGCTGCTGATGCTGACCTCTTGCCCGGCCTCGGTGCCTTCCTCCAGGTCGAGGATATCCTGCTCGGTTACCACGGGGTCGCCGTTGGCTGTGGCCGTAGAGACGGGCTGCTCTAAGCCGTTATCCGGAGCCGCGGCATCAGCCGCGGCGGCCGGGAACCCTGGCAGCGGCGGCAAAGGAGCATTATGCGCGCAGGCGCAGAGGGAAAAACAAAGGAGCAGAAACAGAGGAGTAGTAGCTTTCACGTTTTATCGAGCGGACCTTCCCGGGCCGCATGGTGGATTATTCTAGCAAAAGACAATATGCGAAAGGAAAACGCACGGGCCGTAAGGCCCAGGCGGCGCTGGGCCTAAACAGGGCCAAATAAGGGGTCCATTACACCTGAAACCCGGGCCGCTAATACCTTATCCTTTATAGAGCGGCATTATGCCGCACCGGCGCAAGGAGAATATTGATGATAACAATTAAACTGGCGCAGCTGTTCGCGGTGACCGCCCTATTCTCGGGGCTGGCCGGAGCGCAGGAAATAAATTTCAGCAAACTCCCCTCGATAGCGGAAATGAACGCCCGCGCCGGCGGCGTTGAAGTGCCGGTCCCGTCCGCCGCGGCCCCACGTGCGCGCGCGCAGAAAGAATGGACCATAATGCTGTTCATGAACGGCAAGAACAATCTCGCGCAGTACGTCAATATAGACATGAACGAGATGGAGCAGGTCGGCTCCACAGACAAGATAAACATCGTCGCGGAGGCCGGAAAGACCAAGCCCCCTCCCGCGCCGTCGTACCCCGACTACCCCGGCGGCTGGGACGATTACCAGGGCGGCAATCCGTGGGGCGGAGGCATAGGCCACCCGGGCTGGCACCCGCAGCCTTACCTGGCGAATAAACAGGCGGCCTCGGCCGACTGGTACGGCGTCAGGCGCTACTACGTGACCAAGGACACGGACACTTACGCGCTGGGCTCACGGCTGGTGGAGGAGCTGCCCAAAGCCGACATGGGCGACTGGAACCACCTGGTGGAATACGTACAGTGGGCCAAGGCAAAATTTCCCGCCAAGAAGTACATGTTGATAGTCTGGAACCACGGCGACGGCTGGAAGACCAAGGGCGGGAAGACCCCCTCGATCGCCAAGGGCATTTCCTACGACGATGAGACCGGCAACGGCATAACCACCGTGCAGCTGGGCCAGGCGCTGGCCAAAGCGGGCGGCGTGGACGTTTACGCTTCCGACGCCTGCCTGATGCAGATGGCTGAAGTGGTCTATGAGCTTAAGGACAGCGCCCCCGTCATAGTAGGCTCGGAAGAGACCGAGCCGGGCGACGGCTGGGACTACGCGGCTTTCCTTTCGCGGCTGACGGCCGCCAACCTGGCGCCCGAAGCCGTGGCCAAAGCCGCGGTGGAAGGCTACGCGGCGTCCTATTCCGCCAAGGGGAAAGCGGTCACGCTTTCCGCCGTGCGCTCGCGCGAAGCCGAGCCGCTGCGGCTGCTCACCGACCAGTGGGTGAGCCTGGCCCTGACGCAGGATAAGGCCAAGCTCATGGAAGCCCTCAACGGATCCACCGCCTTCGAGGCGGTAGGTTCGCGCGACCTGCTGCATTTCCTGGCCATCGCTGGCGCCAAGCTGCCGGCGCTGCAGGCCAAGGGCGCGGAGATAGCGGCCCTGGTAACGGACAGGATGCTCATAAAGAACTCGCCGGTCGGCGACAAATTCAAGGACGCGGGCGGCCTGGCCGTTTATCTGCCCGCCTACGGCTACGACGAGAATTATGGCAAGCTGGCCCTGTCCAGGAACGGGCAGTGGGATGAATTCATGAAGTGGCTGCTTGCGAAGTAAGCGATACCGCGATCAGCCCTGACGGTAGCCCCTGATGGCGTACCAGGCCTGCCCCAGCGCCACGCCGCCGTCGTTGGCCGGTACCTGGATATTTGAGAACACTCTGAAGCCGGAGCGTTCGAGCCCCGTCGTTACCAGCTCCAGCAATACCCTGTTCTGGAACACGCCGCCCGAAAGGCAGAAATTCTTTATGCCGGTTTCACGCGCGAGGCGCCGGGCCGTATCCACCGCCATAGCGGCAGCGCCGTTGTGGAACCTGGCGGAGATGAAACCGGCCGAGCGGCCTGACAGCCGGTCTTTTACCGCCGCGCGCACCGCCGGAGCGGGATCGATAATTATCTCGCCGCCACCTGTTCCCGCGTAAAATCCATAGCCGCCTGTGCCGCCCTTGTAAAGGCTTTCCATTTCCATGGGGCCCTGGGCCTCGTAAGTAGCCACGGAACGCACTCCGGCGATAAAACTGAAAGCGTCGAACAGCCGGCCCATGCTGGAGGTCTCGGGGCAGTTCACGCCGGCCCCGAGCATGCGCTCTATGACCGCCAGCCTGGCCGCCGGGACGGCGCCGAACAGCCCGTCCGGCCGCACCCCCGCGGCCTTTATCAGCGCCAGGGCCGGGCGCCAGATCTCGTGCGCGCCGGCGTCGCCGCCGGGCAGCGGGAAATATTTCAGCCGGGCCGCCCGCCGCCAGGTCCTTTTTTCAAAGACAAGGAATTCCGAACCCCAGATCCTGCCGTCGGTACCGTAGCCGGTGCCGTCGAAAGCGAGCCCGATGAACGGTCCGTCCAGCCCGTGCTCCGCAGCCACGCTCAGCACGTGCGCCGCGTGATGCTGCACCGGGACCTTGCGCCCTTTGAGCCGGCGGCCGGCGGCGGAGGAGACATAATCGGGATGCAGGTCAAAAGCGATTGTCCGGGGCGCCGCGCGGAGCAGTTTTTTCAGGTTAGCCAGGGTCTCCAGGTAGAATTCCTGGTTGGCGGCCTCGGACAGATCGCCTATGTGCTGGCTGAGAAAAGCTTCTTTGCCTCGCGTGAGGCAGAAGGAATTTTTAAGGTCGGCGCCGCAGGCCAGCACTCCGCCGGGCAGGCCCGCCGTAAGCTTCACCGCCCCGGGCACATAACCGCGCGCGCGGCGGGCGAAACGGAAAACCCCGCCGGAGACGAACCCCACGGAGTCGTCCGCCCGGTTATGTATCACCCTGTCGTGGTGAACGATAAAGTCGGCCAGGCCGCCCAGCCTGGCGCGCACCTCCGCCAGCGACCTGGCTATGGGCTCGTCCCTGAAATTTCCGGAAGTCATTATCAGCGGGCCCGAAAAGCCGGCGCGGGAAAGTTCCGCGAAAAGGGCGGCGTGCAGCGGCGTGTAGGGCAGCATGATGCCCGCCGAGGCCAGGCCCGGCGCGGCCGGCTCCAGCGCGGTCCCGGGACGCTTCTTCACCATCACCACCGGCGCGCCGGCCGACTCCAGCGCGGCGGCTTCCTCCGGCGTGATAACGCAGTAACGGCCGGCGGCGGCAAGGTCCGCGAACATCAGCGCGAAAGGTTTGTGCGGCCTGTCCTTGATGGCGCGCAGGCGCGCCACGGCTTTAAGGTCCTGCGCGGCGCAGGCCAGGTGAAACCCGCCCAGGCTTTGTATGGCGCCTATCCTGCCGGCGGCCAGCCGCGCCGCGGCGAGCGCCAGCGGGACGCCTTTTACCGGCCGCCCTTTTTCCTCGAAGCTCAGGGCGGGGCCGCAGACCGGGCAGGCGTTAGGCTGGGCGTGAAAACGGCGGTCCAGCGGGTTCCCGTACTCCGCGCGGCACTCCGGGCACATCCTGAAAGGAGCCATGGTGGTGAAAGGGCGGTCGTAGGGCACGCGCTTGACTATGGTAAAGCGCGGGCCGCAGTTGGTGCAGTTGGTAAAGGGATAAAGATAGCGCCTGTCGCCGGGGTCGTACATCTCCCGCCTGCAATCCGGGCACAGGGCCAGGTCGGCCGGGATAATGGCGGCAGCCTGCGCCCTGCCGCCGCTTTTCGAGATAAAAAAAGAACTGTCTCCGGCGGGCCGCACGGCGGAATGCGCGACGGAATCCACCCTGGCCGCGGCCGGCTTTTTAAGCGAAATGTCCCGGATAAAACCGGCGATCCTGTCCGGCGCGCCCTCGGCCTCTATGGTAACCCCGGCCGCGTCGTTCTTTACCCAGCCGGACAGCGAATAGGCGGCAGCCAGTTTATAGATATGCGGCCTGAACCCGACGCCCTGCACGACGCCTTTGACCGTTATATGTTCTCTTATTATGGCCTGCGTCATGGGATTTGCGCCTATCTGGCGCCGGTAACGACCTCGCCTTTTTTATAATCCAGCTCGCTGCCGAACATGCTGTGAGGCACGAAATATACCGCGGCGGTCACCGCGAAAGCAGCTATCAGCCAGAAGCGGGCGGACCTTGCCTTCAGCGTGGCCCACAGGGCTATCAGCCAGAAGACCAGCAGCAGCAGCGTTTTATTGTCGGTAAGGTCATAGCCGAACGGAAAGCCGGTCCAGGCCTGGCCGAAAGCGTGATACTGCGTAAGCGGACCGAACAGGAAGCCTCCCAGCACCAGGAACCCGACGGTGGCCGGCACGGAATGTTTTACCGGCTCCAGGCCGAAAGCCGCCGAGAGGAAGATACGCACGGAGAAGAGCATGAAAAGGAACATTAAGATTATGTGCGGCAGCAGTATCCAGCCCGGCACCGCCCCTTTGAACCTGGCCACCACGTTCTTCTGCCCCAGGCTGACGGGGCCCGAAGGGGTGTTTATCTCTACACGATACTCCACTTTGCCGGCTGGAGGCTGGGAGGGTATCAGCGCGCAGCAGGAGCCGCCGGCGCAGGAAAATTCAATTCTTTCCCAAACGTCAGTCGTCGGGTACCGGCGCCAGAACAGGTTCCCCTTCAGCTCCGCGGCGTCCGTCTTAAGCATAAGGCAGCCGGGGCCCGTTTCACAGCGCCTTATCAGCCGGAACGCGGCCGGCCGGCCGGCCAGCTCCGCCGTCAGCCTGAGCGGGTAGGTGGGCCCGGTCATGCGCTGAAAAACGGCGAAGAACACGGTGATGAGGAAGCTTAAGGTCCAGAAAAGGGTTTTTTTCATCGGCGGGCCGGGAACTGTTTCAGCAGATGCGCGGCAGCTGCTCGCCTTCCAGCATGAGCATCACCCTGCTGCCGCCTATGGCCGTCCGGAG
>JAPLKJ010000254.1 GCA_026388125.1 Elusimicrobiota bacterium
ATGAACAGCACGGGCATCTTCACGCCGGCCACGCTGAAGCACGGGCTGTAGGGCTCGGGGTCGGCCTTGAGCTTGCGCCGCACGAAGAACAGCGTAAGGGCCACCAGCGGAAAATACGGGATGTTCAGGCGGCGCCAGCTCCAGTTGGCGACCACCCTTTTGTAGGAAAAGAACGTGTTCTCGGCCAGCAGGCACACCAGCTCCGGGTACTTGGCCGCGCTGTAGATGGCCACCGACCCGCCCATCGAGGTGCCGAAAACGCCCACGGCCTCCGCCGCGAACGGCCGGTTGGTCTTCAGGAAATCGTAAGCCGCGTCGAAGTCGCGCGTCTCCAGGTAGCCCACGCTCGAGACCGTGCCCTTGCTTTCGCCGGAGGCGCGGAAGTCGAAGTAGAACAGGTTGAAGCCGTGCTCCGCCAGGAAATGCGTGTCGCGCAGCAGTTCGCCGCGGTTGGAGCCCCAGCCGTGGCAGAAAATTATGGTCCGCCCGCTCTCTCCGCCCACGGCGGGGATGAACCAGCCGCGCAGGCGCACGCCGTCGGCCGTGGCGAAATCGATGGTCTCGTAGGCCAGCTTGTACTGGTCGGGGGTATACGCCACCACGCCCTTGCGCGGCGGGTGTATTATGCCGTCTATCTTGCCGTGGGAGATGTAGACCGTCAGCGCCGCGGCCACGGCCAGCGCGAAAAGCAGCCAGTTGATTATTTCAAGTTTGCTCATAATTCCTCTTTGAACTACCGCAGCCCTTTCAGGCCCAGCAGGTCTATGTAATCGTAAAAGCCCGGCCTGCGCCCGCAAAGCCAGGCCGCCGCCCGCAGCGCGCCGGCCGCGAACACGGCGCGGGAATGCGCGCGGTGCGTAAGCTCCACCCTTTCGTGGGGACCGGCGTAAAGAACGGTATGCTCGCCGACTATGTCGCCGGCGCGCCTTATGGTGCGCTTCGCTTATATGTATATCAAATTCCTTAAGACGCCCGGCCGCGAAAGCCGCCATGGCGAAAGTGAGGTTGACCGCGGGGCTCATGTTGGGGGAGAAAAAAACGGGCACGCGGCGCGCGGCTTTTTTAAGGGCCGCCAGCTGGGCGGCGGAAAAGCCGGTGGTGCCGGTCACGAACGGAACGCCGGCCGCGGCGCAGGCGGCGGCGCAGGCGCAGGCGGCGCGCGGCCCGGAAAAATCTATCACCACGGAAGCGTCCTTAAGCAGCCGCGGCAGGCCGGCGGCCCGTTCCACCCCGGCCGCGGGCGCCAGGTCCACGCCGCCGGCATAGGCGAAGCCCGGGGAACTCTCCAGCTCGCGGCGTACGGCCAGGCCCATCCGGCCCGAAGCCCCGCACACCAGCACGCGCAGAATACGCTTTTTCATCGGTTTAATTATATGTATTTCCCCCCCGCCGGCACAATGCGCGCCGCCATGCGCGCCGCCAGGCCGGCGCCCACTACCCTATGCCCGTTTATTTTTGCTATTCTAAATCCGATGGTATACTTCCTTTCATTTGTGATCGTGGCGCTGCTTCTCCTCACGGGAGCGCTGCTGCAAAAGATCTACAACCTCCGCCTGGACCGGCCCAGCCAGGAGAAGGAAGCGCACGATATTTCGCTCAAGACCACCTGGAGCAAGTTCGACGAACTGCTTACGAGCCTCCTGGCCATCCATGAAATAGGCATCGTCAACGCCGGCGCCATAAAGAAAGAGGATTTTTACCATACCGTGGTGGACTGCGCCTGCGAACTGATAAACTCGCCGCGCGGCAGCCTGATGCTGCTGGACCATAAGACGGACGAGCTCAGGATAGTGGCCTCCCGCAATATTTCCAAGGACGTGGTGGAGAACACCCACATAAAGCCCGGCCTGGGTATCGCCGGGCGCGCCTTCCAGACCGGCGAGACCATTTTCGTTACCGACCCGCAGCAGAACACGCAGTATAAGGATTATATCGGCAAGGAAGAGCAGAAGGACCCCTTCATCGCCCTGCCGCTCAAGCTGAAGGACAAGCCTTTCGGCGTGCTGAACCTGCACCTGTCGCGGGAAAAGGAATCCTTCACCGACTACGACCTTAAATTCCTCACGCTGCTGGCCGGGGAAACGGCTATTACGCTGGAGAACATAAAGCTTTACGAGAGCCTGGAAAGCTTCTACCTTGAAATGGTGCAGACGCTGGCCCGCGTGATAGACGCCAAGGATTCCTACACCGGCGACCACGCGGGGCGCGCGCGCCTGAAGGCCAAGCGCCTGGCGCTGGAGCTGCACGTGCCGGGGCAGATGCTGCGCTACGTGGAATACGCGGCCCTGCTGCACGACATAGGCAAGATAGGCATAGACGGCGCCATCCTTTTAAAGCCGGGCAAGCTGACCCCTGAGGAGTACGAGGAGATAAAGAAACACCCGGCCATCGGCTACCAGATACTTTCCCCCATCCATTTTCTGGGCCCGGTGGCGCAGATGGTGCTTTACCACCAGGAATGCTTCAACGGCATGGGCTACCCGGAAGGGCTGAAAGGCGAGGAGATACCGCTGGGCGCCCGGATAGTGTCCACGATAGACGCCTGGGACGCCATGATGAGCGACCGGCCTTACCGCAAGGCGCTCACCCGCGAGACCGCGGAGAGCGAGCTTAAAAAAGGCTCCGGGCGGCAGTTCGACCCGCAGGTGGTGGAAGCTTTCCTGCGCCTGGAAGACGCCGGCTGGCCGCCGGAACCGGCCTGACCCCCGTGCTTTATATCGTTCCCACCCCCATCGGTAATTTAAAGGATATTACTCTGCGCGCGCTGGAAGCGCTCAAAGAGGCGGACGCCGTGTTCTGCGAGGATACGCGGCGCACTTCGCACCTGCTCAACCATTACCTTATCCAGAAAAAGCTGTTCCGCTACAACGAGCACGACGAGCGCTCGGTGGCGGCGGCCATGGCCTGGCTGCGCGGCGGCAAGAGCGCGGCGCTGGTGACCGACGGCGGCTCGCCGTGCATTTCGGACCCGGGCAGGAAGCTGGTGGCGCTGGCGCGGGCGAACGGCATCAAAGTGACGGCGCTGCCGGGGCCCTCGGCGGTGATAGCGGCGGCGGCGGGCTCGGGTCTGCCGGCGGATTCTTTTGTTTTCCTGGGTTTTCTGCCGCGTTCGAGAGGGAAGATAACCAAGGCTATTTCCGCGGCTTTTACGCTTAAGAAGACGGTGATACTTTTTGAGTCGCCTTACCGGCTGAAGAAATTCCTGGCCATGGTGCGCGAGGAGTTCGGGCCGGGGGTGACGGCTATTGTGGCGCGCGAGATCAGTAAAATTTACGAAGAGTGGGTGGGCGGGCCGATAGACGAGACTATCGCGAAGATCGCGGCGGCCGGCGACGTCAAGGGCGAGGTCGTTGTGCTGCTGCGTCCTTCGGAACTGGGGATCGAAGAGGAAGAGGAAGTCGAAGACGCTTTGGAAGATTCTGACCCGTCGCCAGCCTAAAGGTTCGGAGCCGGGCGCAGGGGAGGCCTGGCAAACGCGGGGTCGGCCACACCGTGGCCGCCCCTCATCACTCGGCTCCCGCGCTTACGCAAGCGGGAGCCTCCGCGAAGGTTTGCCACAGCCCTGCCCCGGCCGGCTCCTCCAGAACACCAACATACCATGAAAGTACTTTTTGTTTGCACAGGGAATACTTGCCGCAGCGTCCTGGCGCATTACTATGCAAATAAGGTGGCGGCAGAGCGGGAACTGCCGCCGGAATTTTATTCTGCGGGGCTGGCGGCTACCGCGGGGATACCGCAGCCGGCTATCGTGGCCCATCTGCTGGAAAAAGAAGGGATTAAGGATTTTAAACACATTCCCATACCGCTCACGGCGGAACTGGTTAATGATTACGGGCTGATACTGGCCATGACGGCCGACCATAAGGCGCGCATTACCGCGCTTTACCCTGAGGCCGCTAAAAAAACATTTACGTTGAACGAATACGCCGGCGTTGGCGGCGGGAATATCGCCGATCCCTACGGGCGCGACGACGCTTTTTATACCGGAGTTTTTGAAATTATCAAGACGGCCGTGAAAGCGGCAATTGAAAAGCTTAAAAAATAAGTAGAATAATAATTAGAAGTATTGCGGGATAGTTCATGAACAGCCCGGAGGGGCGTCCGGGAATTTGGTGGAGCAAACCCTCACGGAAGGCGAGGCTTGCGTAAGCGCCGAGCCTGAGTGATGGAGGGGCGGCCACGGTGTGGCCGACCCCGTGTTTGCGGAACCAAATCCCCGGACACCCCGACTTCGCACCTCGCGGTTTTCGCAGTTTTTAATCAGTTATTAAGGAGAAACCTAAATGTACGACGAAATACGCAAAAATGACCCCCAGCTTTACGCCGCCGTTAAAGGCGAAGTGCTGCGCCAGCAGAACAACCTGGAACTCATAGCGTCGGAAAATTACACCTCCAAGGCCGTCCTCGAAGCCCTCGGCTCCGTGCTGACCAATAAATACGCCGAAGGCTACCCCGGCAAGCGCTATTACGGCGGCTGCGAATACGTGGACGTAGCAGAAAAACTGGCCATCGACCGCGCAAAAAAACTGTTCGGCGCCGAACACGCCAACGTTCAGCCCCATTCCGGCACCCAGGCCAATATCGCGGCCTACCTTTCCCTCATCAACCCCGGCGACAAAGTAATGGGCCTCAACCTCAGCCACGGCGGCCACCTCAGCCATGGCCACCCGCTCAATTTCTCCGGCCGGTATTTCAAGATAATCACGATGAACGTGAACAAAGAGACCGAGCTGCTGGACTACGAGGAAATGGAGAAGCTCATAGAGAAAGAGCGCCCCAAGCTGATCATGGCCGGCGCCTCCAACTATTCCCGCAAATGGGACTGGGCCCGCATTAAGAGGGCGGCCGACACCTGGAAATGCTTCATGGTGACCGACATCGCCCATTACGCCGGCCTGATAGCCGCCGGCATCTACCCCTCGCCGGTGGAATACGCGGACATCGTTACCACCACCACGCATAAGACCCTGCGCGGCCCGCGCGGCGGCCTGATACTTTCCAAGAGCGCCTACGCCCGCACCGTGGACCGCACCAACTTCCCCGGCAACCAGGGCGGCCCGCTGATGCACGCGGTGGCGGCTAAGGCCGTCTGCTTCAAGGAAGCCCTTTCACCCGCCTTCAAGGAATACCAGGGCCAGGTGCTCAGGAACGCCCGCAAGCTCGCCCGCGAACTGCAGGGCCGCGGCTACCGCATAGTGTCCGGCGGCACCGACTGCCACCTGATGAGCGTGGACCTGCGCGCCAAGAACGTTACCGGCAAGGACGCGGAGATAGCGCTGGACAAGGCCGGGATAACGGTGAACAAGAACACCATCCCCTTCGACCCCCAGTCGCCCATGGTCACCAGCGGCATACGCATAGGCACGCCCGCAGTTACCACCCGCGGCCTGAAGGAAAAACATATGGCCCTCATAGCCGGGTTGCTGGATGAAGCTATCGCCAAGAGGGCGGACGACAAGGCTCTTAAAGGTATAAAAGAGCAGGTTAAAGCCCTGTGCGCCGGGTTCCCGATGTACCCGGGGTTCGAAAACTGAACCGCGGCGCGGTATAGAACAGGCCGGCTTTGATAGCCGGCCTGTTTTTTTGGCTGTTATTTATTATAAAATCTATATATAGTTGGAAAAGGCGGCTTTTGCCGCCCCCCGGCTTTGGCTTTTACTCTGCAACAAGGACCAAGGAGACTGCATGGCGAAGAACATTCTGGCGGAAATAGCTGTGATAGGCGGCAGCGGGCTATACGCCATGCAGGAACTTAAGAATGTCAGGGAAATAAAGATAAAAACTCCGTTCGGCACCCCTTCGGACGCCATTATACTGGGCAAGATAGGCGGTATTTCGGTGGCTTTCCTCCCCCGCCACGGCCGCAAACACGCCATACTCCCTTCCGATATCCCCCAGCGCGCCAATATGTGGGCGCTTAAATCCATAGGGGTAAAGATAATAATCTCGGCCAGCGCCGTAGGCTCGCTGAAGCAGGAACTGGCCCCCACGCATTTCGTGTTCCCCGACCAGTTCGTGGACCAGACCAAGGGCCGGGTTTCCACCTTTTTCGGCGAAGGCATAGTGGGCCACGTGCCCCTGGCCGAGCCCTTCTGCATGGGCATCTCCGACCTGATGTTCAAGGAAGCTAAAAAACTGGGCATTAAATGCCACCAGGGCGGCACTTACTGCTGCATGGAAGGCCCCGCTTTTTCCACCAAGGCCGAATCTAACTTCCACCGCAAGATGGGCTACTCCATCATAGGCATGACCATGGCCACGGAGGCCAAACTCGCGCGCGAGGCCGGTTTCCATTACGCCCCCGTTTCCCTGGTAACCGACTATGACTGCTGGAAGGAAGGGGAAGAAGTGGACCAGGGCAAGGTTTCGGAGACCCTGCGCACCAACATCGAGAACATCCGCCGCCTGCTGGTGAAAGCGATACCGCTGGTGGCCGCGGTAAAATGCCGGACCCACTGCCCTTCTTTCATTAAGAATTCGCTGCTTACGCATAAGGAAAATTTCCCGGCCAAAACTTACGCCAAGCTGAAACTGATACTTGAAGCCTGACCCGGCAAGGAGCTGACCATGGCAAAAAAGCCCGCACAGCGCAAAAGCGCGAAGATCTCGAAAACGGCCATCCGCACCCGGCTGGTGGAAGCCGCCAAAGCCGCCCAGAAGAACGCCTACTGCCCGTACTCCCGCTATCCGGTGGGCGCGGCGGTACTGATGGATTCCGGGCGCATCTACACCGGCTGCAACGTTGAGAACGCCTCTTTCGGCCTGGCCATCTGCGCCGAGCGCGTGGCCATCTTCAAGGCCGTCAGCCACGGAGAGAAGAAGATAAAGGCCCTGTGCGTGGCGGCCAAATCGGCCAAACCCTGCGGCGCGTGCCGGCAGGTGATAATAGAATTCGCGCCCAAAGACGCCGAAATGATCTACGTGGACTGGCAGCCGCTGGAAAAGAAGCAGAAGATAACCTTCACCACCGCTGGCAAGCTGCTGCCGAAGGCGTTCGATCCCTCGGAAGCGGGCCTTTAACCTGAACGAATTTACGGAGGTACTATAACATGGACGTTAAAAAACTCAGCAAACTGACCAAGTGGATGGAAACAACGGACCTGGAAGAGATAACCTGGAAGTGCGGGGAGGACAAGATAAGCCTCAAGCTCAACAACAACCCCGAGCACTCCACCACCATAGCCTCCACCATGGAACCGATACTCGCTCCCTCCATCGGCATCTTCCGCTTCGCCCGCCCCGGCAAGACCAATCACCTGAAAGAAGGCGCCTCCGTGAAAAAAGGCCAGGAACTGGGCGTGGTGGAAGTAGGCAAGGATTTCAAGAGCGTCACGGCGCCCGCCGACGGGCTGCTGAAGATAATCTCCATAGAGGACGGCAAGCCGGTAGAATACGGGCAGCCCATGTTCTTCGTGGAACCGAAATAAACAGCGAACTTAATGCCGGAAAAGCGATCTGTCATACGGTGTCCTAAGTGCGGCAGCGAGCCGAACATTATCACCGACATCTGCCTGCAATGCGGCGCCGCGCTCGAGAAGAAGTGCGGCGGCTGCGGCTTTTCCAATTCCGTAGAGAAGAACTACTGCGACCAGTGCGGCAACATGCTTACGCTGGCCGCGCCGCGGCAGCCGGCGAGGCCCCTGCCCCCGCCTCCGCCCCCTCCCGCGCAGGCCCGGCCCGCCGCGCCCGCGCAGCCGCCGGAGCAGCCGCGCAGGACCATCCCGCATTTCGAGATGGAGAGCATGCAGGAAGCCGTGGACGAAAGGGGCGACTCTTTCAGGCACCGCCACGAGCAGCCGGCCAAACCCCCGACGAGCACGGTAAGCAAGACCGCGTCCGGGCATTTCGCGATCAGGACCGCCGGCCCCGCCGTAAAAAAGTCGGGGCTTAAAAAGATCACCGGCCCCGCCCTGGGCCTGGCCCTGCTGGCGGCGCTGGCCATAATATTTTACCTGTCGGTCATGCCTTTCGTCCCGCGCCTGCGCCTGACCATGACGGCCAAAACGTACCTCACCTATCTGTCCGAGGGCCGCTACGAGAAGGCCTACGAGCTGCTGTCCACCAATTCCAAGGCGGCCTGCACGCTGGAAGATTACGTGACCAACAACAAGGAATATTACGAAAAGGTCCCGCGCTGGCAGTTCCGCGACGCGCAGGTCTTCAGCATGACCAAGACCGCCGCCGTGATACGCTACCAGCTGAAAGAGGAAGGCGGCGACTGGAAGAACGACTATATCTCCTTCGTGATGGAGAACGGGCGCTGGACGCGGCCTTA
>JAPLKJ010000100.1 GCA_026388125.1 Elusimicrobiota bacterium
TTTCAACAAAATGTTGAAATGCAAGACCTGACCCCATTTGCCACTTTATTCCTTGAAAGCGTCCACGGTAAAAGCGTAGATCTCGGTCTTGGGGTCCTTCCAGCAGTTGCGGGGCAGGCCGGCTTTCTGGTCGCACAGCTCGCTCAGGAAGCCGTCCTTGTCCGGGATCTGCTCCCACACCTGGGGCAGGAACAGGCCCGACTTGCCGGCGTTCACCACCACCACGCCGTGCTGGCCGGGCTTTATGTCCGCGGCTTTCGCCGGCGTCAGGCGAGACAGCAGCGAAATCTCTATTTTTACTTTTCCCAGCTCTTCGGCCTTCAGCGGCGTGAAGCGGTGGTCGCGGAAAGCCGCCGAATAAGCCCCGTAGCGGATCGCGTCCATTAAAGTCAGCATGGGCTCTATGGTGCCCACGCAGCCGCGCAGCGCGCCGTCGATGGTGAGCGTAACGAAAGCCGCTCCCGGCAGGTTAAGGAAAGGATCGGGCTCCAGGCCCGAGGGAGGCTCCTTGCCGGCCAGGGCCTGCTCAAGGGTAAAACGCGCCTCCTTGAGCAGCACCGCCTTCTGCGCCGCGCTGGCCGCGGGCGCCGGCCCCGCCGCCGCGGTGGTGAACAGGCCGGCCCAGTAGCCCACCACGCGCCCGGCCTCGGCCGCCGCCGGGAACTCGTCGTAGGAATCGGCGTATTTCAGCGGCTGGAAGGATTTCGCGCCCAGCAGGCGTGCCGCCTCCATAGCGGTCTCCAGCGCCGCCGCGCCGCAGGCGCAGGTCTCCAGGCCCGGCAGCCGCTTGGCAAGCAGCATGCGCGAAGTGTTCCACACCAGCGCG
The DNA here is from genome assembly GCA_026388125.1 of Elusimicrobiota bacterium. GTDB lineage: Bacteria > Elusimicrobiota > Elusimicrobia > Elusimicrobiales > UBA9959 > UBA9959. The sequence goes on from JAPLKJ010000100.1 coordinate 827, forward strand.
GGGTCCAGGCTTTCCATGGCCAGCCCCATGGCCTTATCCGCCTGCCCCGCCAGCACGTGCGCAGGATAATGCGAAAAATCCGTGGAGACCACCAGCAGCGCTTTTTTGCCTTTCAGCGCGGCCGCCAGCGCGGCGCCCATGGCCTTGATATCGTTCAGGTCCTCGGTGTTCAGCGTGGCCGCCACCAGCTTAAAGGGCTTCTTCAGCCTGCGCTGCAGGAAAGGCAGCTGCACTTCCACCGCGTGCTCCCCCTCGTGCGCCGCGGGCTTGTCCTCGAACAGCGGGTTGGCTTTGATCAGCGCGCGGGACAGCGCTTCGTCTATCTGCACCCGCCCCAGCGGCGTCTCGTAGTAGCCGGAGGCCAGCAGCGCCGCGCCTTTCACCGCCATCCGGTGGCCGGAGGCCAGGATCACCACCGTATCGTAGGCATCGTCGACGTATTTATAGGCCAGCCCCGCTATGTTCCCCGAAAATTCATAGCCCGCGTGCGGCGCCACCACAGCTATCACTTTCCCGTCCGGCTTTTTCACGCCGGAAGCGGCCAGCGCCCTGTCCACGAAAGCGGTTATCTCGGTCTTGTTCCCCGGGTAGAATTTCCCGGCGAACTGCGGCTCGCGGGCCTGCACGCCGGCGCACAGCAGGCACAGCGCGAAGAATATAAAGTTTTTCATGGCTTCCCCTTTACCAGATGCCCGGTATCCGCGTGGTCCCGTCGTAAGGACACAGCCCGCCGGTGGGCGTAAGATGATTTTCCAGGATGGCGTAGCCGTAGCGCTTCACCAGCACCCGGCCGCAGTGCGGGCAGTAAGTGCTTTCCCCCTCGTGCCCGGGCGCGTTGCCCACGTACACGAACTTAAGCCCTTTCTTCATGGCCAGGTTCCGGGCGCGGGTAAGCGTCTCCACCGGCGTGGGCGGCACGTCGCCCACCAGGTAGTTCGGCGTGAACCGGGAGAAGAACAGCGGCGTCTGCGCCCCCAGGTTGTCCTTCACCCATCCCGCCAGCGCGTCCAGGTCCGCCTCGGAATCGTTCAGGCCCGGCGCCACCAGGTTCACCACCTCGAACAGCGCCCCTTTCGCCTTGAGCTGCAGCAGCGTCCGCTTCACCGGCTCCAGCCGCCCGCCGGTATAGACGCGGTAGAACTTCTCGGTGAACCCTTTCAGGTCGATCTTCACCACGTCCATCAGCGGCAGCAGCAGGGCCAGCGGCCCCGGGTTGATGTAGCCCGCGCTCACCATCACGTTCTTCAGCCCCGCCTTGCGGGCCAGCACGGCGGTATCGTACATGTACTCGTAGAAAATTATCGGCTCGGAATAGGTGTAGGCCACCGACTTCGACCGCGTGGCCAGAGCGTACTTCACTATATCTGCCGGGTTCAGGTCCGAGACCTCCGTCTGCTTCAGCTCGCCGTAAAGCCGGCCGTCGGGCCCGGTCTTCACCTCCAGGGCGCTGGGCACCGAAACGCGCGCCGGCGCCTGCTCCGGGTAGATCTGCGAGATCTCCCAGTTCTGGCAGCCTTTGCAGGAAAGGTTGCAGCCCGGCGCGGACAGCGAATAAATAAGGCTGCCCGGGTAAAGATGGTAGACCGGTTTCTTCTCTATGGGGTCCAGGTGCACGGCGGCGGGCTGGGCGTAGACGAGGGTCTTAAGCTTCCCGCCGTAGTTGGCGCGCACCCGGCAGCGCCCGCGCGCGCCTTCCGGCAGGAAGCAGTTGTAAGGGCAGAGCACGCACTGCACGCCGTTGCAGATGCTGCGCGCGAAGCGCGCGTCCCGCACGTGGGAGCTCTGCGGCGGGTTGAGCGCGGCGAACGTGCCCGGCGGCGGGTTGAGCGCTATAAAGGCGCAGGCGGCCAGCGCGCACGCGGCGCCCGCCGCGGCCCAGCCGGCCGCCATTATCCCGCGCCCTTTTTCAGCCATCGAGGTTTATTTCCCGGGGTCTCCGTCGATAGGATGCTCGAGGTAGAAGGCCGTTATATGCGCCCAGATCTCCTCCGCGGTCTCGGCGTAGCGGAAAAGCTTCAGGTCTTCCCTGGCTATATAGCCCCACTTGGCCATGTTGTCGAAGTTCAGGATATCGGTCCAGTACTGCCTGCCCACCAGCACTATAGGCAGCAGCCTTTTCTTGCCGGTCTGTATCAGCGTCAGCACCTCGAACAGCTCGTCCATGGTGCCGAAGCCGCCGGGGAACGCCACCAGCGCCCTGGCCCGCATCACGAAATGCATCTTGCGTATGGCGAAGTAATGGAAGCGGAAACAGAACTCCGGCGATACGTACGGGTTCGGCCCCTGCTCCATGTCCAGCGTTATGTTCAGGCCCACGCTCTTGGCCCCCGCCTCGTGGGCGCCGCGGTTGGCGGCCTCCATTATCCCCGGGCCGCCGCCGGTAACCACCGTCAGCCTGCGGCCGGGCGCGCAGTCGCGGATGGAGGCAATTTTCGCGAACTCCCTGGCCACCTCATAATAGATCGCGGAAGACCTCAGGCTGCGGGCGGCCGCCAGCTTGCTCTTGAGCGCGGGGTCGCCGGGGTTCTCTTTCAGGAGCTCCCGCAGCTCGGCCTCGCGTCCGGCCCCCTGCTCGG
>JAPLKJ010000161.1 GCA_026388125.1 Elusimicrobiota bacterium
CGCTGGAGACGGTGTTCTACTCGTCGTGGACGCTGGTGCTGGCCATCCTGCCGTTCGTCATCGCGCTGGGCCGCGTCAAGGCGCTGGGCGCCGGCTTCTACCTGGCCTACGGCTTGCTGATGGTCCCGCTGGTGCTGCTGGCCGGCGCCGTGGGCATCTTCTTCAGCATGCTGGTGATGTACGCCTTCCCGTCGTCGAAGACGCGCGACATCACCTGGCTGCTGGGCAGCCTGTCGGTGGCCTTCGTCTACGTCGTCTTCCGCTTTTCCAAGCCCGAGCAGCTGCTGCGCCCGGATTCGCTCGAGATAGTGGCGCAGTACATCCAGTACCTGCAGTCCCCGACGGCCCCCTATATGCCGTCCTGGTGGGTGACCAAGGCCATGGTGGCCTATTCCGCCGGGCGCTGGGGGGCCTTCGCCGCCAGCGCCGGCGTGCTGTGCCTGGCCGCCGGCGCGCTTTACGCGCTGATCTATTTCGTATCCGGCCGCGTCTATATGCGCGGCTTCAGCGGCGCCCAGAGCTCGCCCCGGTTCAAAGGCGGCCGCGGCACGCTGCCCGAGCAGCGCCTGGCCGCCGCGTTCCCGGCGCTGCGCGCCTATTTCACGCTTTACTGGAAGGACCGCCTGATGCTGGCGCGCGACGCCCGCTATTGGTCGCAGATAATCCTCATAGCGGCGCTGATCGCCGTCTACCTGTTCAGCATCCGCCAGCTGCCGCTGGATACTCCCGCCCTTAAAAGCCTGATCTCGTTCCTTAATGTCGGAGTGGCCGGCTTCGTGATGGCCGCCATCGGCCTGCGCTTCACCTTCCCCGCCGTCAGCCTGGAGGGCAGCAGCTACTGGCTGCTCAAGGCGGCGCCTATCACCACCGCCGCCGTGCTGCGCGAAAAGCTCAGCGTTTCGCTGCTGCCGTCGGTGCTGATAGGCACGGTGCTGATCTCCGTCTCCAATTACCTGCTCAACGCCGACCTCTTCGTGTCGGTGCTTTCCACTTTCACCATCGTCGTGGCGGCGGTGGCCATCACGGTGATGGGCATCGGCTTCGGCGCCGCCTTCCCGGATTTTAACGTCGAGAACATCCACCAGCTGGAGTCCTCCTACGGCGGGTTCCTTTACATGGCCACCTCCATGGGCTACCTGGCGCTGCTGGTGGGCACGGAGGCCTGGCCGGTGCAGATGCATTTCGCGGAGCGCTTCGGCCGCTACCACCCGTGGGACCCGGGCGCCGTGGCGTTCAGCGCGGCAATGTTCCTGGCGCTCAACGCCGCGGCGCTTTACGTGCCGTGGAAAATAGGCCTGCGCAATCTTGAGAAACACGAGATCTGATACTTCCTGCTACGCCCCGGATTATGAAAAATAAATCACTGCTGCGCTGTTCCTGCTCTTTGCTGTTCGCTCTTTATTGCCTGCCCTCCGCCTTCGCCGCCAACCCTTACGCCGGCAGATTCTACGCCGGGGGCGACGTTAAAAAAGCGGAGTTCGCGCTGACCTTCGACGACGGGCCGGGCTATATCACCGAAGACCTGCTGAAGCTGCTGGAACGGCATGGCGCGAAGGCCTCGTTCTTTATGCTGGGCGGCGCCGTGCGCGCCTACCCGGACCGGGCCAGGAAGGTGGCCGGGGGCGGGCACCTGGTCTGCAACCACACGGATACCCACCTGTTCTGGCCGACGGTCGGGAAGTCCCCGGACCATGAGGCGATCCTGCAGCGGGAACTGGAAAAGGCCGGCGCGGCCATAGAGAAAGCTACCGGCATACGCCCGACGGTGCTGCGGATGCCCAACGGCTACGATAAGCCGTGGGTGAAGCAGGCCGCCGCGCGGCTGGGCTATACGCTGGTGAACTGGACCTACGGCAGCGACTGGACCAATATCCCGGAAGAGAAGATGACGGCGGCGTATCTTAAAGCGCTGGAACCCGGCGCCATCCTGCTGCTGCACGACGGCGGGGGGAAAGTGAAGGAGAAGAACCTCCGCATCGTAGAGAAGGTCCTGGCCGAGGCCGAAAAAAAGGGCTTGAAGCCGGTGCGGCTCGACGACCTGCTGGGCATCCGCGTCCCGAAGGACGGAACCGCGCGGTAAATTTTGTAGAATAAGTCTTCGTTGTTCAGGCTCGACAGGGGCAAGTGGCGGAATTGGTAGACGCGCAGGTCTCAAAAACCTGTTACCTCACGGTAGTGCGGGTTCGATTCCCGCCTTGCCCATCCGGCCTCCGGCAGTACGCGGAGGCTTTTTTCTTTCCGGTTATTTGTTCAGGATGCGTCTTTCCAGGGTCTTTATCCTGGCGAGCAGCACTTCGTTGGAAAAAGGTTTCGGCAGGTAGTCGTCGGCCCCGCAGTCGTAGCCGTCCACCTGGTCTTCCGTAAGGGAGCGCACAGTGAGCATCAGTACCGGCATCGCTTTGAACCGCTCGTCGGCGCGTATGCGGGCTAGCAGTTCCATGCCGTCCATCACGGGCATGTTTATGTCCAGAATGGCCATGTCCGCGCCGTCGGCCTGCAGGGATTCCCACGCCAGCAGCCCGTCCTCGTGGACCGAGGGCTCGTAGCCGGCTTTGGCCAGAAGTTCCTCCACCAGGATCCTGAACCCGGTATTGTCGTCGGCTACGAGTATCTTTATTTTTCCGGTCTCGTTCATGTTCTTAGGTGTAGGGGATGCTTATGCGGGTAGGTTCCGGCTTGGGTTTCCAGCGGAACTCCGTTTCCTGCAGTTCTACGGCTATCTGCAGGATCTCCTTGAGGATGCAGGTCACCGGGATCGCGAAAACTATGCCCCAGATGCCGCCTATCTCGCCGCCGGCCATCAGCGCCAGCAGGATGATGGCGGGGTTGAGCGCCACGGCTTTTTTCATGATGTACGGCTGCAGGAACCAGTCGTCGAAGAAGCGGATGCCGGTGAAGAAAGCCATGATCTTGACGATAGGGAGTATGGTCCCGAACTGCAGGTAGGCCACTATGGAGGACAGCACCGCCCCGACGATGGCGCCCAGGTAGGGGATAAGGCTGGAGATGCCGATGAGCGTGGCTATGACCGCGGCGTAATCCAGGCCCATGGCCAGCAGGCCGGCCAGGGCTATCAGGAAAATAAAAAAGGCTTCCGTCAGGATGCCGCGCAGGTAGTTGCCCAGCGACGCGTCGATGCGCGACGCGATGTGCAGCACTATCTCCGCGTTGCGCGCCGGCAGGTGGTCCAGGACGTAGTCTATGATGCCCGAGCCGCCGGCCAGCATGAAGAAAGTGATGAACGGCACTATAAAAAGCAGCGTCAGGGCCGGCAGCAGCGCCAGTATTACCTGCGGCACGGCCTCGAGCAGGCGGGCGAATTTCTGGTCGAGCTTCACGGTCGCCAGCAGCGGGTAGTTCTTCACCATCTTCGTGTTCAGGTTAAGTATGAACTGCTGTATGCGGTCGGCGTAAACGGGCCAGGTCTCCTGCAGCGACTGCAGCTCGACGGAAAGCGACTGCACCAGCAGGTAGATGCCTACGAAAAGCAGCGTGCCGGCCCCCAGGTAGAGGCCTATCACCGCGTAGCCGCGCTTGATGCCGCGCACTTCGAAATATTTCACCACCGGGTTCAGGATATAGGCCAGCGCGGCGCTGAGGATAAAGGGGAAAATGGCCCCCTTGGCCAGCACGATGAAATAGATCAGGGCCACCGCGATGAACGCCGGCAGTACGAACTGCAGGTAGTTGGTCTTCTGGTCGGCCGCTTTTTCCGTCATTATAGTGCCCGCCGCCTACTCCGGCTTCTCAAGGATGGCCCGCAGGCGGGCGGACAGGATCTTCGCCAGCTGCTCCGCTATGACCACGCCAATTTTCGGGCGGGCGAAAAGCAGCGACTCCAGCTTGATCTTGAAAAGCATGAAAACCCTGGTCTCTTCCAGCGCGTGCGCGGTGGCCGTGCGGGGCATTTCCTCCAGCCGCGCCATCTCGCCGAAGAATTCCCCGGGCCCGCCCGATATCGCCCTGCGCGAAGATGGTCTCGCCCTTCAGGTAGGTGCGTTCCTGCAGGCATTCCAGCACGTGTATCAGCTGGCGCCGGCGTATGCCCTCGAAAAGGCGGATGCTCTTGAGGAACCCCAGTTTGGCCAGGATCTCCGGGTCGTAGATGCGGTTGAACAGGTTCAGGAGGCGCATTTATTTCCTCGAGAAAAGGCCGTAGACCGACTGCGCTATCTTGAACCAGCCGGAGGTGAGCGCGCTGGAGACGGATCTGACGGTCTCGATGGCCGGGTCCAGCGCCGTAAGCTTGCCGTCGGCGTTGAGCGCCAGGAATTCCACGGCGCGCGCCGTGTGGCGGACCTGCTGCAGCGTCAGGATGGCCTGTATGGCCAGGGCCACGAAGGCCAGGGTAGCCGCTACCGCGCAAACAATGTAGATGGTTTCCATGAATCGCCTCCCCGAAACTTTTACCGCTGTGTCCAGTATATAAAATTATCGCCCCCGCGGCCGCCCCGCGCCGCGGAATGTTCCCCGCGCGGTCAGGTCCCCAGGATGCGCCGCTCCAGCACTTTTATCCGCGCCACCAGCACTTCGTTGGCGAAGGGCTTGGTGAGATAATCGTCGGCGCCGTGTTCGTAGCTGTCCACCTGGTCGTCCACCATCGAGCGGATGGTGAGCATTATCACCGGCATCCCCCTGAAGCGCGCGTCCGCGCGTATGTGCCCCAGCAGCTCCACGCCGTCCATCTCGGGCATGTTCACGTCCAGCACCGCCAGGTCGGCCCCCTCGGACTGCAGGGAGTCCCAGGCCAGGGCCCCGTTCTCGTGCGCGGATACCTCGTAACCGGCGTCGATCAGGACCTCCGAAACCAGCGTCCTGAAAAGAAGATCGTCGTCCGCGATAAGTATTTTCATAAAGCCGCCTCTTTTGATCCGAAAGTTAGTCACCTACCCCGCCTTGTACGTGTAGCCCGCCCCGTATACCGTTCTTATGTTCCTGCCGTAAACCCCGAGCTTGTGCCGTAAAGTCTCGACGTGCTTGTCCACGGTCTCGCTGTTGACGTGGCCGGATTTTTCCTGCCAGATCTCTTCCATCAGCGATTCCCTGGAGACCACAGCCTCCTCGCTGCCGAGGAGGATGTAGAAGATCTCGAACTCTTTGGGCGTCAGGTTCTCCAGCGTTTTCTCTCCGGCGGTCTTGAGGCCCAGCGTCACCGTCCTCTTCGTCCGGTCTATCTCGATGCTGCCGTTGCGCGAAACTACCACCGTCTTGGCCAGGTTGAGGCTGGGCAGCAGGCGCCGGATGTGGGCCTTCATCTTCGAGAGCAGTATCTTTTCGTCGATGTCGCTGGTGATGAAATCGTCCGCGCCGTTCTCCAGGAAATCGGAGATCATGACGTTCGTGGTCTTGTCCGGCTTGCTGAAAACGATGAACGAGATGTTCTTTCTGCCGCTGAGCGTGGCT
>JAPLKJ010000075.1 GCA_026388125.1 Elusimicrobiota bacterium
AAAAAGATCATCAGGTAGCTCATCAGGTCGCCGTAGGTGACGGCCCACAGGGCGCACTTGTTCAGCTGGTTCTCCAGGTCCTCGCGGCGGGTGCGGTAAACCGACATTTCAGCCTTCCTTGAAGATATCCCCGAACCGGTCTTCGACGCTCTTCTTTATTTCGCGCAGGCGGGTAGTATCCGTTCTCAGGGCTTCCAGCATCGCGGTCATGGTCTCGAACTGCCGGCGTATCATCATGCCCGAAACGCCCGTGGCTTTCTGCAGCTGGTCTGGGCTGGCCTCCTTCAGGAAAGCCTCCAGCTGCGCGCCGGATCTTTCGAATTTGTCCACGGACTCGTTAACAGCGGACCTGAAGCTCTCCACGAACGCGGCGGACAGCAGCGCCTCGGCGTATTTCGCGCCGAATTTCTCGAAGCGCGCGTCGTTCTCGGCCTTGACCGCGGCGGAGAAGTCCCTGTTCATCGCGCCGAGCTCGGAGCGCAGGCGGCCGGAGAACTCTTCAAGGGCGTCGGCCTGCCGGCGGGCGGCGGCGGCGACGGAGGCGTCTATGCCCTCGGTCTTCAGGACGTTCTCCCTGGCTATGTCCTCGAACCGGGCGTTCTTTTCCGCGGCCAGCGCCGACTGCTCGCGCAGCAGCTTGCGCGACTCTTCCGCGGCGGCGGCCGTCTCGCGGCGCAGCGTCTCGGTCTCGGAATAGATTTTATTGCGCAGCAGCTCCATCTCTACGCGCACGTAATTTTCGAAGATCTCTTTGAAGGCCTGCGCGCTTTCTTTCACGCCCGCGGCCATTTCCTGCCGGGAAGCCTCCAGGGCGGCGGCGTGCCGGCGCTCCTCTTCCCTGGCCTTAACGAAGAACTCGTCCTGCGCGGCGCGCAGTTCGCCGGCCGGGGTGTTGACCACCATCTTCTCGATGCCGGCCGCGATCTCGGCGCGGAACGCCTGCTGGGCGGCGGCCTGGCGCAGCGACTCTTCCTGCGCGCGGTGGAAGAACTCTTCCTGGGCGGCGCGCAGTTCTCCGGCGGGAGAGCTTTCCACGATCCGTTTCTCGAGGCTCTCCAGCCGCTGCGCGAGCAGGTCGAGGGCCGAGGCGGTCTTGTCGGAGGCGCGGTCGGCGTCCTCGCGGCGCCTGGTCTCGAGGGCCAGCACCGACGAGTAGAACTCCATCAGCTTTTTCTCCAGCTCTTCGGCGCGGCTCCAGGCGCGCTCCAGCTGCTCGTGCATCTGCCGGTCGAGCTCGGAATATTTCTGCTGCTCGCGGACGGCCTTCAGCAGGTCCTCTATTTCACGGCGGGCGCTGATCTTTGATTCCTCGATGTTCTTGAGCTGCGAAGCGGAAACCACGGCGGCGTGGCTGAAATCCGACAGGCGGCGCTCCATCTCCTCTATCTTCTTGAGCAGCAGGTCGGTCTCCTGCGCGCGCCCCGGCGGCGGGGGCGGAGGGGCGTAATAGACCGGGGGCGGAGGCGCCGAATACCGCATCTGGTCGCCCAGCCTTCTTTCCAGCTGCGAAATTATGTTCCGCTCGAGATCGTCCATTTTCCGGTTAAGCGCCGTTATAGCTTCGGGGTCGGCCGCGGGCTTGGGCGCGGGCCGGGGCTCGGGGGCCGGCTTGGGC